>NZ_LOKU01000028.1:0-60992 GCF_002211295.1 Rhizobium sp. N122 | reverse complement strand
GACGAACGAACCGTTGAAACTACATGGAGACGCATTGGAGAACTCTTGAAGGCGTTCAGTCCCCAGGAGTGCTCCAACTACCTCAGACATGCAGGGTATGGTTCAGAATAACCCTGACAGACTCTAACTGGACCCCTGCCAGCTAGTCGCCATCATCATCAAGCTATACCAGCAGGATAAGCTTCATCACCTGAGGCCGTTCGTAGGCGCAGCGCGGGGGATTTAGACCCGAACCCATCGCCGTAAAAGGTCGAGAAGTGAGGGTACCCGCATAGGAGGCGAGCCTTGGCGTCGATCGTGTTCCCCAAAACCTGGGATCGCCGCTCAAGATCACGGCGGGAACAATGGCCTGTCATACCTGTTAGGTTCGCAGAAGAGGATAAGGCCATGTCCAAAATCCTAAATTCGCGCCAAATCATTGTCTCGTCTGATCGTATTCACGACTGCGAGGACTATCTCGAAAACGAATTTCACCAGATAATTGATCATGCTCTCAGTGTCGGTTGGTCTCTCGATGAGGTGGCGGTCGCGCTCAACCGCCTCGTCGCCGAGGAGATCGCTATTCCAGCGCGAGCGATCACCCTGCATTGAATTCGGCCCATCACTAGGAGAGGCTGCACCGTCAAAAAGCCTACGCTTTCACTGCTTCAGAAACCGCTCTCTTTGGCCTAGCGCGTGGGTTCGGGGAAGGATGCAACGAGCGGCGTCCGATCAGCGATGACCCGCAACATTCCGTTTTCGACCTAACTGGAAATCGCTCCGCCCCGCTCTGTCGCAGTCTTTTCGTCAGATACCTCCCCTCGGCCTTGTGACGGTGGCCGCATAGTCTCATCACCAAGAAATCGATCCGCCAGCCGGCGCTTCCGTGCGTACCCTGGTGTCCGCTAACGCCGAGTTCTCATCCCGCCTTCCGACCTTTGAGGTCGGCTTGGATGCTCTTTTTCAGAGCGTCCATGATGTTGACGACGTTCGATGCGGGCGCCGGCGCTGCTTTCCCCTTTGCCGTCTTCTTCGGCTTCAGAAGCTTCTTCTTCTCCTCGATCAGCTTCAGCAAACTGGTCTGGATCGGATCGCTAACCATACTCGTAGACCAGCGGGCTGACTTCTGCTTGATCAGTTTCTGGACGAGAGGAACGAGATCGGGATCGGCTTCGGCCTCGATGTCCTCGAAATAATTCTCTTCCGGACGGACCTCGTCGCCGAACCGCAGCGACCACAGAACAATGCCCTCATCGCGAGGTTCGAGGATGACGGCGCGCTCGCGGCGACCCATGACGAGTTTTGAGACGCCGACGACCTTGTCCGCCTTCATCGCGTCCCGGATGACGGCGAAGGCCTCGTTCCCGACCGCGTCGTCAGGCATTAGATAGTGGGGCTTTTCCAAGTAGATCCAGTCGACACTATCGGCCGGCACGAACTTTTCGATGTCAATGGTCTTCACCGTGTCGAGCGCCACCCGATCCAGATCGTCGTCGGTCAGGATCACATAGTCGTTTTCGCCGCGTGCGTAACCCTTTGCCTTGTTGTCTTCTTTCACGGGCTTGCCGGTGACGGAATCAACGTACTGTGAAACGACCCGGTTTCCGGTATCGCGGTTGAGGGTGTGGAAGCGAACCTTCTCGCTTTCGCTGGTCGCTGGAGACATCGCAATAGGGCAGGTGACCAACGACAGTTTCAAGTAGCCCTTCCAGTAGTAGCGCGGTGCCATGATGAGGTCTCCTCAGCTTGCCTTGCGACGTGCGGCCGCTCCGGAAGCAGCGGCTTTTGGAGCTGCTCCGCGTACGGCGCGTTGTCGACCAGTGCCCTGATTGGCATTGGCGGCGGTGCGCTTGGGCTTGTCTGCAGCGGCATTCAACATGCCCGCGCTTTCGCGCAGCGCGGCGAGAAGGTCATTCGGCTTCGACACTTCGATCTTCTTCGGCTTGGGCAGCGCCTTGCCTTCCATTTTGGCCTTGACCAGGTCGGCGAGGGCGGCTTCGTAGCGATCGTCGAAAGTCGCAGGGTCGAAGGTGCCTCTCTTCGTACCAATGATGTGTTTGGCAAGATCGAGCATCTCTCCCTCTATCTTCATTTTGGGTATGTCCTCGAAGGCCGTTTTCGCCGAGCGGACCTCGTAGTCGTAGTTCATGGTCGTCGCGATAAGACCTTTGCCATGGGCCCGAATGAGCACGGTTCGCATTCGCCGGAAGAGAACCGTGCGCGCTATGGCGACGACATTGGATTTCCTCATGCCGTCGCGGAGCGCCGCGTATGCGTCGCTGCCCATCCTGTCAGGGGTCAAGTAATAGGGCTTGTCGAAGTATACGTCGTTCACATCCGAGCAGGGTATGAAGGCTTCGATTTCGAGGGTTTTGTTGCTCTCGGGGATCGTGGCAGCGACCTCTTCGGGATCGATGATGATGTACTGGCCGTTCTCGATCTCGAAGCCCTTTGTCTGCTGCTCCTTCGGAACTGGATCTTCTGTCTCGCTGTCGATGAAGATTCGGTTCACCCGGTTGCCGGATGCCCTATTGATCGTATTGAAGGTAATGCGCTCTGATGTGCTTGCCGCGGTATAAAGCGCTACTCCGCAGCTGACCTCACCGAACTTTATGAAGCCTTTCCACTGCGCGCGATGCCCTGTTGCCATGACGCTTCTCCGAATCACTTTGTCGCGACTCAAAGACGTCTCAAGGTGATTCGTTCCGACTCGAAACGAATCATTTTTCAACAGGTTATCGAAATGCGTTCAGAGATTGATTCCGGATCGAATCTTGTCTCGGGGGTTGAGAAGAAGCGAAGCCGTCGGCTTTATGCGGAGCGTCCACCCGAGGTGTGAGCAATGAACGGCTATGCCGACATAGTCTGCATCTTAAGCGTCGAAACCCAATCCGTGGCATGGTCCGGCAAACTTGCCGCGAAGGACGTCGCTCAGGCGTCGGCGGTATGGAGGCGGCCGCTTGGTTCCCCTCCCATCGCGCTCCCATGTCCATTGATACTGCATCGTCAGCTTCTCTTCGTCGACCCTGCGTAGGGCGTCCGGTCGTCACTTCAAGCGCAGCATGATGAGCACGGGAACTACTGGAATCGTCGCGAGTTTCTCTCCTTGCGAAGATTCACCGAGGAAAAATCCAATGGCAAAGAACCAGACATCCCGAGGCCGCACACAGGATCGCGCGCGCGTTGCTGGCGGGCAAGATCACGAAGTGAAATACGAAGCGAACAAGGAAGGTGTTTCCACGGATACGGTAAAGAAAGCGGTCAAGAGCGCTGGCAACTCCCGGAAGAAAGTTGAAGGCGAAATCAGCCGTCACTGAGCCCTCGCCATCAGCGCTGAAAAGTCTTGGCGATCCTTCGAGTTGCATTTCCGTGCGCGCGTTCTCTTCTAAGGTGTCCCATGGCGAACAATAGAGCCGACCATCGCATTATGTCGCAGGCTGTCCGGGAATGGTACCGATATTACGGGGTCGAATGGGACGATCAAGCGTCGTCGTTTCTATGCGACGCAGCTATCGAGCTTTATGATCAAGGCTGTCGCTCGGTGGAGGAAATGTCGACGACGTTGATCGGAACCTATGTGGGGTTGGCCGCCACTCGCATCAATGCGCCTTCTTCCGACTCGCTCCACTGATGCGTCTCCTACAGTCGTCACCAGCCAATCCGGTGACGGCTGTTCCGTGTCGGCGGGGAAGCACGGCTGCTATTGATGTGGCAAACGGGGCCCGGCGAACTTCAATTGCGAAAGGCGCGCGAGGCTCTTTTTGACTTCATTTCTACGTCCGGGCGTCGGCGGAATTTTTCAACGAAACCGGAGTAACCGGGTATGACGAACCTGCGAGCGAAAGAGCGAGAATGCAGGATCCGAGGGCGTTATAGGCCGCGTCTTGCTAGCAGGCGGATCACCCGTTTCGAAGGCGCGGAGACCCGGGGTCGGGTTGTCGTCGTCGCTGTCGCGCAGGTGAGAAGGCCCGGCCGGCAGTTCAGAGATCGGCGCAAGAATCGACGCGACAGAATGGTCAGGCCGGGCGGAAAGATGTCGGCAGTTAGTCGGCAGCCGTGTGGGCCTCCCGGAAACTCTCGATCTGTTCCGGCTCCTTCTCGTCAAGATGGGTGATTTGGTTCCTGGCGTCGCCATGAGCATGAAGAAGTTCATCCAGCTTGGCATGGATTGCCTGCGTATCCCGGTGTTCGGCGCGCTGGATGAATAAGGTCATGAGCCACGTGGCAAGGGTGGCCAAGCCGTGCCATTCAAGAGTCTGACGACTGAATACCAACCAGGAAAGCCCGTAGATAATCACGATTGCGAAGGCATATGGACTGGCAGTCCACGTGCCTAGGTCGGTTAGCCAGGAACGCCAGCGCATCGTTTTGTCCTCATGGTCCTCGAGGAAACTCCGAAAACGCCCCGCTGTTCCCCGCGCCACCCCACAAGCGATGAGAAGGCCGCTGTTACCAGGGCTCGCGTTGTCGCCCGCAAGACGCGCAGTGCTCGCAGCTCTGCAGCTATACACAAGGGCGCCGCAGGCGGTGCCCTTGTGGGTTTGCTGACTGCTCCCGTTTCTCTGCGGAAATGGAAGTAATCCGAGAACTTAAATTTAGACAGACATCCTGCGCACAGGCCTAAAGCCTTAGCGTCAGGCGGAATGCGGAAGAGCTTACAGCTGCGGCTTTTGGTTAGTCGGTCTTCACTCCATCCCACAAGTTCGAAACAGGTGCGCCGGACAAGGAAGCATGGCGTTCAATCCGTGCCGAAATTCCCCGTTACACCCTGGCATTCATCGCATATGCGGATCACTACCGTGTCTGTTGCGGGCTCCCACAAGGACACCGTGGTCCGGCGCCAGAAGGTCGTGTTTCTCTGCGAAGGCCACAAATACGCTTCTCGCTGTATCCGGTTCGATCTCGCCATTGATGGCCGTCTTGCAGGCCCTCAACGCGACCGCATGTGCTGCGTCATGCTTTCCAATGGGCCAGTCCAGCAAAAGTCGATAGGCATGCATTACAGAGTGAACTGGCGTCGGAATACCCAGGCCGGTCAAAATGGTGACCGGCGGTTCGAACGCATCGGGTTTCATTTTGCGCTCCTTTCAAAAAGCCCGATTGTTGAAAGGGAAGGGGCGCCGATAACGGAGCCCCTATTTTTAGGACGTCAGGCCGCTTTCTGGCCCTCGATCGGGAGGGCATTTAGCGGCTTCGTTTGGGCCGCGTTCGTTTGGATCTCGATCTTTCGCGGCTTCATTGCTTCGGGGACTTCACGAACAAGGTCAACCGACAACAGACCGTTTGTCAGATCGGCGCCCGAAACCCGCACATGATCCGCTAATTCGAAACGGTGCTCGAACGGGCGGCCGGCAACGCCGCGATGCAGATAGCAGTCGCTCTGCGTTTCCCGCTTGTCGCCGGTGATGATCAGCAGGTTCGATTGGAATGTCAGGTCAAGATCATCCTGCGAGAAACCCGCGACAGCGACCGAGATGCGGTAGGTGTCGTCGCCCGTTTTGACGATGTCATAAGGCGGCCAGTCGCTCGACGAGCGGGCGCGCTGTGCGCTTTCAAGAAGATCGAAGACCCGATCGAACCCGACGCTTGAACGGAAAAGCGGTGCATAATCGTAAGATGTTGCCATAGCCATATCCTCCTTGAAGCAACATGGGTACGAAGGCGCCGAGCAAGCGGCACCTCAGCTGTAACTGGCCCTTGCGGCGTCCAGCGGAAATTATCTGGTTTTGCAAAAATCGGTTTCAAGTCGTTGCTTGAAAAAATCTGATTGTCGATCGTCAAGGACGATCGGCTCCAGATAGCGGTTAACTCCCACCGGGACGGATATTCGCGGTGTGATGAGTTCAAAAATTCGGTGGGAGTGGACTCGGCATCCTTCGGTCGGTGAGCCACGAGTCCGATCAGGCGGAAGGGCTGTTCAAACAGCCGACAACAATCGGCTCCCGACCCCACCCACGCCCCATCAGTCGGGGAGTGTCAAAGCCGACAGCGACGACTCGCCGCGCATGGGTTGCTCCCGTCTGCTAGATTGGTCTGTGCTATCTTGGCCCGTTTGTATTTCACGCTCATGCGACTACGTTAAGCGCAATCTTCCTCTCACGAGGAGGGAAACGACCGGGAGCAAGCCATGTGCCGAAACATCAGACCTCTGTTTAATTTCGACCCGCCAGCGACGGACGAGGAGATTCATGACGCTGCACTTCAATTTGTGCGGAAGTTAAGCGGAACCACCAAGCCCTCAAAACGCAACGAGGCGGCGTTCGAGCAGGCTGTCCTTACGATCGCGAAGTGCGCCAAGGAACTGCTGAATTCGCTGGAGACCTCTCAACCTCCTCGAGATCGAGACGAAGTCGCCGCGAAGGCGCTTGCGAGAGCAGCGAAGCGCTTCGCGTAAGATGAAGGCGCCATGGGCCGAACTTCGCGCAATCGAGTCTGTGAAAACCCGCAATCCAGCAGTCTTGTAACGGTGGGCCCATTGGCGTTTGCCATCTGCGCCACAGCGATCAGGGAAGCGACATCTGATGGACACGGCTTTCGCTGTCGCCGGGAGCTTCACCGTTTCCTTGACAGCGGAATCTTGATCACCGAGACGCCGGAACTCGTCATCGCGCCAATGATGCCGCCTGTGGCACCGCCAGCGAGCCGGCGGCGACGAGGCGGCCAACTCCGGAATTGCCATCAAGCCGGGGCCTGTCAGAAGTCCCCCGGTGCCGCCGCCGACGGCGCCGATACCCTACGGGTGCGATCAGCTCACCATGGCAGAAGCACCGAGGCTGAATCCGTGACATTATCGATATCCTTCGTATTCGTCACCTGACACGGTACCGCCGGAATCCCATACAGCCGCTTTAAGCGAGCCGGTGTTAGCCATTGCCATGCAGACTTTTCGCCTTCTGGACACGTGATTTGCCACAATCATCAATCTGCGTATTCTGGTCCATGGGCCCAGCCAGATGGAGCCGCGCACCTTCTGGATCGTCCTCACGTTTATCAGGTAGTCGTTCTGCGCAATCTGGTGCGGGATACGAGCTGAAATGGACAGACCGAGCAACCATCTTGATCGCCGTTGACGGCAAACTCCTCGGGGAAGTGGGACTGCATTGCGCGATTACATCGTCGATCTCGCCCGCTCACTCCCACGGCGCGGCATATAGCCATCCTCGATGCTCTTCATGTGCGCGGTGCGCGGCGAGATAGGGGATTGGATTTGCCATTTCTCCCTGCGTCAAAACCTGGCCGTCGTCTTGCAGCCATCGCGTCCTGCCCCGGCTCTGGTCCTGCCAGGCTCGCGCCGCCCCCAACGGCTTTGCCGTCCTCCACTTCGTTGCGGCCCTGCGGGTGCGGGCCGCGCTTGCAGCCCGGCTTTTGGACCGCCGTAGCAGGTCGCGATGGCCGCGACCTCGAACGGAGGTTCAGACATGAACAGGCAGCAATCCAATCAACGATCCGATATCTACAGCCGCATCACCACCAAGATCATCGCCGATCTCGAACAGGGCGTCCGTCCATGGACCAAGCCGTGGACGGCGGGAGGCGGGACGGCCGAGGTCAGCCGGCCACTGCGCCACAATGGCCAACCATACACCGGCATCAATGTTCTGCTCCTCTGGTCTGAAGCCATCGCCCGCGGCTTCGCATCACCAAGGTGGATGACGTTTCGTCAGGCAATCGAGCTTGGCGGCGCCGTTCGCAGGGGCGAAACCGGCACGACCGTCGTCTTTGCCAGCTCTTTCATTCGCGCCGAGAGGACGGAGACAGGCGCCGAAATCGAACGGGATATCCCCTTTCTCAAAACCTACACCGTGTTCAACACCGATCAAATCACCGGGCTCAATGGCCTTGCCCATTCCATCGCGCCTGACCAGGATTGGATGAGCCGCATCGGTGTTGCCGGCCGCTTCTTTGCCAATACCGGCGCCCTGATCCGCCACGGTGGATCGGCGGCCTATTATGCTCCTGCTCGGGACTACATCCAGATGCCATGCGTCGACGCCTTCCGGCACGATGCCTCCTACGTCGCCGTCCTCAGTCACGAGATGACGCACTGGACCGCTGCACCGCGAAGGCTCGATCGGGATCTGAGCCGCTACGCGAAAGACAGGAGCGAACGCGCCCGCGAAGAGCTCATTGCCGAACTTGGCAGCTGCTTTCTCTGCGCCGGGTGTCGTTCCAGAGCTCGAACCGCGCCCCGACCACGCGAGCTATCTCGACAGCTGGCTCAAGGTTCTCGGCAACGACAAGCGCGCCATCTTTTCAGCGGCAGCTCATGCGCAACGGGCCGTCGACTACCTGCATGACCTGCAGCCGGATCTCAACAAGGAGGAGGCGGCTTGAGCCGCCTCCTTATTGGCCCACATCATGAGCCGCCAAGGCTTGCCATCGGATGCTCATCGGAAAACAAGTCCTGCTATTGCGAATTTGCACGCAGTGAACTCTATGCTCCGGGTTCGTCGTGCCCGGACGACTCTCTGAGTGGGGATGAGGAGCTTCATCCTCGTTCAAAAAACGCGAAGCCTATCTCAGAAAGATGTCACGCTATCTGACGGCGGTTCCCATCACCTTGCGATCGCAGCGCGTCACGGCGCAATAGATTTGGTAACGACTCCCCAGCCCACTCGAACAGGCAAACCGCACCCAAGCTCGCGAAAAGCTACAAGGGCAAGACTATGAAGCGGAGCGTGAGAAGTTCCATGTCGCCGACGATGCCAATGGAAAGTATTTGGTCGGCGCGGCCGCAACCGTCGTCGCGCGGTGAGGTCAGGCCCTTATGTGCCTTTCACTCGGGATCGGAAGCGTCTGATACGAGCGCGGCTGCCGCAGCTCGCGTCAGAGCACCACATTCGTCGCCCGCTCTTGGAATGATCAATAAACAGCCATCCACAATTGCTGCCCTTGCACTCCCGCACTGCTCGCCGCCGATTGCGCTCCATCAACAGATCGACCGCCTTAGTCGCAAAGAGCTGAACCAGTTGGGGAAGATCGTCAAAGGGTGAAGTCCACGCATAACCAGCTTCATTTGCCGCGAGGACCTGATGGGCCCGGCCGCGTCGTGCACGATCTTCCACAAGGCGAAGATCTGCGATCGGGTAGGACTCTCCGGCATCCTCGGAAAGAAAGAGCCGGTAGATCGCCTCACGCAGTGCCAAAGCGTCTGCCAGCACTGCGTCCGCCTTCGGCGGATCAATTTTCGCCTGCCCGCGAAGACGCGCCACTGCTTGCTGATCGACAAGGTCGAGCCGTTCCGCCAGGACAAGCAAATCCTCGAATGACCGCAGAAAGTCCGGCCCCCAGCGGCCGCGCCGGCTGTCCACGGTATTGGCGAGGTCGAGGGCCGGATGACCGCCGCTCAGGCGCATGTCAGCTGTCGAATTGGCCATGCCTGGAACAACTCCCGGAGAATAAAGTTGTAACGGTATAAATGGTCTTTAACCGTTACAATCGCAAGGCCGGAACATGTCTAGGCGCAATTTTCTGAAATTTGCTGTTTTATGCTGCGTATGGGGGCTGACCTGGATCGCCGTCAAGCTCGGTGTGGAAACGGTGCCCCCGATGATATTTGCCG
Organism: Rhizobium sp. N122; assembly: GCF_002211295.1. Taxonomy (NCBI): domain Bacteria; kingdom Pseudomonadati; phylum Pseudomonadota; class Alphaproteobacteria; order Hyphomicrobiales; family Rhizobiaceae; genus Rhizobium; species Rhizobium sp. N122. Next base: position 51,451 of record NZ_LOKU01000028.1, on the reverse strand, counting down.
CAACGCGATTCATGGTGGCCGGTGCCGTCTTCATCGTGTTGGCTTGGGCGAGAGGACAAAGAAGCGGCTTCGCTAAGGCGGATAAGAAGCGACTGGTCCTTGTCAGTCTGCTGATGATTACGCTTTGCTACGGGCCGTTGTTCTGGGGCATGCAGTTCGTGCCATCAGGGACCGCGGCGGTTCTGGAGATGTCGCTGACACCGCTTGCGCTGCTCGCGTTCGGTGTTGTCCTGGGGGAGGAACATTGGAATGGCCTTCGCGCCTTCGCGATGCTGCTTGGCGCTTTCGGCCTTGTCCTCCTTTTCGCGCCCTCCGTTGATCTAACTGGGCTTCAGAAGGGCTTGCCGATGATCGGACTCATGGCGATCGCCTGGGCAGCCATTTCCTCGGCCTGGGGGTCCGTGCTGGCAAAACCTCTGATATCAAATTATGGCAGCGCGCGCCTTTCCGGCTTGACGACGCTGATCGGCGGTACCGTGTTGCTGATTGCCTCTCTAGCGATAGAGCCTCGCTCGGCCGAAAGCCTGGTTACGCCCTGGGAATGGCAAGCGGTGGCCGGCTGGCTATTCCTCGTCATCTTCGGTTCGCTGCTCGGCTACAGCGTCTATATGCAGCTTTTGCGGGACATCGGTCCGGCAAGAGCGGGCAGCTTTGCTTTCGTGTCTCCTGCCATTGCGGTCTCAGTCGGCGTGATCTCCGCCGACGAACCCGCTGAACCCCAGAGATTTATCGGCATGGGACTGATGGTCCTTGCCGCGGCGATCTGCTTATCCGCTGACCGCCTGCCGCGCTTTTCAAACAGGCGACCGACCTTGGGCGTCACAGATGATTGCCACCGTTAGCGGACAGGAGACGATCAGGGCCGCCTGCTATCGCCGCCACACCAGGCCGCGGCTCATGGGCAGCTCTATGTAGCAGGGCCGGGGGGCTCAGCCGACATGCTCGACAGAAAGGGTGCCCCCTGGGAGCGGCTTGATCAACGACTTCGCGGAAACGGTCGGGTCAAGCCAATCTGCCCAGGAGCCGCGTTCCAGGATGACAATCTGCCGATCGTGGTACGGCGCGATGTCCGGCCCTGGCTCCATCGTCAGCATGGTGAAGGCTTGGCCCAACTCCGGTGTTTCGCGCCAGATGCCGGCAATGCAGAAGATCGGTTCGTTCTTCTTCGTGAACAGCCACTTGTCCTTGCGCTTCTTTTTCGGGTCTGTTGGATCGGTGAACTCGTAAAAGCCGTCGGCAACGATCAGGCAGCGATTGGAAGTGAACTCGCGACCCTCCGACCGAAAGTTATAAACCGGCCGTTTGTTCGGTCCGGGCCAGCTCCAACGCCGCTGCACGAGCTCGGCTTCCTCGCGGTCACCATCGATCGTCCTGACGATCGGGCCTATATCGGTGATCTTGATGTCTTCGCGCGCTTCGAGATTGGGCGCGCCTTCACCGAAACGGATCTTGATCTTGAGATCGGCGAAATCCTCGACAACCGAGGCGACATCCACCATCAGCCGATAATCATTGCACATCGCTCTTCCCTTCACGTGTGGTCCAGTCATTGAGGCGCTACAGGTGCAAAATATGCTCGAATTGTATGCGCCCCGGGGTGAGGCGTTCGCCCGCCTTCTTTGTCGGCAGGCGGAGCGCGACCAGTCTTTGATCAGTAAAGTTTGCCGCCCGACGATGGGTGGGCGATCGCGAACGTGCCGCATGACCATCTGAAGTACAGTCTCATTTGCACGCATCCATTGGACTACCAGTCTTCGATTATCAGCACAGTTTTATCCATCGGTCTTGTCTAATATGCGTGTTCTTGGTATGTTCCAGAAGTTATGAACGCGATCGTTTTTCGGTCCGATGCTCCGCTCAATGAGCGCCGCGTCATCATCCGGCGCCATGACGGCGATGTGGAGATGGTGGAACTGCCGTGGGGCCTGCGCCCACGCGACGGCGGTCCGCGCGCGGTGAACGTCATCCGTTCGGAAGGACGGAGATTTCCGACACACCGCTGCCTGGTGCCAGTCTCGGAGTTTCGCCACAAGAGCTTCAGATTCTCGCTCGCCAATGGCGACTGGTTCTATTTCGCGGGAATCTGGCGGCCGACAGCTGCGGATTGGGCGGAGGCCTATGCCGTCCTGACGATCGAGGCAAATGCCGATATCGCGCCGTTCCACGACCGGCAGATGGCGGCGCTGACACGCGACCAGCGCATGGCTTGGCTGGACGGACTTGTCCCCGAAGAGGAAATCCTACGGCCGCTGCCGGCGGGCACCTTCCGGGTCAAACGCCACGCTGGCGCGCCTGCCCAGCCGATGCTGGCGGTCTAAAGCGCCAGTCTCAGCTGCGGTTCCCCCCCGAAGCTCTGCCGCTCCAGCGATGACAGCGAGACGCCGAGCAGCCGAACGCCCTTTCGAGGCGGAAAGACCGGCGCCAGCAACAGGCTGACGATGTCCTCCAGATCGGTGATCGCCGCGAGAGGAGCCGGAATCGTCTTGCTGCGGGTGATCTGGTTGAAGTCGGCATATTTGACCTTAAGCGTCACCGTTTTGGCGCCGATCCCATTGGCCTCGCAATAGCCCCACACCTTTTCGATCAGCGGCTGAAGACCTTCGCGCGCCGCCTCGTAGGCATGGAGGTCTTTGGAGAAGGTATCTTCGGCGCCGACGGATTTGCGCACTCGGTTCGGCCTGACCTGGCGCTCGTCGACCCCGCGCGCAATGCCGTAAAAATAGGGTCCCGACTTCCCGAAATGCTCCACCAGGAACTCAAGGGTTTGCTGCTTGAGGTCCGCGCCGGTTTCGATCCCAAGCCGGTGCATCTTCTCAGTCGTCGCGGGACCGACGCCATGGAATTTCTTGACCGGGAGGGCCTCCACGAAAGCTGGGCCGTTCTTCGGCGTGATGACGGCCTGACCATTGGGCTTGTTGAGGTCACTCGCCATCTTGGCGAGGAATTTGTTGTAGGAAATTCCAGCCGACGCATTGAGGCCGGTGATCTGCTTGATCTTGGTTCGGATCTCCCGGGCGATGTCGGTGGCGATCTGCATGCCCCTGAGATTTTCGGTGACATCGAGATAGGCCTCATCGAGCGAGAGGGGCTCGATGTCAGGCGTGTATTCGGCGAAGATCTCGCGGATCTGCTGCGACACCGCCTTATAAACGTCGAAGCGCGGCGGCACGAAGATGAGGTCCGGGCATTTTCTCCTAGCGGTCACCGACGGCATCGCCGAATGGACACCATAGGCGCGGGCCTCGTAACTCGCTGCCGCCACCACGCCGCGGGCGGCCGATCCGCCGACGGCTATCGGTTTGCCGCGCAGCTCGGGATTATCGCGTTGCTCGACCGACGCGTAGAAGGCGTCCATGTCGACGTGGACGATTTTTCGGAAGGGGGTCGAGCTCATCGTTCGTTCATGGCGGCTTCAGCGCTAGTCTATGGGATCGGCAATCAATCAAAGCCGAAACAAAGAGAGAACATAGCAGGCTTCGGCGCTATATCAACTATCCCCGCGGATGCCTCGGTTCTGCGCCGAACTTCCAGCCGCCCAAGGCGTTCTCATTCTGTGGAAATCTTCTATCAGAGACACTAAGCGGACGGCAGCACCGCGACGATCAGAGCCACGTTCGAGACGTGATGGTTCAGCACGGTAGCCTCACTCGGCCGCTGACATCGGCGCTAATTGAGCAGACGATAATAGTCGCTCCCCGACCTGAATATAGCGACCTGAAATCTTCTGGAGCGGATGCGCGGGCTGAAACTGGCGCCTCCCAAACCTACCCTCAATACAGGGATTCTGAGGTTATCATGTTCCCGTGGCAAACTGCACAAGGTGCAAACACCCTCGAAAACGCCGATCTCGCTTTGTGTCAGAGGGTGTTCTACCACCTCGTTGCCGCTAGACGGATCAAATCGGAAGCGGAGCGCGAGGAACTGGCCAATCGAATTCTTCAGTCGTTTCGACATGGGGTGAAAGATGAGGACGCTCTGGTGCGGTTGCTGATGTAAAGCTCGCAAGAGTGGGAACTTATTTACAAGCGGTGAGTTCGACGGGCGGATGCGGGTCCCTTCTTCCCCCATCCGCCTTTCCACTGGATATCATTGCCCCGCAAAACTTGCGGAGCTTTTTTTTATCGATAAATCGACTTCCAGTCCGTCCATGTTGATCAAGCGTGAAGCATCCGAACCTTCGATGGGCGAGGCATGCATTCGCCTGGATGCGCAGCGTTCGATTGCGACCACCGGCGCCGGAACCGTGACGTCTCGTCGAGGTTGGAGGGCTGCAAAGGAGTTCAAGCGATGACAGCTACGCCGGCAAGACTGGACGCGATGGTGATAGGTGCCGGGCCGGCAGGCATGGCGGCCGCCATTTACCTGGCACGGCTAAACCGCAGCGTTGTCGTCATTGATTCAGGCCACAGCCGTGCACTGCTTATCCCGCTCTCGCGAAATCATCCGGCCTTTCCCGAAGGCATCGAAGGGCGCGAGCTATCGAGACGCATGAAAACGCAGCTGCAGAACCTGGGTGTCGAGATCGTGCGGGCAGCCGTATCTCTGGTCGAGCGGGAAGGTAACTTCGGCTTCATCGCGGGACTTGAAGAAGACCGGCACATGCGCGCCAAAAACATCATCCTGGCGACGGGTGTCGAAGATCGATTGCCGCCTATCAGCGAAGCGACTGATTTCGTTCGGTCAGGACATATTCGCCTCTGCCCGATTTGCGACGGCTATGAGATTGCTGGAAGATCCACGGTGGTGATTGGCGCGACACAGCGAGCGGCGTCAGAAGCCCTTTTCCTTAAATCGTTCACGAAAAAGATCACCATCGCGACACTCGGTGAAAGACTGGATGTGAAAGACGCTACGTTGGCTCGGTTGATCGAGCACGGTGTCACCATCCGTGGCGAGAAGCTGGTGCACTGCTTTCGTTCGGTGAACGGAACCGTTGATCTCATCATGAAGGCCTCGGCCGCGTTGCAAGGGGTGGTCCTATATTCGGCGTTAGGGATAGCCCCGCGTTCACAGCTCGCCGAACAGCTGGGGGCAGAGTTGGAGCAGGACAGGCGCATAAAGGTTGACCCACATCAGACGACCCAGGTCCCGGGCCTCTATGCAGTTGGCGATGTCGTGACCGGCCTTAATCAACTGGGTGTGGCCATGGCGCAAGGGGAGATAGCAGCGGTCGCAGTGCATAACCGCCTACGGCAACTGCAAGAAGACCATAACCCGCTTGTCGGGTGAGCAGGAGTTCGGCCAGGGCTTGTCCCCGACGCTGACGACCATGCTCGGCGGCACCAGACCGAAATGCCGCCTTTTTGCGAGACACCGGTTTCCCGGAAAGTCTCAGCATGTCCGTGCGGAGGAGCCCCTGCGGGGCATCTCTCGCGAACGCCGGAAAGCCCCGCGTCTTGATAATGGAACTAACCGTCTTGGCCGTGGTTCGAGGGGTTCCTGAGGTTCAAGCAGAGGGGATTCCTTTGAGCGAGCTGCATCGTGAGTTCCTCCTGCAAAGAGAGTTTCCGCCAGAACTCCGGGAGGATGACCGCCTTGAGCCAACGCACGCGTCGCCATCGGCGGTCGGTTCCGAAGCCCTCGAAACGTTACTGCAGCCTTGTCCGTTGGTGGTCGATCTCGACGGCACTCTCGTACGATCAGATCTCCTGATCGAAACCGCATTCGCCGAACTCGGTCGTCACCCTCACTCGGCTGTGGCTCTGGTCAAGGCTGTGTGCTGCGGAAAGGCCTGCCTGAAGCACCGTCTTTCGCAACCAGCTGATTTCGATCCCGCTTTCCTTCCGTATGACGAGGAGGTCGTGAAGGTAATACGGGCCGCAAGAGAGGAAGGACGGTCCATCTATCTGGCGTCCGCGAGCCATGAGCGTCTCGTTGCCGCAGTCGCCAAACATCTCGGCCTTTTCGACGGCTGGTTTGCAACCAGCGAAACAACAAATTGCGCGGCCGATGTCAAAGCGGGAAAACTCATGGCCGCTTTCGGAAAAAGCGGATTTGACTACATCGGGAACGACGCGGCAGACCTTCCTGTTTGGCGTTATGCCGCCAAATCCTATGCGATACGAACTCCGCCCGCGGTCGCACAAAAACTCGCGCTACAGTGCGCTGATGTCCAATATCTCCCCTATGAGAAAGCGACCTGGCGCACCTGGGCGCGGCTGTTGCGTTTGCATCAGTACGTCAAGAACGGGCTTGTCTTTATCCCGCTGCTGATAAATCAGCTCTTCGATGTCAACAGCTTGGTCAGCACCGGTCTGGCTTTCCTCGCATTCTCACTTTGTGCTTCCGGCGTCTATATCCTCAATGATCTGGTGGATCTCCAGGACGACCGCGGCCATCGCACGAAATGCCGCAGGCCTCTTGCGTGCGGTGACATTCCGCTTTCGGACGCCATTGCCGTCATTCCAATCCTCCTTCTCCTATCGCTCACGGTCGCCGTCATGGTGACGCCGGGGTTCGTTCTTGTTTTGGGGGGATATTTTGCGTTGACCACCGCCTATTCGTTTTTCTTCAAGCGCAGGATGATCCTGGATGTCGTGGCTCTCGCGTCTCTCTATACGACCCGGGTGATCGGCGGGGCGGCCGCCGTCTCGGTTTGGCCGTCGCCCTGGCTCTTGGCGTTCATGATGAGCTGGTTTCTCTCGCTCGCTTTGGTCAAACGATACACCGAGCTGATCGGGCGCCGCGCCGCGCGCCTGCCGGACTCCAAGGGCCGGGACTACAGGAAGGCCGACATCGGCATGGTGGGTGCCCTGGCAGCGGGCGCCGGGATGAATGCGCTGACGCTGTTTGCCCTCTACGCCGCGAGCGAAAACGCGCAAGACATCTTTGCGCGGCCGGGAATGTTATGGCTCGTGGGCCCGATCCTCGCCTGCTGGATCGCGCGCATTCTCATGCTCGCCCACCGCGGCCAGATGCATGATGATCCGGTTGTCTTTGCCTTCAAGGATAAAGTCAGTCTCGCGACACTCGGGGCCGCCAGCCTATTCGTCTTGGCCGCGATGTGAGGTGGTCATCATGGGTTCGCAGTTCCAGCAGCGAAGCACCACCGCCACCGGCGTCGCGGTCCGTTATGTCGTCTTCGCGGTGCTCTCTACCGCCGCTAATTTCTTTGTCCAGGCAATCGTTCTCCAAATGGCGCCTTGGTCCGGCCTAATGCCATCAATCCTCGCGGGCACCGTCGCCGGCTTTGCCCTCAAATACGTTCTCGACAAAAGATGGATCTTCTTCGACCGTTACACCTCTCATCGCGACGAGGTGTCGAAGGTCGTACTGTATGGCTTGTTCAGCGTGCTGACGACGCTCATATTCTGGGGGTTCGAAATCGCCTTCTGGACAATCTGGAAGACGGAGCTTGCCAAATATACCGGTGGCGCGATCGGCCTGGGGATTGGCTATATCGCGAAATACGCTCTCGACCGAAAATTCGTCTTCAAGCCAAGGGAGGCGTAGCGACGATGGAGGGCTGGGGACGCTATCCGCGTCATGAGAGCGAGGTATTGCACTGCCGGGTTCCGGAGGCCCTAGGCAGGTTTGTGGCATCGCGTCCAGGTTTGATCGCTCGTGGCAATGGCCGTTCCTATGGTGACGCTGCGATCGGCGAGAATTCGACCTTGATGTGCGGTGGATTGAACCGGATGAAAAGCTTCGATGCCGCCGATCGCGTCCTCACCGCAGAGGGCGGCGTCATGCTTTCCGACGTCCTGCGCTCGCTGGTCCCCCGGGGCTGTTTTCCGCCGGTGGTTCCGGGCACGAAGTTCGTAACGATCGGGGGGATGGTTGCGTCAGATGTTCACGGAAAGAATCATCATTGCGATGGCGGATTCGGCGATCACGTCAACGAACTGAAATTGGTGACCGCCAACGGCGAAATCCTCACGTGTAGCCGCTCGCAGAACGCGGAGCTTTTTTCAGCGACGGTCGGCGGGATGGGCCTGACTGGAATAATTGCTGAAGCAACCTTTCGCTTGAGACAGATTGAGACCGGCTGGATTGCGCAGAAGACGACCGTAGCCGAGAACCTCGCCGAAGCATTAAAAGCGTTGCGGCAATCGGAGGAGGCGACCTACTCGGTGGCTTGGATCGATTGTCTGTCGAAAGGCGCTTCGCACGGACGGTCTTTGATTTTTGCGGGTGAGCACGCGACACCGGATCAGGTCAGGGAGACGCTAAGGGCCGATCTCTTTCCCTCGCCGAACAGCGCAGCCCTTACCCTGCCGCTCGATATGCCGGCTTGGCTCTTGAACAAGGCGAGCGTATCCGCCTTCAATGAGCTTTACTTCCGGGCCGGTATCCGCAAGTCGGCCAAGCCCATGTTGGTCCATTGGGATAATTACTTCTTCCCTCTCGACCGCATCCTTCGATGGAACAGATTGTACGGCAAACGAGGCTTCATCCAGCATCAATGCGTGGTACCGGATGCTGACGCGCTCCAGGTCCTCTCGAGCATCCTCGACCGCTTTGCGCAGTCGGGCAAAGGCTCCTTTCTTGCCGTTCTGAAAAGGCTGCGAGGCAGTGCGGGTCTGCTTTCTTTTGCTGCGCCGGGCTATACGCTCGCGGTCGACCTCCCAGCCACGCTGGAGGTGTTGCGGCTGCTAGACGAAATCGATGAGCTGGTTGTCAAGGCAGGGGGGCGTCTCTATCTGGCCAAAGACGCGCGCCAGTCCCGCCTTACGTTCGAATGCGGTTACCCCAGACTGGACGCGTTCAAAGAGCTGCGAAGAGCAACCGGAGCCGACCGTCGTTTCAATTCCCGTTTGGCAAAAAGGCTCGGCATATGAAGCGGATCGGCAAGACACTGCTCATGATCGGGGCGACCTCTGATATAGGCCGTGCGACGGCAAGCTATTATGGCGAGGCAGGATGGGACATCCATTTGGCCGGACGGGCGCACGCGGCCGTCCAACGTGAAGCCGACGACATCGCTACGCGCACGGGCGCATCTGTCACGGTTCATGAGCTGGATATCCTCCAGACGGCTCGTTTCGAGGCCTTCCTCGGTGCCCTGTCACCTTTGCCTGACACGGTGATCTGCGTCGTCGGCGAACTTGGTGAGCAGTCTCGGGCTGAAAAGGAGCTCGAATACGCCGCCATGGTCATGCGGACAAACTTCGAGGGGCCGGCTTTGCTCCTCGGTCTACTGGCTGAGCGATTTGCGGCGCGCGGATCGGGCACGATCGTGGGAACAAGCTCTGTCGCCGGCGATCGCGGACGGGCGTCGAACTACGTGTATGGCGCCGCCAAAGCCGGCTTGACCGCGTTCTTGTCAGGCCTGAGGAACAGGCTGTCCCGTTCGGGAGTGCGCGTGTTGACCGTGAAGCCAGGCTTTGTTCGCACGCGGATGACGGACGGAATGAGGCTCCCGCCGCTTCTTACGGCCGAACCGCAGGAGGTGGCGCAAAAGATCTTCGCGGTCGCCGAGGGCGGTAGCCGCAGTGACGTGGTCTACGTCAGGGGGATATGGCGACCGCTCATGACGGTAATCAGGTCAATCCCTGAGTCCATCTTCAAGAGGTTGCGGCTGTGACGAAACCCACCAATCAGGCCGCCTACGCAATCGGAGCCAGAGGTGGTGCCCACAGACGATCCGCAGCCTGGGTACGGCGGTTCCTGTCGGCGGAACTTGCAATCATCGTCGTCGCCCTGGCCTGTGCAGCCATGCTGGCACTGCCGGGCAGGACCATCAATGCCGCCTTCATCAATGACGTTCTGATCTTTATCGACGGCGCGCATCGCATCGCCTGGGGCCAGGTGCCGAACCGAGATTTCCACACGGCGCTCGGGCCACTCGTCTTTTACATTCCGGCTGCGGGATACTTTCTGTCCGGAAATTTTGGAGCTGCCGTACCACTGGGGATGGCGATCGTGCTCGTCGCTTTCATCCCCGCGATGATCCGCATCCTTGTGTCGCGTCTGGGCACGTCTTTGGCCGCCGCACTCGGGATATTCCTTGTTCTCATTCTTGCAGCTCCGATCAATCTTGGCAGCTCCATCTGGTATCCTTCCTTCGCGATGTTCTATAACCGCATCGGTTGGGTCGCTCTCGGCCTGTTGCTGGTCATGTATCTGGCACCGCAGTCATCTAGCAGGCGCAATGATAGTGCCGATGCTCTCGGAGCCGCCTTTCTTCTGCTTGTCTCGTTCTACACCAAGGTGACCTACGGTCTTGCGGGCACCGGGCTGATCCTGATCATTTTGTCGGATCGGCAGCAACGCCGCTGGGGCGTGACGGCTCTGCTGCTGACGGGACTGGCGATGGTCGCCATCGAGTTCTTCTGGCGCGGAACTGCCCAGCACATCGAGGATCTGCGGGCGGCCGCCCGCGTCAGCGGTGGTCATGATGTCGGCAGCATTCTAAAAAATTTGCGCGAAAATATATCCGATCTCGCCGTATTCGCTGCCGTCGCTTCGCTCGCCATCTGGCAAAGCCGCAGCCTGCGAGATCTTTTCTTCTGTGGGTTTTGCTTAGGCGCGGGCGTCGCGCTCATCAATCAGAACGCCCACAGCTGGGGCATCATCACGCTCTATTGCGGGGCAACCGCGCTGGCCCAGAAGACGCCCTGGCTTCAACCGGGCCAGGACGGCGGACCAACAGGACGCTCAGCTCGTTCTGCGGGCGCCCTGCCGCTAATGGTTATCCTGTTCCTGTTGCCTCCGATCGTGCACCACAGCGCGGCCCTCGTCCTGCATACGGCCCTCGCGGCCGAGAAGGCGGGGCAGCCTCTCGGGCTGCCGCGATTTGCTGATGTCCGGGAAGTCGATCCGCCTGGCGGGGAGCCCGATTTCATCAGGCGCTACCTTGATGACATTGTCAGCGGTGGCGCGCTTCTCCAGTCTTTGCCGGTTCCAGCCGAAAGAGTTTTTGTCCTGGATTTCGCAAACCCATTTTCGGCCGGACTCGGCATTCGCCCGCCCGCCGGCGATACTGCCTGGCTTCACTGGAACCGCAACATCAATCAACGGTCTTACATCCCGCCGGACGTGCTCTTTGCCGACGTCACGATCGTCATGGTGCCAAAGACAGGTATCAACAGCCTGCCGCTGCAGGAGCTATATGGCCCGTTCCTTTCGGCGAACTTCGATGTGGTGCGGAAGACATCCGAATGGACGGTTTACCAATGGCGCCAGGCAAAGGCGCAAAGTGAGGCACGGTGACACAAGCATCGAGAGCGATCACGGAGAAAGATACACCGCGACCCGCCGTCCAGTTGAACTGGTGGTGTGCCGTTGTCCCCAGCATTGGATTGTTTCTTGCCGCCTTCCTGGCTCTGCCCGGCGCAACAGTCACAACCAGATACGTCAATGACCTTTTCGTTTTCCTTGATGGTGCCTATCGGATTGCGGCTGGACAGATTCCGAACGTTGATTTCCATACGTCTCTCGGGCCGCTCACATTCTATATCCCGGCGGTCGGTTACGCTTTGTCCGGTAGCATGGGGGCGGCAATGCCAGTGGGAATGTCTCTGCTGATCCTGCTATTTTCGCTTGTCGCCGCAGGAATCGTCGGCAGCCGGATGCATTGGGCGATTGGGCTGCCGCTGGCAACCTGTCTGCTTCTGGTGCTCGCGGCTCCTGCAAACCCTGGCGAACGGATCGGGGAACTCAGCTTTGCCATGTTCTACAACCGGATCGGCTGGGCGTCACTCAGTTTGCTGCTGGTTATGTACCTGCGCCGGTTGCCAGGCGCCTCAAACCGCAAAGGCGCGGACGCCACGTGCGCCAGCTTCCTCGTGCTGCTGATGCTTTACACCAAGATCACATATGGAGTGGTGGGCGTCGCCTTTCTGATGTTCATGCTTTTTGACCGGCGCCAGATCGGCTGGGTGGCGCTCGCGTTTGGGATCGTCGCTGCCAGCATCCTCGCGACGGAGACGCTCTGGGGCGGAGGGGTCAACTACCTCCTCGACATCAGTCTTGCGGGGAAGAACAGCGGCGGTCTCCCGACGATGACGGCTATCGGTCACGTGGTACGGGGTAACTTCGTCGACCTTCTTGCTTACCTGGCTGTCGCCGTCATCCTTCTCATCCTGACGCCAACCTATCGGCATCTGCTCTTCGTGGGGTTCTGCATCACAACCGGGATCCTTCTGATCTCGCAGAACTTCCAATTCTTTGGGATTGTGACACTTGGCGCGAGCGCTGCCGTGTTGTCGGCATGTTTCTTTCGCGCAGAGCTTCCTTCCCGGTATGGAAGAGCGCGGATCGCCCTGCCGCTACTCTTAGCATTCCTGCTCACCCCGGCCGCGGTCGGCAATGCCGCGTCGCTTGCCATTCATGCCTATTATGCCGCTGGCGGGCGAGGCGACGCTATTCCGCTGCCCGCCTTCTCCGGGGTCCGCCTGGTGAAGATGTGGAGCGCCGGCCAATATGAATATTTCCAGGACTACAACCGAACGCTTGCCGACGCGTCGGCGGCTCTTTCGCAACTGGATGGGAAATCTCAGCGTGTCGCCGTTCTGGACTTCGTCAATCCATTTTCCGCGGGGCTGCGACTGACGCCGCCGGCCGGCGACAGTGCCTGGTATCATTGGGGTCGCACTCTTGGGCAGGAATATCATCCGGTGGCGGAAAAGATGTTTGCCGACGTGGACTTGATCCTCGATCCGAAGTGGCCCATCGAAATCTGGACAGGGAACGGCATGCGGGACGTCTATGCGCATTATATAGCCCGCCACTATGACCTCGTGCGGGAGACGGCGGATTGGCGCATTTATCGCAAAAAAGCTCCCTAAGCTGGAGCAGATCGTCGTGCGCGCGAAATGAACCTGGCAGTGCAGGAAGAGCGGCGGAATTCGCTTCATCACTCACTTCGCTGCGGACGCCAAAAACGGAAGATTCTAAAACGGCGGGCCGTGCGAAATATTTCGCTCGCGTCTTTGGCAGCCCCTGCTCGAGGCGGCGCGTCTTGCCTGTCATGATTTTGCGGTGCGGCACGCGGATGGTTGGCGCCACGCCTCAATGAGAAATCCCGACGATCCTTCAACGGGATCGGTGGCGGGCAAGGGTACTGCCGATATTTTGGACAGCATATCGCTTGAAGCAGCCGATGTTTGAATGTCGGCATCCTGGCCGTCAGGATAGGCGCCGATAACTCGGAAGTCAGCGGAGCAGCCGAGGTTTTGATGGCCTGTGCCGGCTGGTAATACCAAACAATCTCCCGCCGCCACCGCCAGCGCCTGGCCGTCTGGGCCGCCAATCAGCAGCGTTGCGGTACCACGGGCGACTCCCAACACTTCATGGGCGCCGGAGTGGAAGTGCTGGTAGTCGAACACACCGTTTGCCCAGATGCCTGTCCAGCCGTTTGCCGCGAAGCGTCCTTGGAAATCAATAGCCCCATCATTGGCTACCAGTCCCCGGTAAAGCAATACAGGAAGGCGGGGATTGTTCGGGACCCAGTCGCTCGGCTGGAAAATTATCGTCTCGGTCTCCATGCGGAACTCCCATTTTATTCATCGAGTGTCGCGACGAGCTCGCCGCCAAGCCAGATGCTGATGTCCTAAGGATTTCGACGTGGTTCCTATCGAACTCCGCCATAGCTTCACAAAACTAACTTTGGCAGGCTCCAGCAGTTCCCTGTTTCAGCAAGGTGATCCCTGACCGGATGCCTTTGCTCGGCCTGCCGGGGCTCAAAAAGGCGGGCAGCTTTTTAGCCGTACCCGACCACGCAGGATATCTTCGAGGTTGGGGCGGCGCGGCATGCAGATATATTGATCGCGGCCAGCTGGGAGGTCGGACGCTCCTAGCTGCGATTGCGCCATCCGAAAAAAATTTCAATCCGTCATCGAGTTGAATCCGCTCGGGGAATCCGCTGTTTACCTCGACGCGCTCAACTTAAGCGCGTTGGGTGCGCATTGACTCGTTTTCGCCTTGAGAACAAATAGAGAACATAATTGCACCTCTCAAGTAGAAACCGGTGCTCCAAAGGAGATCATGCCTACATCAGCCGCCATTTCGAATGCTCTTCTGGATGAGTTGCGCGAGAAAATCGCCAGCCTGGAAGGTGCCGGTTCGCGCCGCCGCAGCGTCCTGCCGTTCGGTGTTGGTGAGATCGATGCGCAGCTGGCGGGAGGTGGCCTTGCCTTCGGTGCGCTGCACGAAGTCGCCGGAGGCGGAAATGGCGCGATAGACGGCGCGGCCGCGGCCCTCTTCATCGGCGGTATCGCGGCCCGTACCACCGGCAAGGTGGTCTGGTGCCTCACCCGCTTCGATCTGTTCTTTCCAGCACTTGCCCAGGTCGGGCTGCACCCCGATCGCGTTATCTTCGTCGAGTGCGACAAGGAAGAGACGGTACTCGCAAGCTTCGAAGAGGCTTTGCGCTATGGCGGCCTCGGCACCGTCGTCGCCGAACTGGTGCGCCTGCCGATGACGGCATCGCGCCGGCTGCAGCTTGCCGCGGAAAAGTCCGGCACATTGGGCCTGGTGATCCGTCGATGGCGGCGCCAGACGGAAGCCTCCGATTTCGGCATGCCGACGGCCGCGGCGACACGCTGGCGGATCTCGGTGCTGCCATCCGAGCCGTTGCCCGTGCCGGGCGTGGGCCGCGCGCGATGGCTGGCGGAGCTCATGAGGGTCAGGGCAGGCGAGGGAGGAGAATTCATTATCGGAGCATGTGATGGCAAGGGTCGTATCTGTCTTTCTTCCGACGCTGCCGACCGACCGGATCAGGCGCGCCGATCCTTCGCTCAGCCTTGACACGCCGCTGGTGGCGATCGCCAGGAGCGGGTCGAAGCGATGGGTGGCGGCGGCCGACCGGGCCGCTGCAAAACTGGGCTTACGCGTCGGCATGCCGGCCGCCAGGGCGCAGGCGCTGGTTCAGGGATTGACGATGGTGGATGCCGATCCGGCGGCCGACCTCGCGACACTCGAACGGCTGACGCTTTGGGCACTGTCGCAACATTCTCCCGTCGTCGCCATGGATCCCCCTGATGGCATCGTCATGGATACCGAAGGCGCAGATCATCTGCAGGGCGGCGAGGACCTGATGCTCTCCGGTCTCGTCAACCGCTTCCGCGCCCGGGGTCTTGCCGCGCGCGCGGCGATCGCCGACACCTGGGGTGCGGCGCATGCGCTTGCCCGGTCCACGGATCGCGAGACGGTCATCGTCCGGCGCGGCGAGACCGCCAAGGCCGTAAACCGTTTGCCGCTATCCTCGCTGCGGCTGCCGGCCGAGATCGTCGCGAGCCTCAGAACCCTCGGCTTCGCCACCGTCGGCGATTTGGCAGTGACGCCGCGGGCGCCGCTGACGCTGCGTTTTGGGCCCGAGGTCGGGCGCCGGCTCGATCAGATGTACGGCCGGCTCGCCGAGCCCATCGACCCGATCCGACCGGCGGATCTCGTCGAGGTCCAAAAATCCTTTGCCGAACCGATCGGCGCACCGGAGACGATCGAGAAATATGTGGGCCGCCTGGTGCGGCAGCTTTGTCTGGAGCTCGAGAAACGAGGACTTGGCGTGCGGCGCGCCGATCTGATCGTCCACCGCGTCGACAACACAATCCAGTCGCTTCGGGCGGGCACCGCCAAGCCCGCCCGAGATATCGCCTGGCTGACAAAACTTTTCCGCGACCGGATCGAGAAGATCGAGCCGGGCTTCGGCATCGAGAAGCTGAGCCTCGCGGCAATCGTCGCCGAACCGCTCGTTGAGGCGCAGTCGGCTTCCTCCCTGATCGAAGAACAGGTGACCGACGTGACGCCGCTCATTGACGTGCTGGGAAACCGCGGCGGTCAGCGGATTTTCCGTGTCGCGCCGGTGGCAAGCGATGTCCCTGAGCGCAGTGTCCGGCGGATCGCACCGACGGCCGACAAAATCGGCGCCACCTGGCCGCTGCATTGGCCGCGGCCGTCGCGGCTCTTGCCGCACCCGGAAGCGATCAAGGTGATTGCGCTTCTGCCCGATCATCCGCCGGTTTCCTTTACCTGGCGTGGCAAGCGGCGCCGGGTGAAGCGCGCCGACGGCCCGGAGCGGATTTTCGGAGAGTGGTGGCAACGCAGCTCCGAATGGGTCGCGGTTCGAGACTATTTCGTCGTCGAGGATGATGCCGGTGAGCGCTTCTGGATTTTCCGCTCCGGCGATGGCGTCGACGCCGACACCGGATCGCACCAATGGTTCCTGCACGGGGTGTTTGCCTGATGCGCTACGCCGAACTGCAGGTCACCACGCATTTCTCCTTCCTTCGCGGCGCAAGCTCGGCCGAAGAACTCTTTGCGACCGCCAAGCTGATGGGCATCGAGGCGCTCGGGATCGTCGACCGCAACAGCCTGGCGGGCATTGTTCGGGCGCTCGAAGCTTCCCGCGCCACCGGCCTGCGGCTCGTCGTCGGTTGCCGGCTCGATCTCGCCGACGGCATGTCGATCCTCGTCTATCCCACCGACCGCACCGCCTATTCGCGGCTGACGCGGCTTTTGACCTTGGGCAAGGGCCGCGGCGGCAAAGCCAACTGCATCCTGCATCTCGAGGATGTAGCGCACTATTGCGAAGGCCTGATCGGCATCCTGGTCCCGGATATGCCGGACGATGGCTGCGCCGTGCAGTTGAGGAAGATGGCCGAGATTTTCGGCGACCGCGCCTATGTCTCGCTCTGCCTGCGCCGGCGGCCGAACGATCAGCTGCGACTACACGAAATGTCGAACCTGGCGGCGCAGCATCGGGTGAAGACGGTCGTCACCAATGACGTGCTGTTTCATGAACCCGGACAGCGGCAACTGCAGGATGTCGTCACCTGCATTCGCACCGGCACGACCATCGACGATGTCGGCTTCGAGCGCGAGCGGCATGCGGACCGCTACCTGAAGCCGCCGGAAGAAATGGCGCGTCTGTTTCCCCGCTATCCGGAAGCGCTGGCACGCTCGAAGGAAATCGTCGAGCGCTGCAGGTTCAGTCTGGAGGAGCTCGTCTATCAATATCCCGAAGAAGCGCTGATCCCGGGCATGACTGCACAACAGTCGCTGGAGCATTACACCTGGGAGGGCGTTACGACGCGCTATCCGGAAGGGCTGCCGGCGCATGTCGAAAAGACGATCCGTCACGAGCTGTCCCTGATCGAGACCATGAAATACGCCCCCTATTTTTTGACGGTCTTCTCGATCGTCCGCTATGCCCGATCGCAGGGCATTCTCTGCCAGGGCAGGGGATCGGCCGCGAATTCCGCAGTCTGCTATGTGCTCGGCATCACCTCGATCGATCCTGATACCAATAATCTCCTCTTTGAGCGCTTCGTCAGCCAGGAGCGCGACGAGCCGCCCGACATCGATGTCGACTTCGAACATGAGAGGCGAGAGGAGGTGATCCAATGGATCTACAAGACCTACGGCCATGACAAGGCAGCCCTCTGCTCTACCGTGACCCGCTATCGCGCCAAGGGCGCCATTCGCGATGTCGGCAAGGCGCTCGGCCTGCCCGAGGACCTGATCAAGGCGCTTTCCGCCGGCATCTGGTCCTGGTCGGAAACCGTCGGCGAGAGCCAGGTGCGGGCCCTCGGCCTCAATCCGGAGGATCGGCGTCTCGCCTTGACGCTCCGGCTTTCCCAGCAGTTGATGGGAGCACCGCGGCATCTCGGCCAGCACCCGGGTGGATTTGTCCTGACCCACGACAGGCTGGATCATCTTGTGCCGATCGAACCGGCGGCGATGGCCGATCGCCAGGTGATCGAATGGGATAAGGATGACGTCGAGGCGCTCAAAATGATGAAGGTCGATGTCTTGGCCTTGGGCATGTTGACCTGCATGGCCAAAGCCTTTGCCCTCATTGGCGCCCACAAGCATCAGGAACTCGACCTCGCCGCCATCCCGCAGGAAGACCCGGCCACCTATGCGATGATCTGCAAGGCCGACACGCTTGGCACCTTCCAAATCGAGAGCCGGGCTCAGATGTCGATGCTCCCGCGGATGAAGCCGGAGACCTTCTATGACCTCGTCATCCAGGTGGCGATCGTCCGGCCCGGGCCGATCCAAGGTGACATGGTCCATCCGTATCTGCGCCGCCGCGAGGGCAAGGAAAAGGTCGAATATCCGACGCCCGAACTAGAGGCGGTCTTGCACAGGACGCTGGGCGTGCCTCTGTTCCAGGAGTCGGCGATGAAGATCGCGATGGTCTGTGCCGGTTTCACCGGCGGCGAAGCCGACCAGCTCCGGAAATCCATGGCGACCTTCAAGTTCACCGGCGGCGTCAGCAGGTTTGAGGACAAGCTCGTTTCCGGCATGATCCGCAACGGCTATTCACCGGAGTTTGCCAAGCGCACCTTCGGCCAATTGGAAGGCTTCGGCTCCTACGGTTTCCCCGAAAGCCATGCTGCCAGTTTCGCGCTGATCGCCTATGCCAGCAGCTACATCAAATGCCATTTCCCGGATGTCTTCTGCGCGGCTCTCCTGAACTCGCAGCCGATGGGATTTTATGCCCCTGCCCAGATCGTAGCAGATGCGAGGAAACACGGCGTCGAGGTGCGACCGGTCTGCATCAACCGGTCGCGTTGGGACTACACGCTCGAGGAGGTGGAGGGCTCTGACCGGCATGCGGTGCGGCTCGGCATGCGTCTGGTACGCGGACTGGCGACCGCCGACGCCGCACGCATTATCGCCGCGCGCGCCGACGAACCCTTCGTCTCGGTGGATGACATGTGGCGCCGGTCGGGTGTGCCGGCAGCGTCGCTTGTCGAGCTCGCCGAAGCCGACGCGTTCCTACCGGCCTTGCGGCTCGAACGACGCGATGCGTTCTGGGCGATCAAGGCCCTGCGCGACGAGCCGTTGCCTCTCTTCATGGCCGCAGCCGAACGCGAGGCGCGGGCAATTGCCGAGCAGCACGAGCCGGACGTCGAACTCAGGCAGATGACCGAGGGGCATAACGTCGTCGAGGATTACAGTCACGTCGGGCTGACACTGCGGGAGCACCCTTTGAGGTTCCTGCGCGCCGACCTCGCCAAGCGGCGGATCGCCACCTGTGCCGAGGCCATGACGGCGCGGGACGGCCGGTGGCTGATGGCGGCCGGCCTGGTGCTGGTGCGGCAACGACCTGGTTCGGCGAAGGGTGTGATGTTCATCACCATCGAGGACGAGACCGGCATTGCCAATGTCGTCGTCTGGCCGAAGCTGTTTGAACGGTCGCGCCGGGTGGTGCTCGGCGCCAGCATGATGGCGATCAACGGCAAGATCCAGCGGGAAGGCGAGGTAGTTCACTTGGTCGCCCAGCAGTTGTTCGACCTGTCGGCCGATCTGTCGGGGCTTGCCGGGCACGACGGTGCATTTCGTGCCACCACCGGCCGCGGCGACGAATTCGCCCACGGTTCGCCGGGCAGCCCGGATTCGCGCGAAAAAGCGCCTCCGGGGGTTCGGGCGAGGGACATGTTCACGCCGGATCTCCATATCGATACGCTGAAGGTGAAATCCAGGAACTTTCAGTAAATCGGCTGCTGGTTGCGCATTTCGCACCCAGCACCCCCTCCCTTGAGCGTTGCAATTGAGTGGCTCCTCCTGATCAAGCGGGCTCTTTCGTCCTGCGAGGTCTGTGCTAAGGTCCGCAGACATATTCTCCCGTCCGGGTAGCAAAGCACCAAACCGTAAAAAATGACGAAGGTTCCCACAGGACGTCGGCTGATGGTGTGCCATACGCGCGATGAGAATACTTTTGGAGCAGGCGCGAGCAGACGGCGCGTCAGGACCCGCCGGAACTCAGCCTAGTCCGCTCGGATTAGCAAATAGTCGCGCCTGTCAACTTTATTGCAGCTCTGGTTATTCCGCCAACTCAGTAGTAGGTGATCTCGCCGAGCCATCCGACGCGGATTATCTGTGTAATAGGGCGACAAGCGATATCGGTATCTCGACCGCGAAAAAATCCATGGCCGCACCGATAATCACCGCCCACACGACTATCAGGAAAATGAGCGCTGCAATCCTGATTTCGACTGGTTGCACTATCTGCCCCATCCCAGCATATGCGTCCCCCCGGACAAAGTCTTTTTATCCCTCGGGCAAGTTCGCTATGCGCGAGGATGATGTGCGACCGTAGAGAGCGGCGGCGCATGCAGCGCGGAAGTCTCGGCTCTCTCGAAACTAATGTCGTTTTGATCGGTCAAGTCGCTGGATGTAGCCCCGTTACTGCGTTCGAGATAACGACCATCCAGGAAGGAGCGGTAGGCGTCGGCGATGCCCTCCTTCAGACCGATCTTGGGAGACCAGCCGAGAGAGCGAAGCTTGTCGACGTTCAAGAGTTTACGTGGCGTGCCATCCGGCTTGGTGGGGTCGCGTTTGATCTTGCCTTCGAAGCCGACGACCTGGGAGACGAGGTGTGCCAATTCGAGGATGGCAATGTCTTCGCCGGAACCCACGTTCACATGACTGTCGGCGGAATAGGTCTTCATGAGATGCAGGCAGGCGTCGGCACAATCGTCAACATGCAGGAATTCGCGCCGCGGCGTGCCGGTGCCCCAGATGCATATCTCCTGCTGCCGGTTGATCTTGGCCTCATGCGCCTTGCGTATGAGCGCCGGCATGACATGGCTTGAGCCGAGGTCAAAATTATCCTCCGGACCATAAAGATTGGTCGGCATAGCCGAGATGAAATCGTTACCGTGCTGCTTGCGATAGGCATAGCAGAGCTTCAATCCGGCAATTTTGGCGATCGCATACCATTCATTCGTGGGCTCAAGCGATCCCGTCAGAAGCGAGTCCTCCACGATCGGCTGGTCGGCGAATTTCGGGTAGATGCAGGACGAACCCAGAAACATGAGTTTTTCGACGTGAGCTTTATGGGCGGCGTGGATGACGTTGGCTTGGAGAATCAGATTGTCGTAAAGGAAGTCGGCCGGATAGGTAGCGTTCGCGAGAATGCCGCCGACCCTCGCAGCAGCCAGGAAGACCGCGTCGGGACGATTCCTGCTCATCCAGGCTTCCACCTGGTCTTGACGTCTGAGGTCGAGTTCGGCGCGGGTGGCCGTCAAAATCTCGCAGCCCTCGGAAACGAGACGCCGCACGATCGCAGAGCCCACCATGCCGCGGTGGCCCGCGACATAGACCCTTTTTCCGGCAAGGCTGTAGATCCCCTCAGGCATAAGCAAACCCTTTGGTGACGCCGACCGACGGAACGTTTCTTGCCATGACTTTCAGGTCCTCGCGAACCATCTCCGCAACCAGCTGGTCGAGACTGGTCTCATGTTTCCAGCCAAGCTTGGTGTGCGCCTTCGTCGGATCGCCGATCAGAAGATCGACCTCAGTCGGACGGAAGTAAGCGGGATCGATCTCCACCACACATCGACCGGATGTCTTGTCGTATCCCTTTTCATCAACCCCGCTCCCACGCCAATCGATCGACATGCCCACCTTGGCAAAGGCCTTGTCGACAAAGGAACGAACCGAGTGCGTTTCGCCGGTCGCAAGGACATAGTCCTCCGGTTCGTCCTGTTGCAGCATCAGCCACATGCCGCGGACATATTCTCGTGCATGTCCCCAATCGCGCTTGGCATCCAGATTGCCGAGATAGAGCCTTTCCTGAAGTCCAAGATGGATCGCCGCCGCCGCCCGGGTGATTTTACGCGTCACGAATGTCTCGCCGCGGATCGGGCTTTCGTGATTGAACAAAATGCCGTTCGAGGCGTGCATGCCATAGGCCTCGCGATAATTGACCACAATCCAATAGGCGTAGAGCTTGGCGGCCGCATAGGGGGATCGCGGGTAGAAAGGCGTCGTTTCGCTCTGCGGGACTTCCTGGACTTTGCCGTAGAGCTCCGAGGTGGACGCTTGATAGAAGCGGGTCTTCTTGGTCAGCCCCAGGAGGCGAATGGCTTCGAGCAGCCGAAGGGTGCCGGTTCCATCCGCGTTTGCTGTATATTCCGGCGTCTCGAAAGAGACTTGAACGTGGCTTTGTGCGGCGAGATTGTAAATCTCGTCCGGCTGCGTTTCCTGAACGACACGGATGAGATTCGTTGAATCGGTCATGTCGCCGAAATGCAGGATAAAGCGAGGGTTTTCGATGTGGGGATCCTCGTAGAGATGCTCGATGCGACTGGTGTTGAAGGACGATGAGCGACGCTTGAGGCCGTGAACGATATAGCCCTTCTCCAGGAGCATTTCGGCCAGATACGCACCGTCCTGGCCTGTTATGCCCGTGATCAGCGCAACTTTTCGGTTCTCTCTCATTCCCGTATCCATGGTTCCTCCAACTCTGGTTACTAATGCAAAAGAAACTTATGCTGCGTGGTTTGCGCGAATTAGAATGTTGAGCGTATAAGCCTCGTTATCGATGTATTCATGCCTTGAAATTGTAGTATTTCATCAGGGATTTCGAAAACAGCTCGGAGTCACTGAAATTATACAGTGCATGCTTTTCGGGGTTGACGCTGTTGATCGCCACAACAATGTCCGAATTCCGCGCGTTTTTCATTTGCTGCAGGCTGAACTCGACCGCGCGGCGGCTCGTCTTTCCCCATCTAGCGATTGCCAGTGTTCTTTCCGCCAGGGCGGTCAAATGCACGGTATCTGTCGAGGCGAGCACCGGCGCGCTGTCGAAGATGACAATCTGGCCGGCCGCGCCCGCCGTCTCGATGATTTCTGCCAAGCCGTTCGGACGGACGCGCCGCTGGAGACTGAATTTCCCAGATGGAATGAAATCGATGCCGCTTGGATGGTGGTAGACGATCTCGCGGAAATCGGCCTGACCATTGAGGAACTCGTTCAGTCCGTAGGTTAGCCCCGATCTGAAAAACGTATCGAGTTTTCCCCGTCGAAGGTCGCCATCGACCAGCAGCACCGGAATCGCAGCTGCGGCAAGTTCCATAGCAAGCGATCGCGCAACAAGCGACTTGCCGTCTCCGCTGTGAGCCGACGTAACGACGAGACTGTTCGGCAACTTGCCACCATTGGACTGCTTGAGTGAAAGCATCACGGTACGGATGGCTTCGTCGAACATCGGTACCGGCATATGTGCGAATATCGTCTTTGAATTTTCCCTCCGCGCCAGACGCGGGATAAGTCCAGCCGGTATCGTGCGTCCAATTCCAGCGAGCTGGTCGAAACTGCGAACCGACCGGTCCCACATCTCGATCATGAAAGCGGCCGTCACGGCTGCCGAGATCACAGCCATGAGTGTGGCCACCAGATAGAAAAGCCGTCCACGCCCCTGTGGCACGAGCGGCACCGAAGCCGGTGAGAAAACCTCCAGTTCCGCACCCGGCAACATGGCTTTGGCAGCAAGGTCACGGCGCTGGTCCTCGAGCTTGTCGAGTGACGTTTGCTCCTTTTCGGCAATACGCTGCAGTCGCGTCAATTCCGTCTGGGCCAGGGCATCGCGTGTGCGTTTTTCCTGAGCGACAGCCAGGATGGATTGCACTGCGTTGGCTTCATGATCAAGGGCGGCGAGCTTGGCGCGCATTGCCAGAAGATATTGCTTGGTCGCATGGTCGAGATCAATACGGGATTGTTCGATCTTTCTGCGCAAATCCACCACGGCTTCGGCATTGCCGTCATATGTCTCAAGCAGACGGGTGAGATCTTGCTCTTGTGCGTGAAGATCGCGCTGCTTTGCGGTGATGCTATCGGGGACAATGATATTCTGCACCGCAATCGATGCGTTATCCGTTGCTTCAAGCGCTGAAATCGTCGCCTTTACCTCAACCCGGCTTTCCTCGATTTTGCCTTCACGGCCGGTGAGTTCCAGGAGTGTTTTGATCCGTTCATCCTGAGCGTCCTCTTTCGAGACGATGTCCATCGATTCCTGGTAGTTCCGAGCAGCGTCGCGAGCAATATCCGCGCGAGTCTGCTGTCCGGTAATGCGCTGCCGGATCCATTCTTCCGCTGAGACCAGGCGCGCGCGAACACTACCCTTCCGCTCGTCGAGGTAAATGCTGACGAGCCGGTTCGGAACTGCGGCCGCGAGTTCAGCATCACTCGCAGTGAAGCTGATCTGTATAACTTCACTCTTGTCTTCGTGCCACACACCAAGCGCCTGATAATATTCCGGCATGGTGGCTTCGATGCCATCCCCCACCGGCAAAGCGGGTTTTTTGGCGTCGAACAGGCCTCGCAACGTCGCCCGGATTCTCTCTATGAACGAGATCTTCCGCAGCGCCGGATTGAACTCCGGCAGCTTGTTGAGCTGCATTTCGCGGACGACCCGCTCCGAGATACTCCTGGATAAAAGTCGCTCGTTCTCCGATTTCACATCCAGTGCATCACCGCGGCTGATATCGTCCGCACCAAGTGATGTCGCGAGAGGCTGATGAACAATCAATCGGGCCCAGGCCTGATAGGTGGGTTTCAACCCGGAGATCATACTCGCCGCGGGCACCATGAGTAGCACGGTTATTGCGATGATCATGATCATTCTGCGCCTGATGAGACCGAAGATGGAGGCCAAATCGAACCGGTCTGCTTTGGTCTCAACCTGAAAGCGAGGATCATAGCGCATGGGCGAGATCGAAAGGTTGCGGTCCGGCGGAAGAGTGGAAATCGTCATCGTGCGCCAACCATTGCCTGAGTTTTCGCGGAAACGGTTTCGTAAAGTTTCTCGAGCGACCGCATATAGGCTCTCATGCTGAAATGGTTGAGGTAGTGCGTGCGCCCCTGGACCGAGAGGCGGATGCAGGTTTCCGGATCAGTCACCAGTTTCGCCAGGGCTGCAGCCAGGGCATTCGGGTCTCCGACGGGTACGAAGACCCCGGTCTCGCCGTCGGTGATGACTTCGTCATGCGCCCCGACACGCGTGGTGACGACGGCGAGCCCGTGGGACAGCCCTTCGAGCACGGCCATTGCCAGACCTTCGGCGTGCGAAGGCAGGACCAGGATATCTGCGCGCGCACAGAGCGCTCGCGCCTCGCCGGCGTCGAGCCAGCCGGGCATCTCTACCAGACCGGACAACGTCATGGCGTCAGCCTGACGGCGATAATCCTCGACAGGTCCGTCGCCTGCCAATACGGCCCGCCACTGGAGTTCCCTCATGACCGGGTGGCTGAGGGCCAACAGGAGCTCGGTGACACCCTTGCGTTCGCTCAACCGGCCAAGGAAAACGATCAACGGTGTCTGGCCGACGCGAATATCGTGCGCCCCGGGATCGGGGACGCAATTATGGGCAATGACCGTGCGGCGCTCGTCAACGCCTAGAAGTGTCGTCAGCGTTATTTGATCGCGCCGGCCCAGCGCCACAACGCAATCGGCATTCTGAAACATCCGACGTATGAGCCGTTGTTGGCGCGGCGAGCGTTGCTCAAAGTCGCCGGCGTAGTCGTAGTCGTGAAGGTGCAACATGTGGCAGCACCCGAATAATCGGGCAGCCTCGGTCAGGATCAGTTTTCGCGACGTGCTGCCGCGGCCGGCGATATGGATATGGTGAATGCGCTCGGGTGCAACGATCCGGTCCTTTGCCATCGTCAGAATGGCGCCGATGAGGCGCGCCGGCGACGTCCATTTGGACCATCGAGACCCTCTCGTATCGGTGACGAAATGTTTCGTGCGGGTCTCTTTCGCCGTCTCCGTTATATAGCCGACCAACCTGCCAATGCCGCCGCCGTTCTCGCAGCCGCCCGGAACATAGTGGCGGACGCTAGCCGCGCTCCGTGCCGCCAGCCGATTTCTGTCCGTGAGGGCGTCCATCAGCATGACCTCACAACCTCCCGATAAACGGCCGCGGCCTGGCCGCCGACCCGTTCAGGCGAATTCGGTCCTTTGGCCCATTCGAGCGCGTTGGCACCGAACCTGTTTCTAAGCTCGCCGTTGTCTGCCAATGTCCTGATCGCTGCCGCGAGCTCTTTGGCATTTCCGGGAGGGACCACCATTCCCAACCCGTTAGGCTGAACGGTGCCACCCAACTCGCCGACATCCGTAACGATGACCGGTTTGCCAAACGCGGCTGCAAGGTTGAGCACGCCGCTTTGGGATGCTTCCGTATAGGGAAGCACAACGATATCGGTGTCGAGGAAAAGCTGGGCGACCTCCGCATCCTCGATGAAACGGTTGCGAATATCGTAGCGGCCGGCATCGCCCATGAGCGGCTGGAATATCCGCGGGTCGTCGCCACGGCCTGCGACCGTGATGCGCAGGTTGGGAAGCGCGTCCTTGAGCATCGCTTCGGCCCGGATCAGATGCTCCAGGCCCTTGTAGGCAAAAATCCGGCCGAAGAGCAGGACGCGGATGGTTCCATCCGTTGGCCGCGGAGTCATTTTCCGTTGCCGGGCGAGTTCCGCATAGCGAAGGATGGCGGGATGCGACAGGACATGGACACAGTCCGGCGATTTTGAATATCGATCGAGGACCAGCCGTTTCAGTCCCTCACCGTGGACGACAAGATGTCCGGATTGTTTCACCATCAATTCCGGAGCCCAGTCGGGCAGCGTACGCGTGTCGGAATCGCCGGGATGGATTTCCACGTCATGGATGGTCGTCACAAGCGGGATCGGACGCCAGAACGGCACGGCGAGGTTCAGCCAAAGTGTGGAATTGCTGAGGAGATGAATGAGGTTCGGCCGTTCCCGCCGGATCAGCCGCGTAAGCTGGTAGAGAAACCAGGGATTGGAGAGAGAACGGTGTCTCGGCCAGTCCAGAAGGTGCAGGTCAACAGCCGGATCGAAGGAAGAGGCGAGATGTGCATACCGCCTTCGCGGCACGGCAAGCACGACGTCCAGGTGCCGGGCAACGCCGCTGGCGAAGGAGATGGTATAGTCTTCCAGTTCGGAAACCAATAATAGTGCCTTCATTTCGCTGCCTCCGACAAGCCTACATCAAGACCGAGCCGTGACAGGCCGCACGCCGAGTGCAAACTGTCGCGCGTCCGCCTGAGCAGGTTCGGTTCGCCGGCAAAGAAGAGGCCTTCGACGGCAAGCTTGAACCGGCTGAGAGCATCGGCTCCGTGTAGCTTCGCCGACGCGACGCGATAGGGGTAGTGATCCGCCAGATGCAGCCTTGCCGGCAGTTCATGGGCTGAAAGAAACAGGTTGGTTGCCTCAACGGTATGCCGCCAGTGCGTCATCCGCCTCCTTAGCGTCGAGGCATCCTCGGTCGAGCGATACCAGTTGTTATTGTGGATGCGGTAGAATCCAAGGGGATCCGGCATGGCAATCACCTCCCCCAGAAAGGGGTAGATCCCCACGAGCCAGGCATCGGCCGATATCCGGAACTGTTCTGGAATGCTGCCCGCAGCATCCCATGCGCTCCGCCGTACCGCGACGGCCGACGTCATCGGAAAAGGCCACCAACCAGCCGATCTGGCGAGCCGCGACGACAAAGCGCCCGAACACAGGGTTCGAGGAATCGGCTTGGACGTTGGCGTGCCATCGACAAGCGTCGGTTGCAGGCGGTGATAGACCAGCGATGCTCGGGGATGGGCACGGAACGCTGCAGCCGTCGCCGACAGCTTGCCCGGCGCCCACCAGTCGTCGGCATCCAGAAAACAAAGGATCTCGCCCGAGCTTGATCCGACTGCGGTATTGATCGCCGCCGCCTGTCCTGCGTTCTCCTGAAAGATCACCTTTATGCGGCTGTCATACGCCTGCAGGACAGACCGCGACTGATCGGTCGAGCCGTCATCGACGACGATGATCTCGACGTTGCGTGCGTCTTGGCTCAACACGCTGTCGATAGCCCGCCCGACAAAGCGGGCGTAGTTGTAATTATTGATGAGGACACTGAGGGGCGGCCGCTCCATGACGCGCTCTCAGGCGGGTTGCCGCGATGCACCGCTACGCAGCGCAAAGTTACTAAAGAAGCCGACCTTTCCGCAGCCATTGCGGTTTGGAGCATCGGTGATGTTGATATTCAAAATAGCGTGTCGGCCGAACCGCATCTCGCGTAGAGCCGATGAGATCGCCGCTGACAACGCCACGACGAGTAGAGCGCCCGTCGTGTTGCATAGAGAACTAGGATCATGACGCAGGAACATAGCAATCCTAACCTTCCAGGCTTCGACTGCAGAGAAAGTCTCTGTCAGAATTGTTGCCTCATTGCAGTGGAGCCGCGGCTTACCCCACCACGCTCCATAAGACATTCATCGCCACGGTACCGATGAACGGACAAGCGCAACATCTGCTCTTAAGGGCAATTGGCGGACATGAAGGCCCGTCTTTTGGGTAAATAGCGGCTGGAAGATTAAGCCCAACATCGTCTTTTGGTGGAGTGAGGGTGCATTAGGCGTAGCCCACCCTTCACTAGGACAGGTTGACCGCGGATGGGGCTGGATGATTGCTTGAGAGCAGCGCGCGCCACGAAGGCGACACCTTTTTTTTGATCTGCCGCGATCAACGGCCGCTTGTCTGTTCAAATCAGTCGGGACGGATAATGAGAGTAGATAGCCTTAGAACCGCCAGCGGGCCAACCATCAGTTGGCGGGTCATAGAATGCTGGGGCGCCGGCATATCCCTTTTTTTTCAGGCAGGCGCTTTTTTGCCTCTTATCCTGGCCGATGCGGACGGAACGCTCAGCGAATCTGCCAAATCTATACTGCGTCTTCCTTGCTTTCCTGTGTATGTATTTACAGCCGTGATCCTGATACGCAATTTTCCGCAGTTTATAACGGCGCTCAGGCGAAATCTGCTTGTTCCCCTGATCCTTGCCTTGCCGTTTTTGTCTACCCTGTGGTCAATAGCGCCGCCGACGACCTTGAGGCGCGCAATCGGCCTTTTGTTTTGCGTGCTTCTTTCCTACGTCCTGGCGATACGTTTCACGCCGAGGCAGCTGCTGTTCCTGTTATTTGTAACCCTGGGCGCCTGTATCGGTCTCAGCGTGGTTATATCCGTGGTGTCACCAAGTCTCGCCAGTATGCCGGATGGTGCGATGCGGGGCGTCTTCATTCACAAGAACGTCCTGGGCTGGTACGCGGCTCTGATGATCCTGGTGGCGACGGCCGTGCTGATCGACGGCGCGCTCGGCCTGCGGCGAACCGCATTTATATTGTTAGCGGCGGGTGTAATCTGCCTTGCAAGCTCAGGATCGATGACGGCGATCATTGCAACATCAGTGGCGTATTGCCTGATTGGCTTTTATTCCCTGCTGCAAAGAAGCAGCAGCATTGGCCGCGTCGTCATGGTTCTGTTTTTCGTTCAGCTGTCTCTCGGCATTCTGATTTCGCTGCATGAATTCCTGGTTCCGGCCCTTGAAGCGCTTGGCAAGGACGCGACATTGACCGGTCGGGTACCGTTGTGGGAGCTGGTTGATCGCGAAATATCCGACCGTTGGTTGCTTGGCTATGGTTACCAGGCTTTCTGGACGGTCGAGAATCCAGAAGCGACGCATATGTGGTTCAAGCTCGGATGGGCGGCGCCCCACGCGCATAACGGATACCGCGATATCTTGTTGAGCTTTGGAATCATGGGAATGGTTCCGTTTGTTCTGATGGTTCCCTATGCAATCAGACAGGGCGGGTTCCTTCAATGTCATGATCCGCAGTATGGGTGGCTCTGGCTCAATGTCCTTACGATCATGATTCTGGTGATGAATCTGACCGAAAGTATTTTTTTCGTTCAGAATGACGCCATTTTCATCCTGTTTACCACGGCCATCATCATGTTTTCGCTGTACGCGCCCGTCGTTTCGATGGGCCATTCGCCACCTTGGCGGGCGCCCGCGCGTGGTCTTACGAGCGGGTTGCAGACATCATGAGAAGACGTTCTGGACTAATCCTGAGCATCTTGCCTGTGATGCTCTTTCCGCAGTCCGGTAATTCGGCCTCGGTCTGGACTGAGATAGATGCGCCGGAACACCTTCAGACGCTTGTCAGGGAGGCGACGTGCGCGGAAGCTTCCGCGACGTTGGCAGCCAAGTTGAACGGGACTTCTTTAAGCGACGTATTGAATGGCAGCACGGGCGCACGGACAATATTTTACGTTTCTCCCGATGGCAAAGATACCTGGAGTGGCCTTCTTCCGACCGCAAATCAGGAGGGTGGCGACGGCCCTTTCGCCAGCATTGACAGAGCCCGTGATGCTGCCCGCGAGAAAGGCGGCGCCAATACTATCGCGCTGGGTAAAGGTGATTACTACCTTACTCAGCCCGTCATCTTTGACGGCCGCGATACGGGCTTGATCCTCACAGCGAGGTGCAATGAAGCGCCGATTTTGCATGGGGGGCAACGCGTGCGCAACTTTGCGCGGCAGACCGACGGTCGGTGGACGGCGCCACTGAAATTGCCGCCGGATGAAGGGGTCGGCGACCTTTTCGTCAATGGGGTACGCCAAACGAGGGCCCGATTTCCCAACGCTCCCGCTGATGGCGATCCACGCAAGGGGTGGTTGTTTGCCGCAAAGTGCGAGCCTGCCATCGACGCGCGGGAAGCGAACACGCGCTTCTGTTTCCATGCCGGCGACCTTCCGGCAATAGATGATACAAGTGGCCTGTTCGTGAACATCGTTGGAGGGTATCAGCCTGGAAGCCAGTGGGGCAATGATACGCTTCCTGTCGTATCCATCGATAGCGCAGGCCGGACGGTCCATACGAAAGGCACAGACTATTTCTTTACCGCAGAAGGCAGCCGCTATTTCCTGACCGGAGCCAAAGCCTTGCTCGATGCTCCCGGAGAGTGGTGGCACGACGCGGCCCTAGGTCAGCTTTATTATATCCCTGTCGATCAGGCCTTATCCGATTCCGTCGTTGTTGCCGGGATTCTGCCGACATTCTTCAAGTTGGACGGCGCCAATGGGATGGTTATTTCAGGGCTCGAGCTGAGAGATGGAGCCCCCGAAGGCAGCGGCAAATTCTATACGGAGACCAGAGGATTTGGCGCCGTACGGATCGAACACGCTGACGGCGTCAAGATTGTCGGCAACACGATCGAGAATGTCGGCGTCGGGGTCCATGTGACGGAAAGCAAGGATGCGTTGATCGCCGGCAATGTGATTGCTGACGTGGCTGGCAACGGGATCTACGTCGGCACAAATTATGGTACGTTCGGCAAGTCTAACGGCGCCAGAATCCTCGCCAACCACATCCATGACATCGGAAAGACGTATATCGAAACCGCCGGAATATGGTTCCAGGCGGCTGACAATGTCAGGATCGCCGACAACCTGATCGAAAACACGGCGCAGTTCGGGATCGCCGGCGGTTCGCTGTGGGGTTCCCATGACGCCGTCTATAACGCCGTCATCGAGCACAATGCGGTCCACAATGCCAATCAGCAGACGGCGGATGGCGGCGCCATCAAGATGATGGGCGAGCAGGCCGACCCTTTGAACAGCACCATCCGCTCCAATCTCGTGACCGGGACCGGTCATCTGATGAACAGGGCCGATGGAACGTTCTGGCCTCCCGGATATGAGAATACCAGCGAATGGCCGTCTCCGATCAGCTGGGCGATCTATACGGATGGGAAGGCGAGCGGGCTGCGTATCGAAGGAAATACGCTCACGGGCAATGTCGCGGCGATCGGTATCAACGGCGGCTGGAGCAACCTGGTGGTGGGAAACATCATCACGCACGGGTCGGGCGCGGCCTTTCGCGTCGATGACGGTACCGGCAGGGGTTGGCGTCCGCCATGGGCACGCCCTAATCGTATTGAGGAGAATGTTGTATCGGTTGACAGTGACGGCGGCATTGTCGCGTATGTCAACGCTCCCGATCTTGGGATTGGATTTGTGCAATTCGCGCGCAACCGCTACAGCGGCAACTTGAACAACAAGAGCTTCCGAATAGGCCCGAGGATTATGCGTTCGGGAGAGTTTGGCAGCCTAAGAGATCTTCAGAAGGCTGGAGCGGACACCGGGAGCGTGGCCGCGCCCGACTAACAAAAGTCGCCGAGACGAGCGGTCTTCTACCGCGAAAAAGTCCGCAGGAGCCTTGCCGATCCGCGCATGATCGCCTCGCCCGCTCGTACACGCCGCCCATGTCTGGCAGGTTCTTTGCCGGCCCTTGAGATGCGTTTTCGGTCGAACCTTCAATTACTGGCGCGACTTCATTCTGATCCTGGAGATAGAGCGCGATCCTCCCCGGCTTTGCCGCCGAGGGCGGATATCGTCTGCGGCGCTGCGGTCATCAAAAGGAGCAACATAGCCAGCCAAGGGGTACGGAGACTTACTTCGAATATCGTACGTCATCCCGGCGTAAGACGTAAATATGAAGTCTCTTCTACGTCCAATAGCTGGAGCGGCAAGTATGGAGGCAATCGACTTGCCGAGATATTCTGATGACAGTTTCAGTCGCGAAAGCGCAGGTCATGAGAAAACAACCAGCAGGCAGCAGCCCAACTTCAGTTCTTCATCCGGAGGGCTCTTTTGGATGGACCAATGTCCTGGGTGTTCGCGTTTCGGCCGTCAATCTCAAAAGCGCGACTGGATTTATTCAAAAAGCGATCGAGGACGGCAGGAAGGGATATGTCTGCGTTCGCGACGCACACGGCATCGTCCGATGTCAGGACGATCCCGAACTCCGGTCGATACATAACCAGGCGTTCCTCGTAACCCCCGACGGCATGCCGCTTGTTTGGGCGCTGAGACATGCTGGTCATGCGGAAAGCGACAGAGTCTATGGGCCCGATCTCATGTTGTCCGTTTTCGATGCCGGCACCGCCGATGGCCTGCGCCACTTCCTTTATGGCGCAACGGCTGAAACGCTCGAACAACTGCAGGCGCGCCTTCTCGCAAAATTTCCGCAAGCGCGGATCGTCGGCTCTTATGCGCCGCCTTTTCGCAAACTGTCGACGCGGGAGGAAGCGGATATTGCCGACCGGCTCAATCGCTCGGGCGCCGATGTCGTCTGGGTCGGGCTGAGCAGTCCCAAACAGGAACTCTGGATGGCGCGCATGCGCGATCGTCTGGACGCTTCGATGCTGATCGGTGTCGGAGCTGCGTTCGATTTCCATGCCGGCCTGAAGCGGCAGGCTCCGAGGTTCATTCAAAGAAGCGGCTTCGAATGGGCGTTTCGTCTTCTGTGCGAGCCGCGACGGCTGTGGCGGCGCTATGCGGTCGTCGTGCCGGCTTTCATCTCACTGACGGCATTCCAGCGACTGGGACTTCGAAAGTTTCCCATCGAAGACGGCGTTTCTGGATCGAGTGCGTCGGGACAAATGCAGTAGGGGAGTAAAAGCGTCATGTCCTTATTTATGCCGTCAGCGATGACACCGGGTCCGTCGAAGGCATCCACATCAAATGACATGACATCGCGGGCGATTCCGACAGGGTCCGTGCCGCCCATAGCAGCCAAGACCGCCGATGCTTTCGTACGGGCAGGGCTGACCATGCCCGTCGCACTACAGCGCCGGCTTCCCCGGCTTGCAACGTCGTCCCTCCTGGTCGCCGGCGACATAGCAAGCTACTTGATGACCTATTTTATTCTCCTGTCCATTCTTCCCAGTGGTTCTGAGGGCACGATTGTGGAACGTGCGTTCACGGTCGCCGCACTGGCTGCGATTGTTCTTTACGCATCGGCCGGCCTCTATCCTGGGTATCGGCTGCATGACCACGAACATCTGCGGCGGCGCACTAAAGCTGCCGTCAAAGCGGCAGTCCTGGCGGTATTCGGAGCAATTATCCTGCCGGCGGGGGAACCGCTGCTACTTGCCATTCTTGTGTTCCTCGGTCTCGGGCTGATTGTGCAGCCATTTGTGCATTGGCTTGTGCGAGGCCTTTGCTGGAGACTTGGAATTTGGGGGGAGCGCGCGGTCGTCATAGGGGGACGCAATCTTGCTTCCGCGCTCGTGGCCCATTTCAACGACCACTGGCAGTACGGCATCAAACCGGAGCCCTTTTTTCCCGATAGTTTGGAAGCATTTCCCGATGGCGGGCCATGCGTAGCCGTGATTGCGGGCGACACAGGCTCGCTGGCGTCCGACTTACCGGCGATGCGTCGGAAGTTTGCCGAAGTCATTTTGCTGTCCGACACGCCGAACTTCAAGGTAAGTGGATTGCGACCCGCGGATATCGGCGGAGAGATCGGCATTCGCCTCACCACCAGAGTGAGTTCGATCAACTCGGATCCGGTTCGCCGAATCCTCGATCTGGCAATCGCCATCCCTGCAACGATCGTGGTCGCGCCATTCATCGCGATCGCAGCGGCTGCAATCTATGCCATCGATCCGGGCCCCGTCTTCTTCCGGCATGCCAGGGAAGGACGGTCCGGCAAGCCGGTGCACGTCCTGAAATTGAGGACGATGTACCAGGATGCGGAACAGCGCCTTGAAGCCCTATTCCGAGAGAACCCGGCGATGCGCGCCGAGTGGTTGAGCCACTTCAAGCTCAAGGAGGATCCGCGCGTTCTTCCGATCATAGGGCATATGCTGCGCTCTTCGAGCATCGATGAGCTCCCGCAATTGGCGAACATCATTGCGGGCGAGATGGCCTTCGTGGGACCGCGCCCATTCCCGGAATATCACCTTTCTGCGATGGACGGCGAATTTCGGGACAAGCGCCGTTCCGTCACGCCGGGGCTCACGGGCCTTTGGCAAATATCCGAACGAAGCGATGCGGATATCGAGCTGCAGCAGCAACTCGACGAGTTCTACATCGACAATCGGTCCCTGTGGTTCGACTGCCAAATTCTTCTCGGCACAATCCCTGCGGTCTTCAAGCGCAGGGGAGCCTGCTGACCATCCTCGCTTCCACGAGGCAATCATCAACAACGGAGCACACCAATGCACGGATACAAGCGAATAATGGTTACCGGCGGCACCGGGTTTCTGGGATCATTCCTGTGCGAAAGGCTTTTGCGAGAGGGTAATGACGTTCTCTGCGTGGACAATTACTATACCGGTTCGCGCGACAATGTGCTGCATCTTCTCGACGACCCACGTTTTGAAATTCTTCGCCACGACATCACCTTTCCGCTGTATGTGGAGGTCGACGAGATCTACAACCTCGCCTGCCCGGCATCTCCGGTCCACTATCAGCACGATCCCGTGCAGACCGTGAAGACCAATGTGCACGGAGCCATCAATATGCTCGGCTTGGCAAAGCGCACCAAGGCGAAGATCTTCCAGGCCTCCACCAGCGAAGTTTACGGTGATCCGGCAGTCCACCCTCAACCCGAGGAATATCGAGGCAGCGTCAATACCATAGGGCCGCGGGCATGTTACGACGAAGGCAAGCGGTGTGCCGAAACATTGTTCTTCGACTATCATCGTCAATACGGCGTGGAAATCCGGGTGGCACGGATCTTCAATACTTATGGGCCGCGCATGCAGACCAATGACGGCCGCGTCGTCTCGAACTTCATCGTTCAGGCGCTTCAAAACGAACCGATCACCATCTTCGGCAACGGCACGCAGACGCGCTCCTTCTGCTATGTGGACGATCTGATCGAGGGCTTCATCCGCCTGATGGGTGCGCCGGCCGGCGTTACGGGTCCGATCAATCTCGGTAATCCGGGAGAATTCCAGGTCCGGGAACTCGCCGAAATGGTCATTGAGATGACGGGGTCGAAATCAAGCATCGTTTACAATCCTCTGCCGATTGACGATCCGACCCAGCGCAAGCCCGACATCCGCCGCGCAACGCAGGAACTGGGCTGGCAGCCGACGGTGAACCTGCGGGAGGGACTCGAGAAAACGATCGCGTATTTCGAGTGGAAGCTTTCTGGCGGAGCCAAGAGCACGTCGGGAGTCCGACCTTCGCCGACGGCATACACTTATCCGGCAACCCCGGCCATCGGCCTTCCTGTTCAGGAAATCACACGATAGGCAAATGGACAAGATCGTCGATCAGCGCAAACCAAGGCTGGTATTCTTCCAGTGGGACCATCAGCCCAATGCTAGCGCTGCTGGTTATCTGCTGCTGCACATGCAGCAGCAGGTCAAATGCCTCGCAACGCACTTCGATGTAATCGTTATAAACCGCGACTGTGATTATGCAGAAATATGCGATCGATACGAACCGGATCTGACGCTGTTTGAAAGCGGCTACCGGTCCCACGGGTCGCGGCGGATAAAAATCACGAACACCAATGCCCAAGTTCCGAAGCTTGGTCTTCACAACGCCGATCCATGGTGCGACCGGCGCAGCGGCTTCCTTTCCGACATGGAGCAGTGGGGCATCGAGACATATTTCTCTATTGGAACCATGACTCCTGAATACATGCCGGAGCTCAAGGATAGTTTATTCGTCTGGCCAAACTTCGTCGACCCCGAAGTCTATCACGACTATGGGCAGCGGAAGATAATACCGGTCACGCTCACGGGCCAAGTCTATGGCCTTTACCCTTGGCGCCAGAATGTCTTTCCAATAATCCGCGACCGCTATCCCTGCCTGGTCTCGCCGCAACACACCTATGAGAGCAAGCTTGCCTCCCAGTTGTTGTCGGGAGAAGCCTATGCGCGCGTTCTCAATGCGAGCTTCGTGGTCCCCACGTGTGGCACCGCGGGAGGCGAGGTCGTGCGGAAGCACTTTGAGATCCCCGGGGCAAAGGCCTGTCTTTTGACGGAACGAACGCCAGCAGTTGAGGCCGCTGGCTTTTCCGACATGGAAAACTGCGTCTTTGCCGACCAGCACAACGTGGTTGAACGACTAGAATACCTCTTTGCTAATCCCGACGATATAAACCGTATCGCGACAGCCGGCTACAATTTGGTCCACTCGCGTCACACGCTGAACCACAGAGCGCAAATATATCAATGGTTCATTTTGAACAGAAGCCTACAACCCGGTGAAAAAATCGTCCAGCCGGGGCCGTTCGCCGATCTAATAAAGGTCGAACGTATCTCACAGAGAGGGAGCATCCACGTCGTTGGTGAGGCGGGCGATCGCGCTTTGTTGAAGCAGGGCGATTTGTGTCTGGAGCAGGGCAGGGTTGAGGAGGCCAAGAACTTTTATGTCCGCTGCCTCGACTATGTGTCTTACCTGCCCGAAGCCAAACTCCGTCTTGCCATCTGCGCGTTGCGTGACGGCGAAGCTGATCGCGCCTATGATCTTTTGGCGAACTTGGTCAAGATTACGACGATCGACTATGGAGCGACCGACCCGGATCCAGTCGAATGGGCATATTTTCTCCTTGCTTTAGTCTGCAAAGGGAACCTTGAGCAGGCGCGGAGGCTGCGCCACTTTTATCCAACTCTGTCCCATGAGGAACTCAGGCGCGTGTGTCTTATGCTCGAACAACTGTGTCGAGAAAGCAATCGGCCTGTCCCGGAGCGGCAATCCAGTGATCGAAAAAGCATTCACCAGCTTCCTAAGCGGAACGATCATGAATGGCTTTTATGGGTTGCTGATATTCTTGAGCGTTGTCAAAAGTCAGATCTTGCTAGCGCTCTTCGTTATGTGCCACTTCCCGTGAAGAAAACGCGCGAGCGTGAGGCACCTTTACGCGTCAAACGTAATCTTGGTTGGCGCGCGCGATTTTATCTGGGCATTGATGCGCTATTGATCAAAATGCGTCTGAACAAGTTGAGACCGAACGTGCCACCCCTGCCGGAGTTCGAATATCTTGGGCGCCTTGCGCGCGGTCTGGTTCCCCGCTCCCAAAGAGGTAAGTTGCGCAGGATCCGAATGGTGCTCTCCAAGCCTATGTTTGGACGTTAGCAATTGCCATGAGACCTTACCAACCGAAGGCGCTCATCACAATTTCCGCAGATTTGGGCGGCTGCCTCAAGAGGTGCCGGGGCACGAGACCGGCTGCGTCGGTGGCCGACTTACGTCGCTGCCACCAATGAGAAGTTAAAGCGACCCGGCTGTGTAGTGAAGAAATAACTTGCCGACACAACCGTGTCAGCACGACGCGTATTCACGCTCATGCCGGAACAGTACTTTGGAACAAGTCGTTAAGCTTGAACACAACCTCTGTCCTGTTCGTTGCCTTGACCTTTTTCATGATATTGCGGACATGCACCTTGACGGTGCTTTCCCGCAGGTTGAGCTCATAGGCAATGATCTTGTTCGCCTTGCCGCGCCGCAGTGCCGCTACGACTTCGGCCTGGCGATCGGTGAATATCCCGGCTAGCGGGTGCGCTGTCGGGTTGTTCGACTGCAGCAAGTGACGCATGGCGAACAGGGCGCTTGCGGGCACGAAAAGCCCTCCTGCTACCGAGAGCGCAATCAGCTCCATGCAGACGCTGATGCTGACGCTGGCAGGTATGTAACCCTTGGCGCCGTAGTCGATCGCCCTCACGATCTGAGCGAAGTCGTCACTATCAGACAAAATAATGACCGGTGTCGACACGAATTCCGACGAAAGGCTCTTGATCTGCTCCGAAACGGCAGGGTCGTCGACCGTCTTGCCGCCGACGTTCAGGAGTATTGCCGAAAGCGGAGGATATTCTTCGCGCTTCTGCTTCCACTCTTCAATCGATCCGAACGCCAGAATCGCGAAATCTGCCGTATGGGCGGCCATGCATTGCGCAAGGCAGTGCCGATCGAGTTCCCTCTTGTCGAGAATGACAAGCGAGTGCTTTGACTTTGACGGTCGGGCAAACGCCGTCGAACTCTCTTCCATCTCCAACGGAAGAGATACGTTTTCCTGCCTGTGGTTTATATTTATTGTATCCAAAGCCCTATCCTCCCAGCCTTTTTTTTACGCGGTACTTCAAAGTCGAACATCAAACTCCTCTGTGAATATCGGAGTTTAATTACCAGAAGTGCTAATTTAATACCACAGTTCCGAGGATGTTAAACTAATTAATAGTGGTTACCCCAGCACATAAGTTCCATAGAGAGATACAAATGGTTACATCGTTGAAACTGATCAGCATGTGTCTAATTCATTTGTATATCGACCGATGAAGTTGCTACATATATTCATTCTAGCTCGCTAAACCCGTGTAAACTATGCCCGTCCTCGGCGTGGAGGACCAGGATCGATCGGCGCGTGACCTGTCGCTGCTGATCATCGATTGCATAGACGTTCGCATGCGATCGTCATCCAATTTTCGTAAGCAGATACGCCTTTAGGTGAATGAGCTTCACCGTTTTGTTTCTTTACTCAGAAGAAGAAAACAATTCTTTTTGAAGGGGAAGAAATATTTGCCGTGATGAAACGAAACCTTGGATCCATTCTTGCGATTGCCGGTTTCACCCACATCAGGGTTGTTGAAGAGTAGGGGGCGAGTTGGGATGATTGCATCGAACGTCAACCTGGGTGACGGCTGCGTAATCCACCATCGAGATCTTGTGAATCTCTACGGCTGTACAATCGGCGCCGGAACACGCATCGGCACCTTCGTTGAAATCCAGAAAAACGTCCTCGTCGGAAAAGACTGCAAGATCTCCAGCCATTCCTTCCTCTGTGAAGGCGTGACGCTGGAAGACGGCGTCTTTATCGGCCACGGGGTCATGTTCACCAATGATACCTATCCGCGCGCCGTGAATTCGGACGGCAGTCTGCAGACGGAGGCGGACTGGGTCGTCATCCCCACTCTGGTCAAGCGCCATGCGTCGATCGGCAGCAACGCCACCATTCTGCCGGGCGTGACCATCGGAGTGGCCGCCCAAGTCGGCGCCGGCGCGGTTGTAACGAAGGATGTGCCTGACGGCGCCATTGTTGCCGGCGTTCCGGCGAGAATCACCGGTCGCGTTCATGACCGGTCAGTTGACATGCAAGCGTTGGGAGGAATGCGATGATCGGCATTGCTGTTGTTGGGTATGGGTATTGGGGTCCGAACCTGGTTCGTAACATTTCGGAAGCGGCCGGCGCGCAGCTCCTTTCAGTCTGTGATCTGAATGTTGAACGGTTGGCGGCTGTGAAAAGCCGGTATCCCGCGGTAACGATCACCGACAATTTCGAGGAGGTTCTGCGCGATCCGAGAGTGGATGCTATCGCCATCGCAACGCCGGTCTCGACGCATTTCAAGCTCGCAATGCAGGCAATGATGGCTGGAAAGCATGTCTTCGTCGAAAAGCCGATGGCATCGACGACGGAGGAAGCAGCGCGGATGGTCGAGGAGGCCGCGCGCAGACGCCTGGTGCTGGCCGTGGATCATACCTTCGTCCACACCGGCGCCGTCCGCAAGATGCGCGAACTGGTCGAAAGCGGCTTGGGCGACATGTATTACTACGACTCGGTGCGGGTCAATCTGGGGCTCTTCCAGCACGATGTCAGCGTCATCTGGGACCTCGCGGTGCATGACCTGTCCATCCTGGACCACGTCGTGCAGGAAAGACCGGTGGCTGTTTCTGCGACGGGCATGAGCCATGTGCTCGGCGAGCCGGAGAACATCGCCTATCTGACGCTGTTTTTCGAAAGCAAGCTCATCGCCCACATCCACGTCAACTGGCTGGCGCCGGTCAAGGTGCGCCGCACACTGATCGGCGGCAGCAACAAGATGGTCGTCTACGATGATCTGGAGCCTAGCGAAAAGATCAAGGTTTACGACAAGGGCATCACGCTGAACCCGAATTCCCAGGCCTACGGGGAGAAGGTGCATCAGATGATGGTCGGCTATCGCAGCGGCGACATGTGGGCGCCAAAGCTTGATATGACCGAGGCTTTGAAACGCGAGCTGGATCAGTTCGTCGATTGCATCGAGCAAAATACGCGGCCGATTACCGACGGCCAGGCCGGGCTGCGTGTCGTTCGAATCCTTGAAGCCGCAAGCCGGTCGCTCGCCCAGCGCGGTCGCATCATCGAACTCGAAGAGGCGAGGCTCATTGCATGATCCCGTTCCTCGACCTCAAAGCACAATATAACTCCATCAAGAGCGAAATCGACGCCGCCGTACTCGGCGTCCTGGCCTCGGGGCAATATATACTGGGCGAGGAGGTCGCCCGCCTTGAGCAGGAATTCGCGGACTATTGCAACGTCAAACATGCGATAGCCGTCAACACGGGCACGAGTGCCCTGCATCTGTCGCTGCTTGCGGCAGGCGTCGGCCCCGGCGATGAAGTCATCACCGTGCCGTTTACCTTCGTCGCCACCGTATCGGCGATCTGCTACGCAGGTGCACGTCCGGTATTCGTCGATGTCGAGCCCGTGACGCTCACCATGGATCCGGCGCAGCTCGAGGCAAAGATTACACCCCGAACCAAGGCCATTGTTCCCGTCCATCTCTACGGTCAGATGGCCGATATGGACGCGATCAAGACGATTGCCGACCACTACCGGATACCGGTCATCGAGGACGCCTGCCAGGCGCACGGGGCGCAATACAAAGGCGCCCGCGCCGGCAGCATCGGCGAATCCGGCTGCTTCAGCTTCTATCCCGGCAAGAACCTCGGCGCCTGCGGCGAGGGGGGTATCGTCGTCACCAACAGCGACGATCAGGCCAAGACGATGCGCATGCTGCGCGACTGGGGTCAGGAACAGCGTTATCACCATCTGCTGAAGGGCTTCAACTACCGTATGGATGCCATTCAAGGCGCGATTCTGCGCATCAAGCTCCGGCATCTCGAAGCCTGGACCGAGGCGCGGCGCGCCCATGGCCGCCGCTACTCCTTGCTGCTTGGGGGGGCGGCGCATTTGACGACGCCCGTCGAGAAAGCCGACCGGCGCCACGTCTACCACGTCTATGCCATCAGAAGCCGTGATCGCGACGAGCTTCAGCGCGTGTTGAGCGCGGAGGGCATTCAATCCGGGCTGCACTATCCGATCCCCGTTCACCTGCAGAAGGCCCATGCGGACCTCGGTTACAAGGCCGGCGATTTCCTTGTCTCGGAAGCCGCCGCACGGGAGGTGCTGTCGCTTCCGATCTATCCCGAGATGCCCGCGTGGCACGTCGATCAGGTGGCCGCAGCGCTGGAATACGCCTATGTCGACTAATCCTACGGGCGGCGCCCGCATCGTGCCGGCGGTCCACGGCCGTCATGTAAGGTCGGCAGATCCTGCCTACCAGGCCGGGCTAGCCGAAGAG
Organism: Rhizobium sp. N122; assembly: GCF_002211295.1. Taxonomy (NCBI): domain Bacteria; kingdom Pseudomonadati; phylum Pseudomonadota; class Alphaproteobacteria; order Hyphomicrobiales; family Rhizobiaceae; genus Rhizobium; species Rhizobium sp. N122. Next base: position 9,792 of record NZ_LOKU01000028.1, on the reverse strand, counting down.
CTCAGGCAATCCTATGGACGCGCCGGCCTGATCGAACTCTACGGGCGCTTCGCGACGGGGGATGGTGTCGTCGACACCATGATGCGCAGGGCCATCTGGCAAGCGATCACGCGGAGCTGCGGCACGGGATTGCAGGTCGCAGGCGGCGCCGGCTTCAAACATCCGGAGACGTTCGACATCGGCAATGGCGTGTTCATCGGTGCTCAGGCCTATATCCAGGGACGTTTCGACGGCCGATGCACGATCGGCGACAATGTCTGGATCGGGCCGATGGCCTATTTCGACGCTCGCGATCTGGTGATCGAGGATTCTGTCGGGTGGGGACCTGGCGCCAAGGTGCTTGGCTCGACCCACACGGCACTGCCGGTGGATGTGCCGATCATTCGCACGGATCTTGAAATCAAGCCGGTCCGTATCGGCGCATGGGCCGACATCGGCACCAACGCCACAATCCTGCCCGGTGTGACCATCGGGAAAGGCGCGATCGTCGGTGCGGGCGCCGTTGTCGTCTCGGATGTCGAGCCGTTTTCAGTTGTCGCCGGTGTGCCGGCGAAGTTCATACGCTGGCGCACGGAAGCCGATCCTGTGCTTGATATATCGCATGGAGGAAGATCGTGAGAAATCAACGGGTGCTCATTACCGGCGGAGCCGGACTGATCGGGTCGCATATTGCCGATCTCGTCGCATTGGAAAAACCGCGTGAGATCATCATCCTCGACAACTTCGTGCGCGGACGCAGGGATAATCTCAGCACGGCAATAGCCAGTGGGCTCGTTAACATCGTCGAGGGAGATATCCGCGACAGAGCACTTCTGGCAAAAGTCTTCGAAGGCGTCGACGTCGTGTTTCATCAGGCCGCCATTCGCATCACGCAATGTGCGGAAGAGCCACGACTGGCCTTTGACGTCCTTGCGGAGGGCACGTTCAACGTTCTCGAATCTGCCGTCAAGGCAGGTGTCTCGAAGGTGGTCGCTGCTTCCTCGGCTTCCGTTCTGGGACTCGCCGAAAGTTTCCCGACGACCGAGCAGCATCACCCGTACAATAACCGGACGATTTACGGCGCTGCCAAGACGTTCAACGAGGGTTTGCTGCGCAGCTTTGCGGAGATGTATGGCCTGCGCTATGTCGCGCTGCGTTATTTCAACGTTTACGGGCCACGAATGGACGTTTACGGCGCCTATACCGAAGTTCTGATCCGTTGGATGGAGCGTCTGGTGGCGGGAATGCCGCCTCTCATCTATGGGGACGGTAGCCAGACGATGGACTTCGTCGATGCACGCGACATCGCCCGCGCAAACATCTTGGCTGCGAAAAGCGATGTCACGGACGAAGTGTTCAACGTTGCGAGCGGCACGGAAATAAGCCTGCTGGAACTCGCGAAGATGCTGAGCGACATTATGGGTTCTTCACTTGAGCCGCAGCACAAGGAGGCCCGCACGGTCAACGGCGTAACTCGCCGACTTGCCGATATCAGCAAGGCCGAGCGGCTCCTCGGCTTCAAGGCGGAGATCTCCATGGAGCAAGGGCTTCGTGATCTCGTTGCCTGGTGGCAAATGCAGACCGACGCAGGGGGGCAGGCAGCATGAGTTCATCTCAATCTACAATTCCGGCGACAATCCCGGTCGCCAAACCCGTCCTCGGGGAGGAGGAAGCCGAGGCTGCGCGCCGCGTTATTCTGTCGGGATGGGTGACGCAGGGGCCGGAGGTCGCGGCTTTCGAGCGCGAATTCGCCGCCTTTGTCGGCGCCGCGCATGCTTGCGCCATGTCCAACTGCACAACGGCGTTGCATCTGGCGCTGAAGGCGGTCGGTGTATCGGCGGGGGATGAAGTCGTCACGGTCAGTCATTCTTTCATCGCGACCGCAAACGCGGTTCGATACTGCGATGCGGTGCCCGTTTTCGTCGATATAGAAGAAGATGGCTACAACATCGAAGCCGGTCTGATCGAAAGGGCGATCACGCCCCGCACCAAGGCAATTCTCTGCGTGCATCAGCTCGGCATGCCGTGCGATCTCCGCGCCATCGTGGAGGTCGGCAAGCGCCATCAGATACCGGTTATCGAGGATGCAGCCTGTGCGACGGGAAGTGAAATCCTGTGGGACGGGCGTTGGGAAAAGATCGGCAAAGCGCATGGCGACATTGCGTGCTTCTCCTTCCACCCCAGGAAGGTCGTCACGACGGGCGATGGCGGCATGCTGACGACGGCCAATCCCGAATATGACCGGAAATTCCGGCTCTGGCGCCAGCACGGCATGAGCGTCACCGATGCCGTTCGTCACGGCTCGAAGCAAGTCATCTTCGAAGACTATGACGAGTTGGGTTACAATTACCGGATGACCGATCTTCAGGCGGCCGTCGGGCGCGAGCAGTTGCGGCGGCTGCCGGAGTTGGTTGCCCAGCGCAGGCTGCTTGCCGAGCAATATTGCGAACGTCTGCAGACGATTGCCGGGCTTTCTCTGCCGGCCGAACCGCGCTGGGCTCGCAGCAACTGGCAGAGCTTCTGCGTGAGATTGCCCGATACGGTCGACCAGCGGGCGGTCATGCAGACCCTGCTCGATCAGGGCATATCGACCCGGCGCGGTGTGATGAACATTCATCTGGAGGGAGCCTATTCAGCCGAGAGCTCCTACCGCGCCGCCACGAGCCTGATGCGAAGCCTATCTGCGCAGCAGCAAACGATCATCCTGCCGCTTTATGCCCAGATGACGGTGTCTGACATGGATCGGGTTGTCGAGGCACTTCGCGCAGCCCTTGCGGAAGCGACCCTCGGAGCCGTCAGCGTGCAACGTGCCAGGGATGTCGCTGTCGCCTGAACCCGCATTTGCCTGACGTAACAAAGCAGCAAAATGAACAATGCGCGTATCTTCGGATGCGCGCATTGTTCGTTATGCTGATTTCGTGATCCATCCTCTGGCTATTGCGGGCACCGATTCCGGTGGAAGCAGTTCGATCAACATGCGCAGCGAGTAAAGTCCGGTGACGACGACGGCGACGCAGCCAATCACGATCGCCGACCATGGCGGTAAGAACAAAAAGGCCGAGACGACCAATCCCGATGCAGGCAGGAAGAGAAGCGCGTGCCTGCGATTGGCCGGTGACCAGCGAAAGTCGGTAAGGCGACGCACGATCACGTAAATCAGAATACTATGCCAAACGTAGAGGCCGAAGAACGCAATGCCGGCGCCTGGCGTGCCGAACTTTAGTACGAAGAACCACGCCAGCCCGACATGTACCACCGTTGCGGCGACCTCCGTCCAGAAGAAGATCGTCTGCGCACCCTTCGCCAGGACGATGAAACCCATCGGCCAGGCGACGATCCGAAGCATCATTCCAAGGCAGATCCAGCGCAGAAGCTCCACGGCCCCATCAAACGCCGCCGAATAGAACAAACTCATCACGAGTGGCGCCAGCGTCAGGGTGGCAAGCAGGCCAGGGCCAGCCAGCAGCAAGCTGATTTCCGCCTGCTCATTGACCAGTCGGTTGCACTCGGCATCGTTGTCTGCGGTTGCAGTCAAGCGCGGATAAAAGTCCGTTCCCATCGCCTGAAGGATGAACCCGGCATATAGCCCGCCAAGCGCCCAGGCCGCCTGATATAATCCCGCCGCTACGACGCCTCCTTCATTGAGCACGATAAGGCGGATGGCATAGGCTGCGCCGAAGGTCAGGAGTCCACTTGCCATGAAAGCGATTCCGAGTCTGAGCAGGGCTTTGGCTTCCCGACCAAACTGGCGCATCGACATTGGCGGTGGGCACGTGGATATTTGTTTGCTGTACCACCAGGTGGGAAGAAGCGAGACGGCTGCGATGGCCACAAGAGAGGGTGCGATCGCCCGCTCGCCGAACAGATAGACGAGCGGGATGCTGATTGCCGTCCCGAAGAGGCCTGAAAGCACGTTGATGCGCGCAAGATTTGCAATCCCTCGCAAGCCCTGGATCAACGCGGCCTGCCCGGCAGACACGAGCCGGAAGAATACCGCCAGCGACAGCAGCACGATGCCGCCGGTATGCTGGTAGTCGCCGAAGGTGAAATTCGACACCGGAAACGCCAGCGCCGCAAGCAAAAGCGCGCCAAGCAACCCGAGCACCAGCGAGATGCGCCTGAGGGCTGTCGCTGACCGCGCGATCTTCTCTTCGTCGCCGGCGCCCGCCGCTTCGGCGACCCGGCGCACACCGCTGCTGCTCACGCCCAGACCAGCTATCGCTTGCGCGATATCGAGGATCGCCCCGTAAAGGCCGAGGAGCCCCACGCCTTCAGGACCGAGCAAAAGGGCGAGTGCCTTATTGCGAATGATGCTCAGGGCGACATTTACCAGCGAGGAACCGCCCATCAGCATCGTCGACTTGAGGATTTGGGTATAAGTCTGGCCGCTGGGAGGGATCATGCGTAACGTCATCGCTCGGCCCCAGCCGTGTGGTTCGGTTCGGGCCGGCCCAAATCAACGGCGACTTCTTCCGGGCAGAGCGCCTGCGCGCCTTGATCTCGCTCGAACGCCTGCTCCGTGTATGTTGAGAACAGGTGCACGTCGCGGGTCACTGGACGGCTCGATCTGCGAGCGTTTGACTTTCGAAAGACGGCCCCGTGTCGGCCTGAGGCGCATTCTCCAGAATGCGCGGCTGAATGACTCTCACCACGTCGCCCGGTGCCAGGACCGTCGTTTCCGAGGCTTCGAGCTGATTGATTTGTCCATCGCTTCGACGGGTCACGCTGAAGGTAAGCGGGAGGTCATCGACGAGACTTTTAACGCCGTCATTGCTCCCAAGGTCCGTGATGAGCAGCTTCTGCAGTGTTTCGCGCTTCAGCTTGAATTGGTCGAGACTTGCCCGTTCGGACTGTGCTTCGGTCGCCACTTCGCTCCGCCGTGCGTCGTACAGTCCCTCGAGGTTGCGCGTCGTCTCGCTGACCGCCTGGCGGCCGCGCATGACGGCGGTGACTAGGTCGAGTTTGTCGGAGCGGTAAGTCGTCAGCAACCGCTCCAGATCCATCTGCCTTGACGAGATCGTCAGGCCTTTCTGGACCAAGGACTTGACGCTGACCAATTGGTCCTCGACGGATTTGATATTGTCGTCTGCGCCAGTCAGTTTCTCTTCCAACGTCGATATCTCAGTGGTCAAAAGATCGCGCAATTCGGTGAAAGCTCTTGCCTGCCTCTCCAATGCATTGGCGCGAGCCCGAAAGATAATTCTTTCCTCGTTGTATATGCCGGCAGCAAATTGCTGATCGGCGCCCGTCGCCGGATCGAAGATAATCTCGTTCGCTCCATCCATTTCGGTCTGGAGCCGCGCCAGCCTCGCGGTACTGCGCAGAATCGAGTGATCGATCTCGCGCAATTCTCCGACGATCTGGATCGAATGCGTTTCCTGCTGTTCCTTGGCGCGACGCGGTCCGCCGCTCATTGCAAGCGATTGCAGGACGGTCAATCCGGGGCGGAAACTGTATTGCCCAGGCGTGGTCACGTCTCCCACGACGTAGATTGGAGGGTATTCGAGAATTTCGATGCTGACCGACGGCGCCTGAACCAAACCGATCTTCTCCTGCAGGCGCTTGCCGATCTCGTTTGTGAGGTCGATGTCTTTCAGATTGTCCACGGAAAGGGTTCCAATGAACGGCAAGGAGACCGAGCCGTCATCGGCGACCCTGTATTCGCCGCCAAGCGCATCCCATCGTTCATACTGGCCCCTGGACTGCACCCACTGGACGATCGTCAGGCGGATTTTCGTTTGTGGCGCCAAGGACGTGCTGTCGGCGCGAGCTGGCGGCGCGGCTGCGGCCAGAAAGACGAGTGCGCTGATGGCAAACGTCGCGCGAAGGAACGGGCGGGGGGCGCGGTGCGATGAATTCATGTACATATCTCGCCTGCAAAACACCCTTAAACGGATGCCAGTCCAATGCCTTGACGCTGTTCGGCAGCCGGAAGACAGGCCCGGAGCCGCATCGCTAGTGTGCAGTCTGGCGAAGCCTTGAGAAAGGTGGAGGCCGTTTGCTTTGCCTCATCATTATTGATGAGGTGGGAGAGGGGCTTCAACCCGATCGAGCAGGAGCCCATATCCCGCGCGGCGCAGAGGTATCATCCCGGAAGATCAAAGGTTTGCACCGAAGAATAGGCACGCCGACCGAGAAGGACGGCGACCGGCTGCGGGCGGTAGTGCGCTGGCGCCAGATCGAAGATGCCGCGATTTCAACAGGCTTTTCTATCGCTCGAACGGTCCAGCGCGCGGCTTTCTGTCGCGGCAAAACAGCCGCTTGCCCAAAGGATGCAGCCTGTAGAGCGAAAGGCGTAATGATATACTCTGTTGTTTTTCGACTATACTTCATCGCTTCGTATTTAAGCGATCCTCATAGATTCGATCCTGTAAATTTCGCGAGAGGTTTCTGTCATGTATCGCAACGCTCGCCGGTGGACTTCGCGCTCACTCCTGATGGATTCGTTGATTCCCCGATGGTTGACGGTCGGCGGAAAGGAAAGGCCGCGCAAGCCTGCCGAAAAACACGCAGATAGCGCTCAACTCGCGGCAGCGGCGCAAACCGTGGATGGAAGCAAGCAGGGCACCCTTGTCGATGATCCCCATAAGGACGCGGCGCTAAACCAGCATGATGCTGGGCAGGGTGCGAATGGCGAGGCGGACGGTCGGGCCGACGACAGCCTCGCAGTGCCGCCTTTGCCGGACGCTTTCACGATCAATGGCGAAATAGGAGAGCGAAGCGGTGATATGGCCCGGTCCGTGCTCTCCGTTCAGACCCCGGGTTTTGTCCATTTCGCGCCTAATGCCGACGGGGTTGCGTTCGGGGCCGCACCGTCCCTTCCGCGCACCTATGCCGGGAGTTCCATAGGCGACGATCCTCTGGCATCGTACCTGCCGCAAGGCTCTGCACCGGCAGCGTCCGGGCAAGCTTCCACTACGGTGGCGGCTGAGCGGTCGCACTCGGGCAATGTCGTCATTCTCGAATCGACGCCGTCGGCGCAGTCGACCGCGCAGCATGCTGGAGCGAATGCGCTGGCGGTTGGCATGCCCTTTGGCGTGTGCGGGTGCGGCTACTATACGTCCCCCATCCGAATTCTGGACTGGGCCCATGGCGGCGCCCTGCTTCAGCAGGATGGTCAGCTGCCGGGAACAAGGCTAACCGAAGGACCGGACTTCGTAGAGACGGCCAAGAAGGCCATCGGAGCCTCGGTCAGCGATCCTCTGCTTGATCGCAGCCTGTCGCCTCTCTCGGGCTGGAATGCAACCGCAAACTGGATAGGATCAACGGCCCTGGACGGATCTTTGCCAGGCGGCGGAGAGACCGGAAAGGGCACCACAACAAAAGGTGTCGGCGTCCTTTCGGGCTCGGTGACGACGCCACCTCAACCTTCTGCCCAGCGGTCGTTGGCGACACAAGATCTCGCGGCCGCGGCGGCGAGCAACGCGATCGTGCTGGAAAATCAGAAGCAGGGCAATCCGGAGAGCGAGTGGGGCATCGACACTGCCAGCACCAACATCGAGGGGTTTGCGACCGACATCAGCGTCGACAACGGCAAGACGATCAGCTTCAAGATCAATACCAATTCCACCAACTATCGGATCGATATCTATCGGCTCGGCTATTACGGCGGCATGGGTGCCCGCAAGGTCACGACCATACAGCATACCGGATTGCAGACCCAGCCCAGTCCGCTGCGCAACGCCACAACCGGCACGGTGGATGCCGGCAACTGGGCCGTCTCGGCGTCCTGGACCGTCCCTGACGATTCCGTGTCAGGCGTCTATATCGCCAAGCTCGTGCGTCAGGACGGCACCTTCGGCGAAAATCAAATCCCGTTTATCGTGCGTGACGACGCCAGTCACAGCGATATCGTGTTCCAGACCGCAGACGAGACCTGGCAGGCTTACAACGGTTGGGGTGGCGCGAACTTCTATGGCGGCAACGGCCCTGCGACGGGCCAGGGCGCCGGTCGCGCCTATGCGGTCAGCTACAACAGGCCGATTGCAACGCGCGACGGGGTCGGCACCTATGCCGGCCCGCAGGATTATTTGTTCGGCGCCGAATATGCAGGCATCTATTGGCTGGAACAGAACGGTTATGACGTCTCCTATATGTCGGGCGTCGACGTCGACCGCTATGGAAGTCTGCTGCTCAATCACAAGACCTATATCGATGCCGGGCACGACGAATACTGGTCAGGTCAGCAGAGGACCAATGTCGAAGCCGCACGCGATGCGGGCGTCAATCTGATGTTCTGGAGCGGTAACGAGGTCTACTGGCGTACCCGATGGGGAAATGCCTACAGCGCCGACGGAACACCTTATCGCACTCTAATCTCCTACAAGGAGACATGGGGCCCTCCGGGTACCAGCCTCGATCCTTCCAACGAATGGACAGGCACCTTCCGCGACCCGCGCCTCAGCCCGCCTGCCATCGGCGGCGGCAATCCTGAGAACTCCCTGACCGGTCAATTGTTCAAGGTCGACGACGTCGGCGGCAATCTTGCCGCGATCAAGGTTGGCTATGACGATGCCAACCTGCGCTTCTGGCGCAATACGAGCGTCGCAAACCTGCAGCCCGGCCAGACGGCAACGCTCACTAAGAATTATCTCGGCTACGAGTGGGATGAAGCGCCTGACAATGGCTTCGATCCCGCCGGGCTCGTAAAGCTGTCGTCGACGACGCTGCCGGTCAGCACCTACCTGCTCGACTACGGAAATACGACTGGCAATGCGACCGCGACCCACAATCTGACCCTCTACCGCGCCCCAAGCGGCGCGCTGGTGTTCGGCGCCGGTACCGTTTATTGGACATGGGGCCTGAGCGATAATCACGATAATGAGGCGACCCCCACCGATCCCCGCGTGCAGCAGGCAATGGTCAATCTGCTTGCCGATATGGGCGTTCAGCCAGGGACGTTGCAATCCGGGCTTACTGCCGCAACCGGTTCCACGGACAATGTTGCTCCGACCTCCGTCATCACGGTGCCTGCCACGGTGACCGCTAATTCAACCGTGACGATTTCAGGCACCGCTGCCGATACGGGTGGCGGGGTCATCGCCAGCGTCGAGGTTTCGACCGACAACGGTGCGAGCTGGCATCCGGCGACCGGCGACGAGAACTGGACCTACACATGGACGCCGGCGATTGCGGGCACCTATACGATCCGGTCGCGGGCGGTGGATGACAGCATCAACCTCGAGACACCCTCGGCGGGGCGCACTGTCACCGTCACCGGACCGACTTTTACATCACTCTTCGGTGGCGCGACGCCGGCGATCGTCAACACCGACGATACCGGAGCCGTCGAGCTCGGGGTCAAATTCCAGTCCTCCGCGGCGGGCACGGTCAGCGGGATCAGGTTTTACAAGAGCAGCCTGGATACGGGCACACATACCGGTTCACTGTGGTCAAGCACGGGTACGCGGCTCGCGACCCTGACGTTCACAAATGAGACCGCCAGCGGCTGGCAGAGCGCTACGTTCTCGAGCCCGGTGACGTTGACCCCCGGGCAGACCTATACGGCATCTTACCATACGAATGTCGGGAACTATTCGACGACCGCCAACTACTTCCTCTCCAACGTGACGAGTGGCCCGCTGACGGCGCCAGCCAGCGGCAACGGCGTCTATAACTATGGCAACAGCGCGTTCCCGACGAACAGCTTCGACCAGACGAACTATTGGGTCGATGTGATGTTCAACCCCTCGAATGCGAACAACACGACGCCGACGGCGGTTGCCGATGCGGGGGATGCGACCGAGAAGGGCGGTGTGGCCAACGGTTCGGGCGGTGCGGTTGCCAGCGGCAACGTGCTGACCAACGACACCG
>NZ_LOKU01000027.1:0-65129 GCF_002211295.1 Rhizobium sp. N122 | reverse complement strand
TCGACTACGGCGCCTTCACGCCGATCCAGGTGGCCGCGACCCATGCGCTGAACGGCGACGGTTCCGACATTGCGGAGGTTCGCAACGTCTACAAGCGTCGCCGCGACGTCATGGTCGAAAGCTTCGGGAAGGCCGGCTTCGACGTGCCGCCGCCGGCTGCCACCATGTTCGCCTGGGCGAAGATCCCCGAAAAGTTCCGTCACCTCGGTTCGCTTGAATTTTCCAAGCTGCTGGTCGAGAAGGCCGACGTCGCCGTTGCCCCGGGTATCGGCTTCGGCGAAATGGGCGACGACTACGTCCGTCTGGCGCTCGTCGAGAACGAACACCGCATCCGCCAGGCTGCGCGCAACATCAAGAAGTTCATGTCGACGGCAGACGAAACGATGCACAACGTCATTTCGCTGAACGCGCACCGTTAATCCAACTCTTAAGGCAGCCGCGCCCCGCGGCTGCCGCCACACAGACATTCAGGATCGATCCATGGCAGATGCCCTCAAAATCGGCATTGCGGGCTTGGGCACCGTTGGCGCCTCGCTAGTCCGCATCATTCAGCAGAAGAGCAACGAGCTTGCCGTCACCTGCGGGCGTCCGATCACGATCACCGCGGTCTCCGCGCGTGACAAGACGAGAGACCGCGGCGTCGATCTTTCCACAGTGACCTGGTTCGACCGGCCGGAAGATCTTGCCGAAAAGGGCGATATCGACGTCTTCGTCGAGTTGATGGGCGGCGCCGAAGGGGCCGCCAACACCTCCGTACGCGCCGCACTTCAGCGTGGTCTCCATGTGGTGACAGCCAACAAGGCGCTGCTTGCCTATCACGGCGTCGAGCTTGCGACGATCGCCGAGGAGAAGGGCGCGCTGTTAAACTTCGAGGCGGCGGTCGCCGGCGGCATCCCCGTCATCAAAGCGCTGCGCGAATCGCTGACTGGCAATGCCGTCTCGCGCATCTACGGCATCATGAACGGCACCTGCAATTACATCCTGACCAAGATGGAGAAGGAGGGGCTGTCCTTCGCCGAATGCCTGAAGGAAGCGCAGCGGCTGGGTTACGCCGAGGCCGATCCCGCCTTCGATATCGAGGGCAATGATACCGCCCACAAACTTTCCATCCTGACGACGCTCGCCTTCGGCAATCGCATCGCCGCTGACGACATCTATCTCGAAGGCATCACCAACATTTCGATTGAGGATATCCATGCCGCGGCCGAACTCGGCTACCGCATCAAGCTGCTCGGCGTTGCCCAGCGCACCGATACCGGCATCGAGCAGCGCGTGCATCCGACCATGGTGCCAGTCGATTCGGTGATCGCCCAGGTCGACGGCGTCACCAATGCAGTGGCGATCGAATCCGACGTGCTTGGCGAACTGCTGATGGTCGGCCCCGGCGCCGGCGGCAATGCCACGGCCTCGTCGGTGCTCGGCGATATCGCCGATATCGCCAAAAGCCAGCCGGGCGCTCAGCGCGTGCCGGTGCTCGGCCATCCCGCAAAGGCGCTGGAGCCCTATCGCAAGGCGCAGATGCAGAGCCACGAGGGCGGTTATTTCATCCGTCTCACCGTCCTCGACCGCACCGGCGTCTTTGCCAGCGTTGCCACCCGCATGGCCGAAAACAACATCTCGCTGGAATCGATCGTCCAGCGCTCCAAGCAGCATCTGGCGCCGTCGCACCACCAGACGATCATTCTCGTCACCCACGCGACGATGGAAGAGTCGGTGCGCAGGGCCGTCGCCTCGATCAAGTCGGAAGGGTATCTCTTCGGCGAACCGCAGGTCATCCGCATCGAGCGGCCGAAAGAAGAAGCTTAAGCCTTTTCTCGTCCGGGCAATCTGAGCCGCCCCGTCTTCTTGAACTGCCAGTTCAAGAAGACGGAGCGGTTTTTTTGTTGCTCGTCCGGGCTCCCCTTACGGAAGTCTATATTAACAAATACCGAAATATTGATATAAATAAAACCATAGATGGTGAGTCGTGGGCGTGGAGAATTTCATGAGCAAGGACAGCCACGCCGGCAAGGGGTATGGCCGCCCGAGCGACGCGCCGCCGGACCGCCCCGATATGCTTGGGGAGATTTTCAAGCCGGCCTACCGTGACACTCGTCAGCAGGCCCCTGATGAGGATGACGGCGATGAACACACGGAAGGCCGCAACTGGGCCATTCTGCTGACGCTGTTTTCTTTCCTGCTGGTCCAGCTTGCCGGCGTTGCCATGATCATCTGGGCGGTATTCTGGTAAAAATCCGTGTCTGCAAATCCAACGCTATGTTATCTCCGCTGCTTCTGTAGAAAGAACAGATGAAGTCAGCGGAGTAAGACATGGCAGATCTCGTCGATCCGGTACAGCGCGCGTTTCTCGGTGTGGAGAAATCCGCGCTCGACAATCGCTGGGTGGCGCGGCTCGATCAGGCCGGGCAGAACCGGGCGCTGGCCATGTCGCAAATCCACGGCATGCCGGATCTGATCGCCCGCGTGCTGGCCGGGCGCGGCGTGACGGTGGACGAGGCGATCGAATTCCTCGATCCGACGATCCGCGGCCTGATGCCCGATCCGCATGTTTTGACGGATTGCGAAAAGGCCGCCACCCGCCTGGTGAGCGCCATCGAGCGCGGCGAGAACGTCGCGATCTTCGGCGACTACGATGTCGACGGTGCGGCCTCCTCGGCGCTGATGTTCCGCTTCCTCAGCCATTTCGGCGTCAAGGCGAACATCTATATTCCCGACCGCGTCTTCGAAGGCTACGGTCCCAATCCGGCGGCGATCAATCAACTGATCGACAATGGCGCCCGGCTGATCGTCACCGTCGATTGTGGCTCCACCAGCCACGAGGCGCTGGCGGCCGCCGCCGCCCGCAATATCGATGTCGTCGTCATCGATCACCACCAGGTGACACATGAGCTGCCGCCCTGCCATGCGCTGGTCAACCCGAACCGGGAGGACGATCTCTCGGGGCAGGGGCATCTTTGCGCCGCCGGTGTCGTCTTCATGGTGCTGGTGGCGACGCTGAGGCTGCTGCGCGCGGCCGGCAACAAGGGCATCCTGGCGCTCGATCTGTTGCAATGGCTGGATATCGTCGCGCTTGCGACCGTCTGCGATGTCGTGCCGCTGAAGGGCCTCAACCGCGCCTATGTGGTCAAGGGTCTGGTCGCGGCCCGCCACCAGAGCAATGCCGGCCTTGCAGCCCTCTTCCGCAAGGCAGGGCTCGCCGGCCCTGTGACACCCTATCATTTCGGCTTCCTGATCGGGCCGCGCATCAATGCCGGCGGGCGGATCGGCGACGCCGCACTCGGAAGCCGCCTGCTGACGCTTGATGACGCCGGCGAGGCCGAAATGATCGCCCAGCGCCTGGACGAGCTCAACCGCGAGCGCCAGGCGATGGAGGCGATCATGCTGCAGGAGGCGGAAGCCGAAGCGCTGGCCGAATATGGCGACGGCGAGGGCGCCTCCGTCATCGTCACCGCCCATGAAAAATGGCATCCCGGCATTGTCGGGCTGATCGCCGCGCGGCTGAAGGAAAAGTTCAAACGGCCGGCCTTCGCGATCGCCTTCGATCCCTCCGGCCGCGGCACTGGCTCCGGCCGCTCCATCAACGGCTTCGACATGGGCAGGATGGTGCGGGCGGCTGTCGACGAAGGGCTGCTGGTCAAAGGCGGCGGTCACGCCATGGCTGCGGGGCTGACGGTCGAGCGCGCCGATCTCGGCAGGCTGAGGACCTTCTTCACCGAGAAGTCGGCAAGAACGGTGGCGAGTCTTGTTGCGAATGAGACGCTGAAGATCGACGGTGCGATCGGCGCCAGCGGCGCCACGCTCGAACTGATTGACCGCCTGGAGGCTGCCGGCCCCTATGGCTCCGGCCACGCCCAGCCGCTCTTTGCCGTGCCGGCGCATCGTGTGCGCGATGCACGCCTGGTCGGTGAAAAACATGTGAAAGTGACGATGGAGGCAATGGATGGATCGCGGCTCGACGGCATCGCCTTCCGCGCCGCCGATACGGCTCTCGGCAACCTTCTCATCAATTCCCGCGGCGCCAGCCTGCATGTCGCGGGTTCGCTCGGTGCCGATCATTATCAGGGCGCCCGCCGCATCCAACTGCGTGTCTGCGATGCTGCGCCGGCAAAATAAAATTGCCGCGCAAAAACGCTCATGATGACAAATTGGGAGAGAGGAAGTGGCACGCCCTAGGGGAGTCGAACCCCTCTTCCCAGAATGAAAATCTGGTGTCCTAACCGATAGACGAAGGGCGCTTCCTTCGTGGTGGCGCCCTTATAGTCAGCACCTTCAAAAGCCGCAAGCGCCAAGGCGCGAAAAAATGATCGTTTTCGGCATTCTTTTGCTGTCGTGATTAACCACCGCGACGCCGGATACGCCGAAGCGGAGAAAGACCGAGCCTGCGGGTTGGGTTGGGCAGCATCGTGCGAGCGATTGGTACGCCCTAGGGGACTCGAACCCCAACCAAGCGGTTATGAGGCGCGCCGGCTCTAACCATTGAGCTACAGGCCCTCGGGTCGGGTGTCCGGCGCCTTGGTGCCGGAGGCCGGCACCGTAATGCCGGGTCACGGGTTCCCGCAGCACGGGTTCCGCTCTAACGCACATCCGAGGGAGCCACGATCACTTCGGCCTGCGCGTCGTCCGGACGCCTCGGCCAGACCTCGTCGATCGGCGGTCATTACCGGGACTGCCACTCCAAGATGCCAGATAGCCAATCCCACCGCCCCCAATCAACTGGCAAGGTTGAAGGGATCCACGGCTATGTCGACTTCACCTAAAGAACTAGGCTTGGTGAAATGGCCGCGCAAGGCACCAACTATCGATGATCTAGCCACTGGTTGCCAATTCACGGAGGATGGAAAAGAAGGAGCATGCCGCTCGATGAGCGGATAGCGCATGCGTCCGAGTTACCGGGAGCCTACATGCTTCATATCGCTAATATTGCGCCACCTCGGTTCAGGCTATGGACGCGCGCTTCACGAGAATGGCGCCGTGGTGAGCCCGAGCTTCGGATCCTCGACAGATTATGCCGTCGGAACCAGACTGCAATCGATATAGGTGCGAACTACGGTATCTATTCTTGGTTCTTGACCAAGTATGCGCGCGATGTCGTCGCCTTCGAACCTCAGCCTAACATGGTAGCTTTTCTGAAGGCTGCGCTTGGTTCGTCGGTTCGGGTCGAGCAGGTCGCACTTTCCGACAGCGATGGCGTTGCAACGATGCGGATTCCCCGTGATCAGTTCATGGATGGCTGCGCCACGATTGAGGACCAGAATACGCTTTCGACGCAAAATGTCGCAGAAATTTCCGTTCCAACCCGTCGTTTGGACAGCTATCAGTTCGGCACTGTAGGCTTCATTAAGATCGACGTTGAAGGGCACGAACTAAAAGTACTCGAAGGCGCAGAGGCTATATTGAACCGGTATCGCCCAAACCTGCTCATCGAAGCGGAAGACCGACATCGACCCAACGCTGTCGCCAGTTTGATAGACTATCTTAAGCCGTTTGGATATTTTGTATATTGCCTGAAAGATCGAAAATTTCGTTCCCTGTCGATCGACGACATCCAGAAGGGCTCTGCCGGAACGCCTTATAACTACGTCTTTTCTATCCGCGAGGATCTATAAAGAGCCCTTCGTGTGCCCCCGTGCTCACCACCCCGACGACCGAGCGGCTGCAAGAAGCATCTGCGCCAGGATATTTTATCGGCCGTTGAGCACGGTTTAAACGCTTCTTGAGCCGCTCTTAAAACCTGATTGGGCTTTTTCAAAAATTCCGACCTCCTGTCAAATTTCGCAAAATTGCGTCCGATTTAGACGAGAGGAATAGTGGTACGCCCTAGGGGAGTCGAACCCCTCTTTACAGAATGAGAATCTGTCGTCCTAACCGATAGACGAAGGGCGCAAACCGTTCGCTAAAATAGGCGCGCGCGCCAGCTTCTGCAAGCGGATGCGAAAGCTTCTATATGGAGAGAAAGTGGCACGCCCTAGGGGAGTCGAACCCCTCTTCCCAGAATGAAAATCTGGTGTCCTAACCGATAGACGAAGGGCGCTTCCTTCGTGGTGGCGCCCTTATAGTCAGGCATTTTGAATCCCGCAAGCAGGAAATGCGGTTTTCTTTCAAAAAAATGACAAGAAATCCTGCTGCGTTGCAGACGCCGATTATTGAAGCTGAATCAATAGGCTGCCGGTTATTTCTTGAACAGGACGAGACGGCGCTGCCCTTTACGTGATGCGCAGATCGCGCGGCCGTCAGATCGCTCTTGCGGTCGCCATGGGCGCACGTTTGCCGCCGCAGCCCCAGTTCCAGTCGCGGCTTTTGCCGGTATCGAGATGGACCGACTCCGTGTGGCAATAGGTGCCGACGCCGCCGCGGTTCGGCAGCGAGCGGATATAGGCGGCAATATCCCATTTCGTCACGCCGTCGATCTGGATATCGGCCGCTTCGCAGCTTTTGTGCATCGATTCGTCGGCGCCGCCGACCAGGCGGTTATGCTCTTCGTCGCGATAGCCTGAGGTGACGATAACAGGCCTGCCGAAATGGCTTTCCACAGTCTTGATCACGTTCAGAAGCTCGGGCTTGAAACAGCCGACCTCGACCTTGTCGTTCTGGACATGCAGCCCGTTCGGCGCGACGCGTGTCATGCCGGGCAGGGAGGCTTTCTGCAAAAGGCCGGAGAGGGTGCCGAGCAGGTTCTGCTTCGGTGCGCTGTAGAGCGCATTCATCGTCGGAGCGGGATGGCCGTCCGTCGCCAGCGACGCCGTTTGCACCGGCGCAATCTGCGTGCTGCCATTCTGCGAGGATTGCTGCGGCAGCACAGGCACCGCCGGCTGCTCTGATCCGGGTTGCTGACTGTAGACGCTGCTTCTTGCGGGTGCTGCACCTCCAACCGGCGCATAGGCCTGCGGCTGAATGACCGTCGACGTGCTGTTGTTCTGCGGCGCCGGCTGATGATCGGAAAAGATGCTCATCGCCTGCGCGTTGATCCGGGTCGACTGCAGCACGAGCCCGCCGATATTGGCCGGTGCTGCCGCCGCCGGATCGGCCGGCGGGACAGGGGCATTCGGATCTGCTGCCACGGCCTGGGGCATGGCTTGAGCGCCGGAGACATTGACGAGCCGGGGATCGGTGTAGACCGAGCGTGGGGCAGAGCTTGCCTGCGCTGCTGCGGCAAGCGCAGGTACGGCTGCTTGCGGCGCCGGAACCGCTGCGGCGGAATCGAGCGCCTTCTGGTCCGAGGCGCAGCCGGACAGCGCCAGCACCGAAGTGGCGATCAGCAAAGTGCCCGCCAGGGACATCCGCATCTCAATGTTACGCAAGCGACAGTCTCCAGTTGATGCGGAAAATGGCCGAAAACCGCCATCTTCCGCTTCGAGTCGTCAGGAGATTGCCTGCGGGGCCGGGTCGCGGCAAGCGTCAAGGCGCCGGCCGGACCCGAAATCGCAAAAGCCGCAAGCCTCGCAAAAGCCTTGCGGCGAAAAGCCTTACCAGGCGCCGGTATTGCCCATGGAGGCCCAGGGTTCGGCGGCGGCAAGCGGGCTGCCCTTCTGCAGGATTTCAATCGAGATGCCGTCGGGCGAGCGCACGAAAGCCATGTTGCCGTCGCGCGGCGGCCGGTTGATGATGATGCCGTTGTCCATCAGATTCTGGCAGGTTGCGTAAATGTCGTCGACCTCATAGGCGAGGTGGCCGAAATTGCGTCCTCCGCTATAATCTTCCGTGTCCCAGTTATAGGTTAGCTCGAGGCAGGGAGCCTTTTCGCTGCGCGCACGGTCGAGATCGTCGCGAGCAGCCAGGAAAACCAGGGTGAATCGGCCCTTTTCGTTTTCGTGACGGCGGATCTCCTCCAGCCCGAACAGCGTGGTGTAAAAGGCGAGTGAAGCATCCAGGTCTTTGACGCGAACCATTGTGTGGAGATAACGCATTCTATCTACTCCTTTATTGGGTCTGGCTTTTTCGGCGAGCTGAGGTCAGCCTCGGGCAAGTCATCGATATAAAATGTGCAGTTGGGAATAACCGAAAACTAGGACTTGCGCTTATCCGTTACCAAGATGTTAATCTTGATTTCAAGAATCAGTTAACCGTAACAGTGTGACGCGTATTCGAGGGGCTGGCGACAAATGGCTGACAGGATTTCATCGAACGAATACTCCGATCTTGACGAGCTATCGGCAGAGGCGGTCGATCTTGTTGAAATCACCGGCGTCGTCAAGTGGTTCGACGTCGCCAAGGGTTTCGGCTTCATCGTGCCCGACAACGGCATGCAGGATGTTCTCCTGCACGTGACCTGCCTGCGCCGCGACGGTTACCAGACGATTCTCGAGGGAACGCGCATCGTCGCCCTCATCCAGCGCCGCGAGCGCGGCTACCAGGCCTTCAAGATCCTGTCGATGGACCAGTCGACTGCGGTTCATCCCTCGCAGCTGCCGCCGGTGCGCACGCATGTGCAGGTCACCGCGACGAGCGGTCTCGAGCGTGCGCTCGTCAAGTGGTTCAACCGCACCAAGGGCTTCGGCTTCCTGACGCGCGGCGAGGGCACGGAAGACATCTTCGTGCACATGGAAACCCTGCGCCGCTTCGGCCTGACGGAGTTGCGCCCGGGCCAGGTGGTGCTCGTGCGCTTCGGCGACGGCGAAAAGGGCCTGATGGCCGCGGAAATCCATCCCGACATTCCGAGCCCGGCCAGCCGGTCGCATTGATATGCGTGACCTCGTTTTTCTTTATGCGATCAAAAGCGCCATCCTGGCGCTTTTTTTCATGGTCGCCCTGCCGGCTTTCGGCCAGGAGCAGGTCCGTTTCGACAAGGAGCCGCTGCTCATCCAGACTGCCGCGGGCAAGGTGCTGCATTTTACCGTCGAGATCGCCTCGACCCCCGATCAGCGCGCCTACGGGCTGATGTTTCGCAAGGCGATGGCCGATGATGCCGGCATGATCTTCGATTTCGACGAACCGCGGCGCGTCACCATGTGGATGGAAAACACCATCCTGCCGCTCGACATGCTTTTTGCCGATGAGACCGGCACAATCCGCCACATCAAGGAAAAGGCAGTGCCTTATTCCCGCGATATCATCGATTCGATGGGCAAGGTGAAATACGTCGTCGAACTCAATGCTGGCATCGTCAGCAAACTCGGGATCAAATCGGGCGACAGAATCGTCAGCGCCACGACGACGAAGAAGTCGAAGTGACGGGACCGGGCGGCTTCAAGTCATTTGTCCTTCCCGAGAGAAGGGTGACACTTCATACCGGAGACATGGGTTACACTTTTGGCCTTTGCGAGGAGAGCAAAGGTGCCTTGGCAGGAGTGTAATCTCATGGACGAGCGTCTCAAATTCGTTGCGCGGGTTCTGGATGGCGAGAAGATAGCGGCGCTGTGCCGCGAGTTCGGCATCTCCCGCAAGACCGGCCACAAGATCATCAGCCGCTATAATGCCTGCGGACTGGAAGGACTGACGGATCGCTCGCGACGTCCTTACCGGCACGCCAATCAGCTTCCTTTCCAAATCGAGAAGCTGATTGTGCGTGCCAAGCAGGAGAAGCCGAGCTGGGGCGCGCGGCCGCATCTGCTATAAGCGAAAGAAGATCAATCTCAGCCTGGTCTTTGCCGGCCAGGCCGTCGGCATCAAACAGGTCGAAGACCATATCTGGCTCGCAAGCTTCATGGATTACGACCTGGGATACTTCGATGACGAGACATGCAGGCTCGAACCGCTGCCGAACCCTTTCGGCGCGAAAGTGTTACCTATGTCTTAGGAATAAACCGTAACCTATGTGTCCAGAACGGACCATTGAATTTGTGGCGACCCCTGCAGGAATCGAACCTGCGACAACCTGCTTAGAAGGCAGGTGCTCTATCCAGCTGAGCTAAGGGGCCGTCCGGCGGTCGCGTTTATGGCTCGCGACCGGATGCGGCAGTTCTGGACGAGAAATCTCAATGCGTCCAGGGCTGTGTGCGGGTATAGCGGAAATTATCCGGATAGGCGACAACCTGGCGGACCGGATCCTTCGGGGCGATGACCCTGTATTCGATGCCGTTGCGCTGGGCATAGGCTTCGGCCAGTTCCTGCGTTTCGAAGGTGAGTTTCACCTGCTGGCGCATATCGCCGGAGGAGGTGTACCCCATCATCGGATCGATCTTGCGCGGCGACTCCTGATCGAATTCAAGCACCCAGAGATGAGTCTTGGCCTTGCCGGACTGCATGGCGGTCTTGGCTGGACGATAGATCTTGGCAGACATGACTGCGCGTCTCCGACTATGCGGGCAGCGCCCGCCTGTGATGGTCTGAGCCCATTGCCGGGGCTCTTTCTTCATCGCTAGAGATAGCGCGAAGAGATGAATTTTGCTTATCCGCGATTCCTCGGCTTTTCAAGAAAAAAGGCGGTGTATGAGGCGCTGCTGGTCCATCGCGATGATAAGGCGATGCTGCGCAAACAAGCAGAACGGTTGCGCAATATTACCGACCGTCTCATGTTGTGATCACAAGCTGATTGCCGCAACCAGCCCTCGGGACTATTTACGGCGCAGTCAATATCAATGGATTTGCACGCATGATGAGACGTTCGGCGGAGTTCAATGCCATTGTGATCGGGGCCGGCATCACGGCTTTCTTCTACGTTGCCATCAGCTACGCCCAATATATCGGCCTGCTCGAAGGCGGCTGAGGCGGTTCTCTCGCGACGTCCAGTGCGTCCGGCGGCGCAGAGGTGCGCCATCCAGATTTTTCTGTTGCCATCGACATATCAGGCGGGATTCTTCGAGCGGAGCTGGATTTATGGGTTGCGACGGCGAGGTGAACCGTGTATTTCCCCGCGCACGGCACGGAGTGTAGCGCAGTCTGGTAGCGCATCTGGTTTGGGACCAGAGGGTCGGGAGTTCGAATCTCTCCACTCCGACCATTCAATATCCTGATATCTTGCATCTTTGACGGCTGCATCATGGCCCGCATTGTCGGGCGTGCGTCCGGCCAACTGCTTCTGGAAACGGATGACAGACTGCCAAAGAGCGTCGCATCAAACTTGATTGATGCGACGCTCTTTGGCTTTGTTATATGCATGAGTGCCACGTTGATCACCGTCAACCTTCCGTCCGACGATGAACGGAGACCTTGGTGTCCGAACGCCTGACCGGCGCTCGGATTGTCAGCACGATTGTTGTGGCGATCGGACGACCGCCACAACGCTATCGTTACAGGAGAAAATCACCTGCCCCCAGGTGGACGAGGCCCTTCAGCTGAACCTCGAAGTCATGAATGCCGTCGCCGTTAATGTCGGCCTGGATAACGGTAACATCGCTCGCAGATCCGGCGTGGTCGTCATAGTGCCAAGCGAGCGCGCCAGCCTTGTGATCGAACAAGGCATTCTCCTGTGCCTGGAAATGGAAGGTACCATTGCCCGCCGCAGAGCCATTCGCATCGATCGCCGAGATGTCGATCTTATCCACGCCGTGCTGGAAGTCGGTGATGCCGTCGCGGTTCAAGCCGGACCCGGTTTCCGTCGGTGCCTTCAAGATAAACGTATCCTCACCGATGCCACCGGTCATGATGTCCTTTCCGGCGCCACCAATGAGGACATCATTGCCGGCGCCGCCGTCCAGCTTGTCCGCGCCCGCCCCGCCATTGAGAACGTTGCCGCCGCCGTTGCCGCCGGTCAGCACGTCGTTGTAGCTTGAGCCGGTCAAGTTTTCGATGCCGACGATCTTGTCACCGGCGGCCTGGCCGCCCGATGCCGCCTTAGTCGCCAGGTTGACGTTGACCGCGCCGGAGCCCTCATAGCTGGCCGTGTCGTTGCCAGTACCGCCGTCGAGCACGTCCGCGCCGGCGCCGCCCTTCAACACGTCACTACCGCCGAGACCCTTGAAGGTTTCGTTGCCGCCGTTGGACTGGCCGGTGTGTGGCAGGATGTCGTTACCGTTGGTGCCGATGAATTCCTTCGTCGGCGTTGTCGGCGTTGTCGGTTGAGTCGGCGTTGTCGGTTGCGTCGGCGTTGTCGGCGTTGTCGGTGTTGTCGGCGTGGTTGGCGTTGTCGGCGTCGAGGTGGAGCCCGATTCGTAGGCACCCATATCGACAGTTCCCACGACGCGAGCGTGGTCGTCCAGATCGACCGAGCTGACGCCGTACTTGGCGGTTCCGCCGTCGATCGCTGCCGAGCCCGAGGCGAGGTGGAAGTTGTCGCTCGCTGCTCCCGCGAAATGCGGGTCGACGCCGAGCTTGTTGCCGTTCGCCGTGCTCGGCATAGCGTTGCCGCCGTCGGTCCTGACAGAGGCCTGGCCGGCCGTGCCGTTGTAGGTGTTGTTGTTGGCCCAGACGACGTTGGCGTTGGTATAGCCGCCGTAGGACGTGTTATCAACCGCGGTGTTGTTCTTGTTCACCGATGGGTCCGCGACGGCGATGTTGTTGACCCAGGTGTTGTTGCTCGACTGAGCGTTGCTGAGTTCGCCGCGCCAGGTGCCGTCGTTGAGCGGGTCCTGATTGTTGTGGTATGCGGTGTTGTTCTGCACCGTAACGGAGTCGCTCCAGGCAACTTGGATGCCTTTGCCGCCGTTCTCATAGACCAGGTTGTTGTCGACCAGGGTCTTGAACGTATAGTTCGGATGACCATCCGTCTGCGTGCTCTGAAAATCGTCGATGATGATGCCGTTGCCGTCGGTGTGCGCACCGGTCTTGGTGATGTTGTCGTGCGAGATGTTGTTCTGCACGATATTCCGGTAGCCGGTCGTCGAGGTGTCGCCGGTGATGTTCCTGTTCTCGTAGAGCGAGATGCCAGAGTACCAGCCCGTCGAGGCGTTGTTGTAGGTCTCGTTGCCTATGACCTTGACGAAGTCGGAATAGTTGAACTGAATGCCGGACTCGCCGCTGTCGTGGACCTTGTTGTTGAGAATGGAGACGTGATGGACGTTGTTCGCTTCGATGCCGTCACCGTTGCCGCCCTTGATGTCGAAACCGTCGATGGTCACGTAGTTGGCGTTGACGCTGATCCCCGTATACGAGCCTGCAGGCGGCCGGATCAGTGCCGCACCTGGCACTTCCGAGCGCAGCGTGATGTCGCCTGCCGCCGAGCCGTCCTTGTCGATGTTGATGGCCTCGTTGTAGGTCCCCGCTTTCACCACGACCTCGTCGCCGGGCTTAAGGTTCGACGCCATCGCGTCACCGATCGTGCGGAAAGGCGAGGAGGCACTGCCGTTACCGCTGCTGCTGCCAGTCGTCGCTACGTAGTATGTTGTCATTGTCTTGTTCCTCAACCCCTGCCCGTTAATATTTTAGGTTAATCATGTCTTACGGCGGGGGGTTATAGGGCGACATTTTGGAGGGCGCAACAGCAACGCCACGGTAAGTACTTGAGAATCATAGCCATATTGCTGCCACAATATCCCAATCACTTCGATGTTACGTTTTGAAATATTTGTAGAATTTCGAGTCGCCCAAATTGGGGCAGTATTAATGTCCCGCATTTCGCGAATTATTCTTTCTGCAACTATAGCGAAATGCATCCATTGAAAACATTAGAAAAACCTGACGGCGCCGCTGGATTCTTCTTGCCAAAGGCGGAATCGACATTTTTTTCTGATTTTAGCATTTTTGGGCAGAATCGCCCTAATAATTGGCACTGATAGAGATGCTAGGGGCAGGTGATTCGACCGAATCCGTTGCGCAGCATTCCAAAGTACCACCGCTTTCCCGCCGAGATCATCGGGCATTTGCTGTGGCCGCAACACCTCCTTCGGCGGTACGCGCAGGGAGGTGAAGCTCACCTTCGAAACACAGGAGCTGGCTAAAGCCTACGCCCAGTGCAAGGGCATCGAATAAAGGGTCATCGCCCGAAGGATCCGGTCCGCCAGGTCGTCGCCTATCTTGCTAATTTCCACTAAACCCGCACGCAGCCCCACGCATTGAGATTTATCGTCCAGGACTGCCGCATCCGGTGGCGCTGCGTAAACGCGACCGCCGGACGGCCCCTCAGTTCCGCTGAATAGAGCCCTGCCTTCTAAGCAGGTTGTCGTTGGGGCGCCATCTAACAATTGCATCGCCACTATCGTCTGAGCAATTTCGCGACGCGAGAGCGCAGGTGTTTTATGAAAGTGCTCTGCGACACGGCGTTTCATAAATTCAATCCGCCGTCCCGAATATTGCTTGCACCAACTTGTCCTTCTCGGCCGACTGGGCAGGCGAGTTACCCCTTGCGAACACGAGTGTCCTCCATGCATCACGGCCGGTGACGACAATGGTCACCTCGACGCTGGCGTCACTGATTTTTACAGACTTCCCTGTGGCTCGCAGAGCGGGTATCCCCTGAACAGTCAGTGGCTTCCATTCAGTGTTGATATGAACGTCCGAGGCAACGGCCTTCTTTATCGCATCCGCATAGACGACGGGTTCCATTCCCTCTGACGAAAGCCGCTGGTAGCCGAGCAGGGCCTCGGCGAGTAGTTCGTTAGAAGCGAAGTAGAAAGTGCGACCGCTGTCGGTCGTCATTTCCTCCACCCTCCAGGTCTTTCCGATGGTTGCTGGCTTCTTCGTCACCGGGTTGACCCACGTCTGGGTGGCAGCGAGGTTACGGGAAGCCTGTTGATCTTCGACTCGCAGGACGATGTTGCCCGCGAACAGGCCCATAACGACCACGATCGCTGCTCCAAGCCGCACCTTCGACGGATTGGCGACGACCGCAGGATTGCCTTCGTCGTAGCTTGCCGCCTTACCTTCCGCGAGGCGACGATATTGGCCGATTTGCGTGAAGAGGGCGACAAAGGGTATGCCAAGACCCAGACCGGCGGCCCACACCTTGAACTCTCTACCGAGGAAGAAGCCGATGCGGTTACGGCCAGAGGGAGCGGGGACGCGCACACCGACGATAGCCTTGCCGGGCGTAGAACCCGTTGCGACCATGCATAGGGCGAGGAATAGAGCGACGAACGGTAACAGAAGGAGACCGAATAGGCTGCTGTTTATCGTAGCAATCTGTAAGTAGATGTCGGGCGCATACAGGGCCGACAGGAGCCCGATAGCGAACGCCAACAGCGGCACAAATAAAAGATTGTCGATGAACCTCGCCCAGAAACGAGGCCATGGTCGAGACGAGATGACCATGCCTTCTCCTCCCGCCCGCGGCTCGAATGCGGGCGGTGGCCGCTTTGCAGGTTGGCTAACAGGAAAAGGCGGTGGCATAACGAAGGCGGACGCAAACTCTGGATGTTCGATGGCGGGTTGCCATGCATCCATTCCCTCATGCCAAAGGTAGGTTTCCTTTTTGATCTGCCCGTTCTTGATGCGTTCTTGAAGTTCGTCTGCGCCAACAGGACCCCTTCGTTCCTCCTCGAACACATAATACCAATCTGTCATGCCTTAGCCCCGTGCTCTCTATGCCGACAGCGAGCAGTAGCGTCGAACGTCCGGAAGTTGCCGCAAAGCGATGAGGCAAACGCTAATCGCATTACCGGTACACCAAGATCGGTTCGTCGCTACCCCTAAGCGAATTCGGGTGTGTCGATCCCGTCTAGCGACCCTGAAGAATTTTGATCAGCTTCGGTGAGGGACGGTGGCGTTTGATGTCGACGATATCGTCATAGGTGGCGCGACCGGAAATCACCGCATTCACAAATCGACTGCATGCAACTCGCGGAGCGTTTTTGTCCGAGGCGTCGGTCAGAAGGCCAAAGATGCGACGGGCGTTTGCGTCGAAGCCGTTCGCGCAATCTTTAATTGCTTCATTTCGCGCTCTTGAGCTGCCCTGCAGCAATGTGACGTAAGTATCGTAGTCCTGGCGCGTCGGCACGCAGGCAGTGAGCAATCCCATGGCAATCATTACTGTTATAGTACGAGCGCGCATTATTATTCTATTCCCTTTATTACCCAATGATCAGCGTCAGATGTTTATTTCGATTCGTGCGACGCGCAAAAGACCCCAGCGCGAAATCGCAAGGATTTCGCCGGCAGGTAGAAGGGATTTTGCTCAAATTATGAATGAATCACAGCCGCTCCGGCCGGAATTCCGGAACGGTTGTTACGACCGCGTGTCCCGCTGTCGCGAGCTTCAGCTCTTCTCAGCGGTCGAGGAAATGCTGGAAGTAGACTTCGGGGATCGGGTAGGCGTAGACGCCTCGGTCGACGAAGCCGTATCTGTAGAGGCAGCTTCTGAGAGACGTGTTGTAATGCAGGCTTTGCGGATCCGGCGAGCCGCGTCGCAAGGAGCCTGCCTCCGGCACGCACCATCGGAGCGCTTTGTCGTATCGAGCCAGGAGGACCGGGTCGGTATCGACCCGGGTGCCGCTATAGGATTGATAGTTTGAAGGAGATTCCGCGGCCGAAATACAGCCCAAGCTAAGCGCAACGCCAACGACTGCAATCAATCTCATTGGATTTCTTTCTCCCCTGATCGATTATCGAAGTAATCAGGCGAAACGTTATTGGTTCCAGTGCCTGCCGGCAAGGGGCCTCGTGGCCTGGGCTGATGGCCGGGGTGCGGTCCGAGCGGCGCAGGCCCTGGATGGCCGACGCTCCGTGACAGATGAGCTCTATCGCGAAGCGCCGGGCGCTCTTCGATCAATCCAGCAGATCGGCCGGTACTTTGCCGCCATTTTCCGAAAGCCGTTTCATCAGCGCCTTGTGCAGCCACATATTCATTTTGGCGGAATCACCGGTGTCGCCGGTATAGCCGAGTTCAGTGGCAAGTTCCTTGCGCTCGGCCATGCTCGCATCCATCCCGACCGCTTTCATCAAATCCACGATCGAGTGGCGCCAATCGAGTTTCTGGCCGCTCGTTTTCACAGCCGCGTCGAGGATCGGGACGATATCGACATTTGCTGCGGCCGGGGCCGCGGCCGGCTTGCTCTGAGCGGGGGAGGCGGCAGGTGCGGCACTCGGTGCTGCCGATGGCGAGACGGGAGCCTGGGCGGGCTGCGTCTTCGGCGCGCCAGATGCAACGGGTTCGGCTGCTTTCGCTTCTCCGAAGATTGCATGTTTGATCTTGTCGAAAATGCCCATTCTTGAACCTCCAGTTCCATTAGATGAGAACATGCTGAAACATGGACTTCCCGCCTGATATATCCAGACGGAAGGGAGTTCTTTTTCGCGGTCTCAATCAATGAGGATCCAGTTCTCCGGCAAGGTGCGGACGACATGCAAAAGGCTGCGGATGGATCAGTTACCGCCAATCGCACCGCGAACTGAGCTTTGCTTGCCGGCGCTGAAGATTGCTGATGCGGCCGGGAGGGAAATACTCGGCCGGCGCTCCAGCCGCTGCAAGACATGTTCGTTTTCGGCGCAGTCGGGTTGGCAATTCGTATTTCAATAACCGTGAAAGATCTTTGCACGCCACTGAGCCGACTTGCCCCGCCGTGTTGTGAAACATTCGTCATCCCTTCACGTTGCCTTGCCATGGATGTCCTGCAGGTTGCAGGCGATCCAGACGATCGAAGGCACGCGCGTTCCTCGATTTTCGATTGCCCGGCAGCTCGCCCGGCGAATGGAAACGGAGGAAAACATGAACCATAATCACAATGGACTATCCCTGGCGGTGCTTGCATCCGCCTGCACCCTGCTTGCCATGCCGGCAAGCGATGCACACGCTATCGACGTCGGCGTATCGGTGAATGCAGGCAATGTCGCCAGCGCCGATGTCAGGGCATCGCTTGGCGGCGGCAGTGGCGTCAGCGCCGATGCTAATGCCTCCGTTGGCGGTTCGCGCGGCATCAATGCCAATGCGACCGCCAATGCCCGCGGCGGGCAGGGCGTTGATGCCGATCTCAATGCCGGAGCGCGCGGCGGCAATGGTCTCGACGCGAAAAGCAATGCCGGGATCGGCGGCGGGCGCGGCGCCAATGCGGATCTCAATGCACGCATCGGCGGCTCCGATGGGCTGGATACCGACTCCACGGCCTCGGTCAGACGCGGCAGCGGCGTCGATGCCGATCTCGCCATCGGCGGGGCAGGCGGCAGCAGCAAATCCGCAGCCGGAGGTAGCCTCAGCGCATCGCAAGCCCGCATCCTGGACGACTTCCGGTCGAGGCCGGTCAACGAGCAGCGCAAGATGCTTGTCCGTTGCGCTGATATCTCCTCCCCGGATGGTTCGGCCTCAGGCGCCTCCGATTCCGGTCTGGCCGCTCTCTGCAGCCTGCTGCAGGCCTCAGCCTCGCGCTGAACGTGAAAGACCCGCCGAACCGGAAGGCACGGCGGGTCTTTTCAACTGGGGTCAGTTCCCAAGCTTAATGCAGGATCTGGCTGAGGAACAGCTTGGTGCGTTCGTGCTGCGGATTGTCGAAGAACTCGGCCGGCGAATTCTGCTCGACGATCTGGCCCTGGTCCATGAAGATGACGCGGTTGGCGACCTGGCGGGCAAAGCCCATTTCGTGGGTGACGCAGAGCATGGTCATGCCTTCCTCGGCAAGACCCACCATGGTGTCGAGCACTTCCTTGATCATCTCAGGATCAAGCGCCGAGGTCGGCTCGTCGAACAGCATGATCTTCGGGTTCATGCACAGCGAGCGGGCGATCGCCACGCGCTGCTGCTGGCCGCCGGAAAGCTGCCCCGGATATTTGTTGGCCTGCTCGGGGATCTTGACGCGCTTGAGGAAGTGCATGGCGATCTCTTCCGCCTGCTTCTTCGGCATCTTGCGCACCCAGATCGGCGCCAGCGTGCAGTTCTCCAGGATCGTCAGGTGCGGGAAGAGGTTGAAGTGCTGGAACACCATGCCGACTTCGCGCCTGACCTCGTCGATCTTCTTCAGGTCATTGGTGAGCTCGGTGCCGTCGACGATGATCTGGCCCTTCTGATGTTCTTCCAGGCGGTTGATGCACCGGATCATCGTCGATTTGCCGGAACCCGACGGGCCGGCGATGACGATGCGCTCGCCGCGCATGACCTTCAGGTTGATATCGCGCAGCACGTGGAAATCGCCGTACCACTTGTTCATATTGACGATATCGATCGCCACTTCCGTTGCGGAAACGGTGAGCTTTTTCGCTGGAGCTTCAGCCATGATTGTTTTCCCTCATTTTTATCGTTTTAGCGTTCTTATCGTTTGTGGCCGGTATCGAGATGGCGTTCCATGAACCCTGAATAGCGCGACATGCCGAAGCAGAACAGCCAGAAGATGAAGCCCGCGAAAATCAGGCCCGTGATCGGAGTGACGGCGCTTGCCCAGTTGGCATCGGAGAAGTTCTGTTTGACGATACCGAGCAGATCGAACATGCCGATAATGGTAACCAGCGACGTGTCCTTGAAGGTTCCGATGAAGGTGTTGACGATGCTCGGGATAACCAGCTTGATGGCCTGCGGCATGATGATCAGCCGGGTCTTTTGCCAATAGCCGAGGCCAAGTGAATCGGCGCCTTCGAACTGTCCCTTCGGTATCGCCTGAAGACCGCCACGGATCACTTCAGCCATATAGGCCGACGTGAAGATCGACACGCCGATCAGTGCCCGAAGCAGTTTGTCCACGTTCCAGCCGGTGGGAAGGAAAAGCGGCAGCATAACGCTTGCCATGAACAGAACGGTGATCAGCGGAACGCCTCGAATGACCTCGATGAAGGTAACGCAGAGCATGCGGATGACCGGCATCTTCGAGCGGCGTCCCAGTGCAAGCAGAATGCCGCAGGGCAAGGAAACGGCAATGCCGACAAAGGACAGGACGAGCGTCACCATCAACCCGCCCCAGAGCGGTGTCTCCACCACTTCGAGACCCAAGCCGCCGTGAAGAAGCCAGAAGGCGATGATCGGCAGGACGGCGAACAGAAGAATGGCGTTCACGCCCTTGCGCGGCGCCGACGGAATCAGCATCGGAACCAGAAGCAGAATGAAGAGGATTCCGACGATTGCCGGCCTCCAGCGCTCGTCGAGCGGATAGCGGCCGAAAATAAACTGATCGTACTTGGCACTGACGAAGGCCCAACATGCGCCACTCCAGCCCTCGGGCTGGATGCCGCCCTGGATCGTCGTCGCGCAGAATGTGCGGTCCGGCCCGGACCATACGGCCTGGATGAACAGCCAGTTGACGAGATGCGGTACGGCCCATGCGATCAGCGCAAGAGCCAGGATGGTCAGGATCACGTCTTTCGGGGTTGCGACGAGATTGCGGCGTATCCAGGCAACGGCTCCCCTTTCCCCGGGCGGGGGTGGTTCGGCGGCAAGGATGGACGTTCTGACGAAGGGTTTATCGGCGACCGACATCTTATCTCTCCACCAGTGCCATCTTGGCATTGAACCAATTCATGAACAGTGACGTCAGAATGCTCAAGCTGAGATAGACGATACCCCAGATGCACACGATCTCGATCGCTTGACCGCTCTGATTGAGGATCGTGCCACCGACGGCAACGAGATCGGAGAAACCGATGGCGATGGCGAGCGAGGAGTTCTTGGTCAGGTTCAGGTACTGGCTCGTCAGCGGCGGGATGATGATGCGCAGCGCCTGCGGCACCACGACAAGTCTCGTCACGCTCGATGGATGCAGCCCCAGCGCGCCGGCTGCCTCGGATTGCCCCTTTGGAACGCCACGAATGCCGCCGCGAACGATCTCGGCGATGAAGGAGGCTGTATAGAAGGACAGAGCGAGAAACAGCGATATGAATTCTGGGCCGACGACCGAGCCGCCCGTGAGATTGAACTTCCCGGCGATGGGAACATCGAAGGTGAGCGGAAAGCCCGAGACAACGAAGACCAGCAAAGGTAAGCCGACAATCAGGGCGATCGACGCCCATACCGTATGGAACGGTCGGCCGGTTGCGGCCTGGCGTTTGTGGGCCCAGCGAGCCATGATGATGGTGGCGACAATCGCAATCACCAGAGCAATGCCGACCGCGATCATGCCTGTCTCGAAGATCGGCTTCGGGAAGGCTAGTCCTCTGTTATTGAGGTACATACTGAACGGCAGCCCCACCGATTCGCGCGGCTGCGGCAGGACGGAGAGAACGCCGAGATACCAGAAGAAGATGACGAGCAGCGGCGGAATGTTGCGGAAGATTTCGACATAGACCGTGCAGAGCTTGGCAATCAGCCAGTTCCGCGACAGCCGGCCGATCCCGATAATGAAACCGATGCTGGTCGCCGTGACGATACCCGTCACCGCCACCAGCAAAGTATTCAGAATACCGACGAAAAGTGCGCGTGCATAAGTCGAGTCGCTTGAATAGCCGATCAGCGACTGGCCGATTTCGAAACCGGCGCGACCGCGAAGAAAGCCGAAACCCGATGCCGTATTGCTGCGGGCAAGGTTTACGGCCGTGTTGTGGGCCACCCACCACACAAACGCCACGAGGGCAACAATTGTCAAAGCCTGGAAAAATATGCTCCGGTATTTCGGGTCGTATATTGCCGACCGGAAACTCCAGCCGGTGTCATGCAAAGGTGTCCTATCCACAGCCCCATGCGTCATGCCGCGCCAATCCCCTTGTGCCCGTTTTCGGGCTTTCTTTTTAACTTTTTGGAAGTGGGAAGGCGGCTGGCCGCCTTCCCGGCATTTCATGCCAAAGTTCGACTAACGAACCGGCGGTGCGTACTGGATGCCGCCCTTGTTCCAGAGAGCATTCAAGCCGCGGGCGATTTTGAGTGGGCTACCCTGGCCGATGTTGCGCTCGAAGATTTCGCCATAGTTGCCGACGCCCTTGATGACGTTGGCGGCCCAATCATTGGTCAGGCCGAGATCGGTGCCAATCTTGGTGTCGGTCTCGCTGCCGAGGAAGCGCTTGATATCCGGATTCGGCGAATTCTTCATCTCGTCGACATTTGCCTGGGTGATGCCGAACTCTTCGGCATTGATCAGCGCATAAGCCGTCCAGGAAACGATATCGAACCACTGATCATCACCCTGACGGACAGCCGGGCCAAGCGGTTCCTTGGAGATAATCTCAGGAAGGATGACGTGTTCGTCGGGGTTCTTCAGCGTCAGACGCAACGAATAGAGACCGGATTGGTCGGTCGTGTAGACGTCGCAACGACCGGCGTCGTAGGCAGCGTTGACCTCAGGAAGATTTTCGAAGACGACCGGATTGTACTGCAGATTGTTCGTCTTGAAGTAATCGGCGAGGTTTAGTTCCGTGGTCGTGCCCGACTGCACGCAGATGGCGGCGCCGGAGAGTTCGAGAGCCGACTTCACGTTCAGGCTCTTGCGCACCATGAAGCCCTGGCCGTCGTAATAGGTGACAGGACGGAAGTTGAAGCCGAGCGCGGTGTCGCGATTGATCGTCCAGGTCGTGTTGCGCGAGAGGACGTCGATTTCACCGGACTGCAGGGCGGTGAAGCGTTCCTTCGCGTTTGTCGGCGTATACTTGACCTTGGTGGGGTCGCCGAACACAGCCGAAGCGACGGCCTTGCAGAAGTCGACGTCGAAGCCGGCCCAATTGCCGGAAGCGTCAGGCGCGGCAAAGCCAGTAAGGCCGGTATTGACGCCGCATTGTACGAAACCCTTCGCTTTGACGTCTCCGAGAGTGGTGGCCGAGGCCGCTGAGGCGCCAAGTGCCAAAACTGCTGCGCCGAGAGCGGCGGACAGGAGCTTGTTCTTCATTTTTTCCCAACCTTTTCCGTTGTCTTATATTTTCTTGTGGGGAGTTCCGGCGGAAAAAACCTGCCGCCCCCAGTGTCTCGACACCCTCCCGGCGCGAGTGCCCTATCACAGTCGCAAATGTCACCATGGTCAAGTGTCGCCATCAATAATTGCGGCAAAATTCGGAATTTTGGCAGATTGCGCCGCATTCGCGGGCGGTTGGCTAGGAAATAGGCGTCCCGTTGCGGAAAAATAACGCGAAATTCGGAAATTTCACCAATTCTCGGCGTTGACCGCGACCGATCGTCGAGGGGTTGACCGGACACGGCGGGGCGTCCAAAAGTCTGGCTTCGTGCCACTCGCCAAAGGCTATTTCCGACATGAAAGACAAAGACAGCTTGCTGCAGAATGCCGGCATCAACACCCGCCTGACCCATATCGGCAATGACCCTTTCGACTATCACGGCTTTATCAATCCACCGGTCGTGCATGCCTCGACCGTGCTGTTTCCGAACGCGCGGACGATGGAGACGCGGGCGCAGAAATACACTTACGCCACCCGCGGCACGCCGACGACGGATGCGCTCTGCGAGGCGATCGACGCGCTTGAAGGTTCGGCCGGCACGATCCTCGTCCCGTCGGGCCTTGCGGCCGTCACCATTCCGTTCCTTGGTTTCGTCGCCACCGGCGACCATGCGCTCGTCGTCGATTCGGTCTATGGCCCGACGCGCCATTTCTGCGACACGATGTTGAAGCGTCTTGGCGTCGAGGTCGAATATTATGACCCGTCGATCGGCGCCGGCATCGAGGCGATGTTCCGGCCCAACACCAAGCTCGTTCACACCGAGGCTCCCGGTTCCAACACTTTCGAGATGCAGGATATCCCGGCGATCTCCGCGGTGGCGCACCGCCATGGCGCCGTCGTCATGATGGACAATACCTGGGCGACGCCGCTCTATTTCAAGCCGCTCGATCACGGCGTCGACATCTCGATTCACGCATCGACGAAATATCCGTCCGGCCATTCCGATATCCTGCTCGGAACGGTTTCGGCCAATGCCGAGCATTGGGAGCGGCTGAAGGAAGCGAACGGTGTGCTCGGCATCTGCGGCGCACCCGATGACGCCTATCAGATCCTGCGCGGCTTGCGCACCATGGGCCTGCGCCTCGAGCGGCATTATGAAAGCGCGCTCGGTATCGCAAAA
The DNA here is from genome assembly GCF_002211295.1 of Rhizobium sp. N122. Taxonomy (NCBI): domain Bacteria; kingdom Pseudomonadati; phylum Pseudomonadota; class Alphaproteobacteria; order Hyphomicrobiales; family Rhizobiaceae; genus Rhizobium; species Rhizobium sp. N122. The sequence goes on along the minus strand of NZ_LOKU01000027.1, from coordinate 41,476 downwards.
TGGCTGGAGGGCAGGGAGGATGTCGCCCGCGTGCTGCATCCGGCCCTGCCGAGTTTCCCCTCCCACCATATCTGGAAGCGCGATTTCAAAGGCGCCAGCGGCATCTTTTCCTTCGTGCTTGCCGCCGATGGTCCCGAGAAGTCCAGAGCAAAGGCGCATGCCTTCCTCGATACGCTCAGGATTTTCGGTCTCGGCTATTCCTGGGGCGGCTTTGAAAGCCTCGCCTTGCACGCCTATCTCGCCGACCGCAAGGTCGCCAAAGCCCCGACCGACGGTGCGGTCATCCGCCTGCAGATCGGCATCGAGGACGTGGTTGACCTCAAGGCCGATATCGAACGCGGTTTTGCCGCCGCAAGTGCTGTCTGACCGACCGTATCGGCGCTATGGCAGACGCAGAGCCTGATAGCCGTAAATCCAGTCGAGATCGGCGGCGAGGCTTTGCGGCGGCTTGAGGCCAAGCACGAGATCGCGGCCGATCCGGATCGGCCCTCGCGCATGATAGGCGAAGCGGTTGAAGGCGCCGCGCTGACGAAGCTTGGCGATGCGTGGCGCGCGATGTCTTTCGAAGAGTTGGAGCGCGTCCGCCACCGGACGATCGGAAAGAAACGCGGCCAGTTCGTAGGCGTCTTCGATCGCCATCGCCGCTCCCTGTGCGGCAAACGGCATCATCGCATGGGCGGCATCGCCGATCAGAACCGTCTTGCGGCCGTCCTGCCAGGCACCTGGCGTGGTTTCGAACAGCGGCCAGAACGTCAGCTTCCGCTGTCCTTCAAAGAGTGAGACGATCGCCGCGTTCCAGCCGGAAAAGCGTTTCCTGAGTTCCGCGCGCTGCTCGGCCGTCGGCTCGCTCTGCCAGGCCTGCGGCGCGATATTGCCGGCGGTGATCGCCACCATGTTGAAGCTGCCCGTCTCCTTTAAGGGATAGCAGACGAGATGCGCGGACGCGCCGAGGAATGCGCAAACACTGACCCGGTCGAGAAAACCGGGCGCCTCATCGGCGGCAATGGTGAAGCGATAAGCGATGTTGCCGGAAAAGCGCGGCGAGGGGCCGCCCGGAACCAATTGCCGCAGCTTCGACCAGACGCCGTCGGCACCGATGACGACATCGGGCGCCCGCTCGAGATCCGGCAGCGCCGATTCCATCCTGATACCGAGGCGAAGCCGGCAGAGCGGATCCGCCTCGACCTCCGCCAGAAGGGCTTTCTGCAAAGTCGTGCGGTGCAGAACGCCATAGGGAGCGCCCCAGCGTTGCCGCGCGAATGTGCCTGCCGGCACCGCCGCCAACTGGCGCAGCGAACTGCCCGAGATCAGCCGGATCGTCTCCGGTTCAAGCCAGACCTTTGACAGATCTTCGAGGATGCCGAGTTCGGCAAGAATGCGCGAGGCGTTGGGCGAAACCTGCAAGCCGGCGCCGATGTCGGTGAGTTCGCCCGCCTGCTCGAAGATGTCGGAGCTGATGCCCCGGCGCGACAGCGAAAGGGCCGCGGTCAGCCCCGATATCCCGGCGCCGATGATGGCGGCATGTTCGACCGGCATTATCAGTCCGATCCGTATCTCGGCGGGTTAGGCCGCCTTCACGTGGAAAACGCAGCCGGCCGGATTGGTCTGGCTGGGCTTCAGCGCCGAATTGAAGCGATAAAGCGTCGAGCAGTAGGAGCAGACCTTCTCGTTGTCGTCGCCCATGTCGATAAAAATATGCGGATGATCGAAAGGAGCTGAGGCGCCGGTGCACATGAATTCCTTGACGCCGACTTCGATAACCCGGTGACCGCCATCGTTCTGGAAGTGGGGAATGTTGTGGCCGGCCATGTCGCTCTCCGAATGCTTGAAATCTGCGCGGACCTTATAAGCCTTCGCCGCAAATGTGTAGAGCCAAAGCGCCGCGCCAGGCACAGTTTTTAAGCTGCGGTTTTGGCTTCACGGGGAAGGGCGGCTCGATTATGGTCGCGCCAAAAGGAAGACCCGATGAACCTGAACACGCCTGCATTTTCAAGCTTCACCCATGACGGATTGCATCTCGCCTTCTTCGACGAGGGCGATCCGGCCGGCGTGCCCGTCCTGTTGATTCACGGTTTTGCCTCGACCGCAAACGTCAACTGGGTGCATCCGGGCTGGCTGAAGACGCTGGGGGATGCCGGCTACCGGGTAATCGCCATCGACAATCGCGGCCACGGCGCAAGCGACAAGCCGCACGACACTGAGGCCTACCGTCCATGGGTGATGGCAGGCGATGCGATCGCGCTTCTCGACCATCTCGGCATTCCGGAAGCCAATGTCATGGGCTATTCGATGGGCGCGCGCATTTCCGTCTTTGCCGCCCTTGCCAATCCGCATCGTGTCCGTTCGCTGGTGCTCGGCGGCCTCGGTATCGGCATGACCGACGGCGTCGGCGACTGGGACCCGATCGCCGATGCGCTGCTTGCTCCTTCGCTCGAGGACGTCACGCATGAGCGCGGCCGGATGTTCCGCGCCTTCGCCGAGCAGACGAAGAGCGACCGCGTCGCCCTGGCTGATTGCATCCGCGGCTCGCGCGATCTCGTCGCCCGCTCGGATATGGCAAGGCTCGACATGCCGGCGTTGATCGGCGTCGGCACGAAAGACGATATCGCCGGCTCGCCGCAGGAATTGGCGGCGCTCATGCCCGATGCCGAAGCGCTCGATATTCCGGGCCGCGATCACATGCTCGCCGTCGGCGACAGGGTTTTCAAGCAGGCGGTGCTGACCTTCTATGCGAAAGTCGCCAACGGGTGACATCGGCGGTGACATCATCGTGATGCCGAAAACCCATGCTAAAAAACCATGGCGACGGCACCCATTTATGTTATTGCCGTTTTCCACTATATATTGGCATTCCGAAAACGGCATTCCTGTTGGCAACGAGGAGAGCGGCGATGGTCGCCAAGACTGACATTCGTGCTTTTGAGACAGGCCATCCGCTGAAGGTGATGGATCCCATCTGGGACAGCCTGCGCGAGGAAGCCCGGCTCGCCGCCGAACGGGATCCGGTTCTCGCCGCCTTCCTCTACTCGACGGTGATCAACTACCATTCGCTCGAGGAATGCGTCATCCATCGCATCTGCGAACGTCTCGATCACCCCGACATGCAGGCGAACCTGCTTCGCCAGACTTTCGAGGAAATGCTGTTCGATTGGCCGGAATGGAGCTCCATTCTGCGCGTCGATATCCAGGCCATCTACGATCGCGATCCCGCCTGCCTGCGCTTCATGGAGGCCGTGCTCTATTTCAAGGGCTTCCATGCGCTGCAGACGCATCGTCTCGCCCATTGGCTGCTGAACCGCGGCCGGCGAGATTTCGCGCTCTATCTGCAGAGCCGCTCCTCCAGCGTCTTCCAGACCGATATCAATCCGGCCGCCCGTATCGGCAAGGGCATCTTCCTCGATCACGCCACGGGCCTCGTCGTCGGCGAGACGGCTGTTATCGGCGACAATGTCTCGATCCTGCACAACGTCACGCTCGGCGGCACCGGCAAAGAGGGGGCCGACCGCCATCCGAAGATCGGCAGCGGCGTCATGATCGGCGCCGGCGCTAAGATCCTCGGCAATATCGAGATCGGCTACTGCTCACGCATCGCCGCCGGCTCCGTCGTCTTGAAGGCGGTGCCGCCGAAGAAGACCGTCGCCGGCGTGCCGGCCAAGGTCGTCGGCGAGGCCGGGTGTTCCGAGCCGTCGCGCAACATGGACCAGGTGATCGGCGCCGATATCTGAGGGGCTGCCGGAAAAGGATCGGGAAAAGTCGGCAGGCCCCAGGTGGGGACGGAAATTGCCAAGTGGCAACCTTGCCTTTACACCGCTGCTTTTCCTGTGCAAGAAGCGGCCAATCAAGACCGTTTACGGAGATGACAGAGTGAAGCCAGAAGAAATCAAGAAGCTCGACGCCTATTTCAAACGCATGCTCAACCCGCAGATCGTCGTCAAGGCGCGTCCGCGCAAGAATGATTCTGCGGAAGTCTATCTCGGCGAAGAATTTCTGGGCGTCGTCTATATCGATGACGAGGACGGCGACCGCTCCTACAACTTTTCGATGGCGATCCTCGACGTCGATCTCTGATCACGCTCGAACGCTTTCAAAGGACCGAACGGCGCGATCCGTTCGGTCCTTTTTCATTTTCTGGGTTCGGGCCGAAAATTTATTTAAAGCTTCCGGTTGCGCTGATCTGATATATATTAGCAAAATCAGTTAAAGACGTACGTGCCCCGGCGCGCATCCTTTGTTTTATTATTGTAACACAACCCTTGGGCGTTTTGCAACGCACAAGACTACTTGACTATTTGTGCGTTGCAGCTACCCTGCCGCCATCCCACAGCCCAACGGAGGACGGTCATGTTCAACTTTGACGATGCAAACAGGAAGAGCAAGGAAGCTGTCGATACGGCGCTGAGAACCTATTCCGATACGACCAGGGGCTTCCAGGCGATTGCCGCCGAAGCTGCTGACTATTCGAAGAAATCCTTTCAGGACGCGGTGACGCATTTCGAAACGCTGGCCGGCGTCAAGAGCTTCGAGGCCGCCTTCGAACTTCAGACCAATTACGTCAAATCCTATTTCGAAGGTCTCGTTTCCGAGACGACGAAGCTCAGCGAGATGTATGCCGATCTCGCCAAATCCGCTTACAAGCCCTATGAAGCGCCGATCGCCGCTGCCGTCGCCAAGACCACCAGGCAGGCGCAGCCTTCCACACCCGCCGCTGCATGAATTGATTGCGACGGCGCAACCTGCGCTACATATTGAAATTTAGAGACCGGCTACGCATCTGTGGCCGGTCTTTTTGTTTCTACTTTCGCTGCAACGCCTCCAATGGGATCGCCGGGGACTTTTTTGGTCTTTCCCGTGCATGCCCGCCATTTCTTGATTGCAGTGACTGACAGGGGGCTTAAAATCGGCCTATTATGAACTAAGTTAGTGTTTCAGATATTCGGCGGGAAAAGCACCCTCCCATGCTCCGCCGGATTGCTTGAGGAATGAATGACAATGATCGCAAAGCCGATCCGGATGCAGAACGACAGCGATAGGAACGGGGAGAACGGAAATCGAACCTCGGTCATCACACGCACCAAGCCGAAGACCAAGAAGCCCAATCTCTACCGCGTGCTGCTTTTGAATGACGACTACACGCCCATGGAATTCGTCATCCATATTCTGGAGCGTTTTTTTCAAAAGGATCGTGAAAGTGCCACCCGCATCATGCTCCATGTCCATAACCACGGCGTCGGCGAATGCGGAATATTCACATACGAGGTAGCGGAAACGAAGGTCAGCCAGGTGATGGATTTCGCCCGGCAGCACCAGCATCCGCTGCAATGCGTCATGGAAAAGAAGTGAGGATCTGAACGTGCCAACATTTTCGCCTAGTTTAGAGAAGGCGCTCCATCAGGCACTGACCTTTGCCAACGAGCGGCATCACGAATATGCGACGCTCGAGCATCTGCTGCTCGCCCTGATCGACGATGCCGATGCGGCCGCGGTCATGGGCGCCTGCAATGTCGATCTCGACGCGCTGCGCAAGACGCTCGTCGAATATGTCGATAATGAACTCTCCAATCTGATCACCGGGTATGACGAGGATTCGAAGCCGACCTCCGGCTTCCAGCGTGTCATCCAGCGTGCCGTCATCCATGTGCAGTCGTCTGGCCGTGAAGAAGTGACCGGCGCCAACGTGCTCGTCGCGATCTTCGCCGAGCGGGAAAGCCATGCCGCCTATTTCCTGCAGGAGCAGGAGATGACCCGCTACGACGCCGTCAATTATATCTCCCACGGCATCGGCAAGCGCCCGGGCGCTTCGGAAGCGCGCCCCCCGCGCGGCGCCGAGGAGGAAGCCGAGAGCAGCAAGCCAACCGCCCGCGGCGGTGAGGAAGAGGGCGGCCCCAAGAAGCAGCAGGATGCGCTCAAGGCCTATTGCGTCAATCTCAACGAGAAGGCCAAGGGCGGCAAGATCGACCCGCTGATCGGCCGTCACGCCGAGGTAAGCCGCACCATCCAGATCCTGTGCCGCCGTTCGAAGAACAATCCGCTCTATGTCGGTGATCCCGGCGTTGGCAAGACGGCGATCGCCGAGGGTCTCGCCAAGCGCATCGTCGAAGGCAAGGTTCCCGAAGCGCTCGCCGATGCGACGATCTTCTCGCTCGACATGGGCACGCTGCTTGCCGGCACGCGCTACCGTGGCGATTTCGAGGAGCGCCTGAAGCAGGTCGTCAAGGAACTGGAAGAATATCCGGGTGCGGTGCTGTTCATCGACGAAATCCACACGGTGATCGGTGCGGGCGCCACCTCAGGCGGCGCGATGGATGCATCGAACCTCTTGAAGCCGGCTCTGTCATCTGGCGCGATCCGCTGCATCGGTTCGACCACCTACAAGGAATACCGTCAGTTCTTCGAAAAGGATCGCGCGCTGGTCCGCCGGTTCCAGAAGATCGACGTCAGCGAGCCGTCGATCGATGATGCGATCGAGATCATGAAGGGCTTGAAGCCCTATTTCGAGGAATACCACCATCTGCGTTATTCCAACGATGCCATCAAGTCGGCCGTCGAACTGTCGGCCCGCTACATCTCCGACCGCAAGCTGCCGGACAAGGCAATCGACGTGATCGACGAAACCGGTGCTGCCCAGATGCTGCTGCCGCCGTCGAAGCGCCGCAAGTTGATCACCGAAAAGGAGATCGAAGCGACGGTCGCGACGATGGCGCGCATTCCGCCGAAGACCGTGTCGAAGGACGACGAAGCGGTGCTTGCCAATCTCGAGCAGGAATTGCGGTCGGTCGTCTACGGCCAGGATATCGCCATCGAAGCCCTGTCGACCTCGATCAAGCTGGCGCGCGCCGGCCTGCGCGAGCCGAACAAGCCGATCGGCGCCTATGTCTTCTCCGGTCCGACCGGCGTCGGCAAGACCGAGGTGGCAAAGCAACTGGCCTCGTCGCTCGGCGTCGAGCTGCTGCGCTTCGACATGTCAGAATATATGGAGCGCCACACGGTCTCGCGTCTGCTCGGCGCACCTCCCGGCTATGTCGGTTTCGACCAGGGCGGTCTTCTCACAGATGGCGTCGACCAGCATCCGCATTGCGTGGTCCTGCTCGACGAAATCGAGAAGGCGCATCCGGATATCTACAATATCCTGCTTCAGGTCATGGACCACGGCACGCTGACGGACCATAACGGCAAGAAGATCGACTTCCGCAACGTCATCCTGATCATGACGACGAATGCGGGCGCGTCCGAAATGGCCAAGGCGGCGATCGGCTTCGGCTCGTCAAAACGCACCGGCGAGGACGAGGAGGCGCTCACCCGCCTGTTCACGCCGGAATTCCGCAACCGTCTCGATGCGATCATTCCCTTCGCGGCGCTGCCGACGGCCGTCATTCACAAGGTCGTGCAGAAGTTCATCATGCAACTGGAGGCCCAGCTTTCCGAAAGGAACGTCACCTTCGACCTGCATGAGGATGCGATCGCCTGGCTGTCGGAAAAGGGTTACGACGAGAAGATGGGCGCCCGCCCGCTGGCCCGCGTGATCCAGGACACGATCAAGAAGCCGCTTGCCAACGAAATCCTCTTCGGCAAGCTGAAGAAGGGCGGCGTCGTCAACGTCACCGTCGGTCCGAAGGAAGACGGCAAGCCCGGCATCGTGCTGGAGGCCATCCCGGATACGGCGCCGATCAAGCCGAAGCCGGAAGCCGAAGTCGCTCATCCCGAAACCGACGGCGAGGGCGATGGCGAGCTGAAGACCAAGGCGGCGCCCAAGACCCGCGCCAAGACGGTCCCGCAGGCCGAGCCCGAGGTCCGTGACGCGCCCAAGAAGGGAAGCACGGTTCCGAAGGTTCCGCGCAAGAAATGAGCTTTCGTCGCTGAATTGAAAAAGGCCGCGTCATCGCGGCCTTTTTCGGTTTGTGCTCTTTCCGTAGCCTCTGCCTCGCTTCGGGATCGATGTCAGGCCAGTGCCGCCCTGATTTTTTCGGCATTGGCGGCCAGCACGGCGCCATCCTCCATCTTGCCGGAGTGCGGCTTGAGTGCGGCGCCCTCATGGCGCGGGATGACGTGGAAGTGCAGATGAAAGACCGTCTGCCCGGCGGCCGGTTCGTTGAACTGGGCGATGAACACGCCGTCGGCGTCGAAGACGTCCTTGACCGCGTTGGCGACCTTCTGGACGACGCTAATGGCATGGGTGAGGGTGGCGGGATCGGCGTCAAGAATATTGCGCGACGCTGCCTTCGGAACGACGAGCACGTGGCCCGGCGCTTGCGGCATCACATCCATGAAAGCGACAGTATGCTCGTCCTCATAGATCCGGTGCGAGGGAATTTCGCCGCGCAGGATCTTGGCGAAGATATTGTTGTCGTCATAGGCGCTGGTCATCGCGAAATCTCCTCTTCGTGCAGTCGTTGATCGGGTAACGCGGCCGGCAGGGCGGCGTCAATCCTCCTGCTGGCGCTCGCCCTTGCGGAACGGGCTGTGCTCGGTGAGCAGTTCGCTCATCTGTTCGACATCGGCGCGCTCGCGGGCGAGATAATCGCCGATCGCCCGGCGAAGGCCGGCATGGGCGACATAATGGGCCGAATGCGTCGTCACCGGCAGGTAGCCGCGCGCGAGCTTATGTTCGCCCTGAGCACCGGCTTCGACCCGCTTCAAGCCTTTCGATAGGGCGAAGTCGATCGCCTGGTGATAGCAGACCTCGAAATGCAGGAAGGGATGATCCTCGATGCAGCCCCAGTGACGGCCATAGAGCGTATCGCCGCCGATGAAGTTGATCGCACCGGCGATATAGCGCCCGTCGCGCTTGGCCATGACCAGCAGGATGTCGTCGGCCATACGCTCGCCGATCAGCGAGTAGAACTTGCGGGTGAGGTAGGGACGGCCCCATTTGCGCCCGCCGGTATCCATGTAAAATTTGAAGAACTGATCCCAGATGCGTTCGGTCAGGTCGCTGCCGGTCAGCCAGTCGATGCTGATGCCGTTTTCCAGCGCGGCGCGGCGCTCCTTGCGCAACGCCTTGCGTTTGCGCGAAGCAAGCGTTTCGAGAAACTGCTCGTGGTTGGCATAGCCGTCATTGATGAAATGGAACTGCTGGTCGGTGCGGTGCAGATAGCCGTCCATCTCGAAGACGCCGATCTCCTCATCCGGCACGAAGGTGATATGGGCCGAGGAGACGCCGAGCCGGCGCACGACCTCCTTTAGGCTTTCGGCAATCGCGCTTTGGACAGGCAGCCGCGGCAAGTCCTCGGCGACGAGAAGGCGCGGGCCTGTCGCCGGCGTGAACGGAATGGAACACTGAAGTTTGGGGTAATAATGCCCGCCGGCTCGCTCGAAGGCATCGGCCCAGCCGTGATCGAAAACATATTCGCCCCGGCTGTGGTTTTTGAGATAGCCGGGCAGAGCGCCGATCAGTTCGCCGCGATCGGTCTCGAGCAGCAGGTGGTGGCCGAGCCAGCCGGTCTCGGCATCGGCAGAACCGGACTCCTCAAGCGACGATAAAAAGGCGTGTGAAACGAAGGGGTTGTAGGCAAGCGTCGTGCCGCTCTTCGACGCCCCGGCAAGCCTGGCCCAGCTCTCCGGGGAAATCGCAGTGAAGGAGCGTTCTACGCGAATGGTGAGGTCATCGGTCATGGGGCGGATGCGAAGCCTGTGGGCGGGCGGTTTCGGCTTTCCTCAATCTGCGCATGATCTTGGCCAAAAAGCGAGCGTCAAACCGCCACACGCGGGTCGAAGCCTTCGAAGGTCATCTGGTCCGCATTGGCGAAGGTCCGTCGGCGCGCCTCCTCGTCGCGCACCGTCCAGGTGATGACGGGAATACCCTTTTCGCGTTCGCCTGATATGAAGGCATTCGGCAGGTCGTCATAATAATAGGAGATGAAATCGAGACCGATCTCCATCGCCTTGGCATGCGTCGCGAATTCCTCCGGCGTGTTGCCATTGGCGGTCAGCCCGAGGGGATAGGGCGCGCCAAGGGCCTTCAGATCGCGCAGCAGCCAGTGGTCGAAGCTCATCAGCGCCACCTTGCCCTCATAGGCCTCAAGCACCTCGAGGACGGCTTCGGCGAAACCCTCGTCGTCAGCCTCGCGGCCCTTGAGCTCCAGCACCAGCGGCACCTTGCCCTGCACGAGATCGAGGAGCCGGCTGAGTGTCGGCACCTTGTCTCCAGTGCCGCCGACAGCGATCAGTCCGAGCTCCCGGGAGGTGCGCTCGCGGATGTCGCCGGGGAGATTGCAGAGTCGCTGCAGGTCCTCGTCGTGAAAGACGACCGGCACGCCGTCGGAGGCGTAATGCAGATCGCATTCGATCGCAAAGCCCGCTTCGACGGCGCGCGAGAAGGCCGAAAGGGTATTTTCCCAGACGAGTTTGTTGAGGTCGTGATAGCCGCGATGGGCGACCGGCACATCCCGGATCCAGGCCGCATTGGTCATTCTGCGATTTCCATGATAGCATCGATCTCGACGGCGGCGTTCAGCGGCAGGGCGGCCATGCCGACGGCGGCGCGCGCATGTTTGCCGGCCTCGCCGAGCACGCCGGCAATCAGGTTCGAAGCGCCGTTGATGACGAGATGCTGCTCGATGAAATCGGGCGCCGAGGCGACGAAGCCGTTCAGCTTGATGACGCGTCGGATACGGCCGAGATCGCCGCCAAGTGCTGCCTTTGCCTGGGCAAGGATGTTGATGGCGCAGAGTTCGGCGCCGCGCTGGCCCGCGGCAACGTCGACCGTCTTGCCGAGATGGCCGGAGACGGCGATCTTGCCGCCTTCGAGCGGCAGCTGGCCGGAGATATAGAGAAGATTGCCGCTGATGACGTAGGGAACGTAATTTGCAGCAGGGGCTGCGGCTTCGGGCAGGGTTATCCCCATCTCAGTCAGGCGCTTTGCAATTTCATCGGACATTTTCGTCTCCACTTTTGTTGTCAATTCTTCTAAAATTATGCATCAAGACTAGAATCTTTAATATGACAGGTTCGAGCCTCGATTTGGCCGAAAGCGTTCTTATAACATCGCGACCGAGTCCAACAGGAGTTAATGAATGTTCCGATCAGGTCTTGTCGCTCTGCTTCTCGCCAGCGTTTCCGCCAATGCATGGGCGGCTGCGCCCGCGGTAAGCGCTGCGATCGCGACCGGCCTCGTCGCACATCGCGCGGTCTACGATCTGGAACTCAAGGATGCTTCGGACCGCTCCGGCATCTCCGGCATGTACGGTCGCATGGTCTATGAGTTCGACGGCAGCTATTGCCAGGGCTTCACCACCAACTTCCGCTTCGTGACGCAGATCGACACAGGCGACAGTGTGCGCGTCAGCGACCAGCAGACCAAGACCTTCGAGAACCTCAAAGACGGCAAGTTCACCTTCGACACCAAATCCTTCACCGACGAACAGCTCGATAAGGAGGTCAACGGTGCGGCTCAGGATCAGCCGGATGGCGTCAAGGTTGCTCTCAAGCAGCCGTCGAGCCGCGAACTGCAGCTTGCCGATAGCCGGTTCCCGACCGAACATATGCTCGACGTGATCCAGAACGCCAAGGCCGGCAAGCGCTTCTTCGAGGCCCGCGTCTTCGACGGCTCCGACGACGGCGACAAGTCGCTGGTGACGACGACGATCGTCGGTAAGCAGGAGACGCCGGTTGCCGAGGAGGCCGATGCCGGCAATGCCGGCGCTTTCTCCAAGACGGCCTTCTGGCCGGTGACGATCGCCTATTTCAATGAAAATGCGAAATCGGACGCCTTGCCGGTCTACCGCATGTCGTTCAAGCTCTACGAGAACGGCATCACCCGCGACCTGACGATGGATTACGGCGATTTCGTTCTGACCGGAAAACTCGCCAAGCTCGAACTGCTCGACCGAAAGGCCGAGGCCTGCAAGTAGGGAAGCTGCGACACGCGCTTCGATGGCTGAGCGTGGCATTCGCAAGCCAACCATCCAGCTCTTCATTATCCCATATCTCTGACCGCCAGGCGAATTCCGGGATTTTTCTGCGTAAGCCTTGCTTTTGCGTCAAATCGAATGTATGGGCAGCGGCATTCCACACGTAAGGCATGGGATTGTCCGGGAGAAATCCGGATCGTTCCGCCCGGTGGCATCTTCGAAGAGGATGCTGTTCGCCTTGCGGAGGTTCAACCGGAAAAGGATACAAAGGCATGGCATTGCCCGATTTCTCTATGCGCCAGCTTCTCGAAGCAGGCGTCCACTTCGGCCACCAGACGCACCGCTGGAACCCGAAGATGAAGCCGTACATCTTTGGCGATCGTAACAACATCCACATCATCGACCTGGCTCAGACCGTTCCGATGCTGTCGCGCGCCCTGCAGGTCGTCAGCGACACCGTTGCCCGCGGCGGTCGCGTTCTCTTCGTCGGCACCAAGCGCCAGGCGTCCGAGATCATCGCCGACAGCGCCAAGCGTTCGGCCCAGTACTACGTCAACTCGCGCTGGCTCGGCGGCATGATGACGAACTGGAAGACGATCTCCAACTCGATCCAGCGCCTGCGCAAGCTCGATGAGATCCTCAACGGCGAAGCCCAGGGCTTCACCAAGAAGGAACGCCTGAACCTCGAGCGCGAGCGTGAAAAGCTCGACAAGGCTCTCGGCGGTATCCGCGATATGGGCGGCACGCCGGACCTGATGTTCATCATCGACACCAACAAGGAAAAGATCGCGATCGACGAAGCCAAGCGCCTCGGCATCCCGGTCGTCGCCATTATCGATTCGAACTGCGATCCGGACCTGATCGACTATCCGATCCCGGGCAACGACGACGCATCGCGCGCCATCGCTCTGTATTGCGAGCTGATCTCCCGCGCTGCCATCGACGGCATCGCCCGTCAGCAGGGCTCTTCCGGCCGCGATCTCGGCGCGTCCTCCGAGCTTCCGGTCGAACCGGCGCTCGAAGAAGCAGCCGAAGGCTGATGAAAGCCGGCGGAGCGAAGGTTCCGCCAAAGCTTGCATGACTGGAAAGGCCGCTCGCGACTCATCGAAGTTCGGCGGCCTTGCCTGTTTCAGGGCGAGGGCATCAGGCTCTTTGCCAGAGAAGTTTCGTTATGACGCGTCTTCATCACGCTGTCATACATACAGGTACATTTCGTGCCTCAATCCGGTGCCGCGCCGCGCTTTGCGGCCCACCGTATGAACCCACAAGAGGAAGCTAATGAGCGAGATTACGGCTGCAATGGTGAAGGAACTGCGCGAAAAGACCGGCGCAGGCATGATGGATTGCAAGAAGGCTCTTGCTGAGACCGGCGGCGACATGGAAGCCGCGATCGACTGGCTACGCGCCAAGGGCATCGCCAAGGCCGACAAGAAGTCGGGCCGCACCGCCGCCGAAGGCCTCATCGGCGTTTCGAGCCAGGGCACCAAGGCCGTTGTCGTCGAAGTCAATTCCGAAACCGACTTCGTCGCCCGCAACGATGCCTTCCAGGATCTCGTCCGCGGCATTGCCAAGGTCGCCGTCTCCACAAACGGCACCGTCGACGCCGTTGCGGCTGCGACATACCCGGCATCCGGCAAGTCCGTTTCCGACACGATCAAGGACGCGATCGCAACAATCGGCGAGAACATGAACCTGCGCCGCTCGGTTGCGCTCTCCGTCGAGGACGGCGTCGTCGCCACCTATATCCACAATGCCGTTTCCGACGGCCTCGGCAAGCTCGGCGTTCTCGTCGCGCTGAAGTCGACCGGCGACAAGGAGGCCCTGAACGCGATCGGCCGCCAGGTCGCCATGCACATCGCCGCGACCGCACCGCTGGCGATCCGCCCTGAGGAAGTCGATGCCGCCGTCGCCGAGCGCGAGCGCAACGTCTTCATCGAGCAGTCGCGCGCCTCCGGCAAGCCGGACAACATCATCGAGAAGATGGTTGACGGCCGCATGCGCAAGTTCTTCGAGGAAGTCGCTCTTCTCTCGCAGGCTTTCGTCATCAATCCGGATCTGACCGTCGCAGCCGCCGTCAAGGAAGCTGAGAAGGCCGTTGGTGCGCCGATCGAAGTCGCCGGCATGGCCCGCCTTCTGCTCGGCGAAGGCGTCGAGAAGGAAGAGACCGATTTCGCAGCCGAAGTCGCGGCTGCCGTCAAGGGTTGATCTTCCAGCCATAATTCTGAAAACACGAAGGGCATCGCGTGACAACGCGGTGCCCTTCGTGTATCGGGCACTCACGGCAATTTACGAGGAGCCAAGATGTCTTTAGAGCCTGTCTATAAACGCGTTCTACTCAAGGCTTCCGGCGAAGCGCTCATGGGTAGCCAGGGTTTCGGGATCGATGTCACGGTGGCGGACCGTATTGCATCCGATATCGCCGCGGCAAGGCATATGGGCGTGGAAGTCGGCGTCGTCGTCGGTGGCGGCAATATTTTCCGCGGTGTCGCGGTGGCGTCCAAGGGCGGCGACCGGGTCACCGGCGACCACATGGGTATGCTCGGCACCATCATCAATGCACTGGCGCTGGCGACCTCGCTGCGCAAGCTGAACATCGACACGGTGGTGCTTTCGGCCATCTCCATGCCCGAGATCTGCGAGAGCTTTTCGCAGCGTGCGACCCTCTATCATCTGTCGATGGGACGTGTGGTGATCTTTGCCGGCGGCACCGGCAACCCCTTCTTCACCACCGATTCGGCTGCGGCACTGCGCGCCGCCGAAATGGGCGCCGAAGCGATCTTCAAGGGCACGCAGGTGGATGGCATATACACTGCCGACCCGAAGAAATATCCCGATGCGACCCGCCTCGACCGCCTGACGCACCAGGAAGTGCTGGACAGGGGGCTTGCGGTGATGGACGTTGCCGCCGTGGCGCTCGCCAGGGAGAATTCCATTCCGATCATCGTCTTCTCGATCCACGAGAAAGGCGGTTTTACCGAAATCCTGACGGGCGGTGGCCTCAAGACCATCGTCTCGGACAATTGATATAGACTGCGCCACTTTATCGGGCGCAACCATCGCGACGCGCTTTATACGGGAGCATCGACATGAGTGAAGGTATCGACATCAAGGAACTGAAGCGCCGCATGGACGGCGCGGTTTCCGCATTCAAGAGCGACATCGCATCGCTGCGCACCGGCCGTGCTTCGGCCAACATCCTCGATCCGGTCACGATCGAGGCCTATGGTTCGCGCATGCCGCTGAACCAGGTCGCCAACATCACCGTGCCCGAGCCGCGCATGCTGTCGGTTTCCGTCTGGGACAAGTCGATGGTCAGCGCCGTCGAGCGCGGTATCCGCGAATCCAATCTCGGCCTCAACCCGATCGTCGACGGCCAGAGCCTGCGCATCCCGCTGCCGGAGCTGAACGAGGAGCGCCGCAAGTCGCTCGTCAAGGTGGCTCATGATTATGCGGAAAAGAGCAAGGTCGCGATTCGCCAGGTCCGCCGCGACGGCATGGACGGCCTTAAGAAGGCCGAAAAGGACGGCGTAATCGGCCAGGACGAGGGCAGGGCGCAGTCGGAACGCGTACAGAAGATGACGGACGAGACGATTTCCGAAATCGACCGCTTGCTTGGCGAGAAGGAAAAGGAAATCATGCAGGTCTAGTGGATCTGTGCCTTTGCCTGGAAAGACCGGACGGGAAATGTCGGAATCTGTATTTGTGACTGTGCCAGAGCATGTTGCCATCATCATGGACGGCAATGGCCGTTGGGCCAAGCAGCGCGGCCTGCCGCGCACGATGGGCCATCGTAAGGGCGTCGAGGCGGTCCGCGAGACAGTGCGCGCCGCCGGCGCGGCCGGCATAAAATATCTGACCCTGTTTGCCTTCTCCTCGGAGAACTGGCGCCGGCCGGAGGCCGAGGTCTCCGATCTGCTCGGTCTGCTCAAGGCTTTCATCCGCCGTGACCTTGCCGAACTCCATCGCCAGAATGTGCGGATCAAGGTGATCGGCGACCGTCACAGCCTGCGCAGCGACATTCTCGGCCTGCTGCTCGAGGCGGAGGAAACCACCAAAAACAATACGGCGCTGACGTTGGTCATCGCCTTCAACTACGGCTCGCGCGACGAGATCTCCCGGGCTGTAGCGAGCCTGGCGCGGGACGTCGAGGCCGGCCGCCTGAGGGCGCAGGATATCACGCCCTCGCTGATCAACGCCCGTCTCGACACGGCCGGTATCCCCGATCCCGATCTCATCATCCGCACCAGCGGCGAGGAGCGGCTTTCCAATTTTCTTCTCTGGCAGGCTGCCTATTCGGAATTCATCTTCGTTCCGGAATATTGGCCGGATTTCAGCCCGGAGATCTTCCGCTCGGCGCTCGAGAAGTTCGCCTCCCGCGACCGGCGCTTCGGCGGCCTGTCGTCGCAGGCAGCCGCGGTCGGCACCTGATGCAGCAGGAATTGAAGCTCCGCATCGTTTCGGGACTGATTCTTGCGGCCGTCGTTCTTGCCGCCACCTGGTATGGCGGGTTTGCCTTCCGCGTCCTGGCGGCCGTGATCGGCCTGCTGATCTACTATGAATGGTCGACAATAACCGGCATCGCGCGTGATTGGGTCGCCAACGCGGTCGGCTGGATCGGCCAGGCGGCGGTTGCCTTCCTCGTGCTTGTCGGCAATTTTGAATTCGCCGCCGGCATGCTGGCCGGCGTCACCGCAGTCGGCATCGCGCTGATCATCCTGCACGGCACAAGCCGCTGGTTGCCGGTGGGCCTGTTTTATGGGGGTGCCACGGGCCTAGCGCTCGCCGCCATCCGCAGCGATGACCAGCCCGGCCTTTACGCCATGCTCTTCGTCTTTGCCGTCGTCTGGGCAACCGACATCCTTGCTTATTTCGTCGGCAGGGCGCTTGGCGGACCAAAGCTTGCCCCTTCGATCTCGCCGGGAAAGACTTGGTCGGGCGCAATCGGCGGCGCCGTTTCGGCGGTCGCGGCCGGCGTCGTTCTCGTCCATTTTCTCCTTCCTGGCGCTGAACTCATCGCAGCCGTCGCAGCCCTCGTTTTCTCGGTTTGCAGCCAGTCGGGAGATCTGTTTGAATCGTTCATCAAGCGGAAATTCGGCGTCAAGGATTCAAGCCGTCTCATTCCGGGTCATGGCGGCGTGATGGACCGTGTCGACGGACTGATTTTCGCCTGTTTTTCGGCGTTCTTGCTTGCTGGATTATTTTCCCTGATAAAGGGGACTGCGATGACGTCGCTCGGCGCGGCCTTGTTCGGCCTTTGACGACGCGGCAGCCTGACGGAAGGAACTGATAGAAGTGATGGCCGATATATACGCATTCCTGATGGGGAATATCGTCACCTTCATCCTCGTGCTCTCGCTGCTCGTCTTCGTGCACGAGATGGGCCACTACCTCGTCGGCCGCTGGAGCGGTATCCGCATCCTTGCCTTTTCAGTCGGTTTCGGCCCGGAGGTCTTCGGCTTCACCGACCGCCATGGAACGCGCTGGAAGATCTCGGTGGTCCCACTTGGCGGCTACGTCCGGTTCTTTGGTGACGAAGACGCGTCCAGCAAGCCCGACAGCGACAAGCTCGCCGCCATGTCCGAAGAGGACAGGGCGCGTTCCTTCGCCGGCGCAAAGCTGTGGAAACGCGCCGCGACGGTCGCTGCTGGCCCGATTGCCAATTTTCTGCTGGCGATCGCCATCTTCACCATTCTGTTCTCGATCTACGGCCGTTCGGTCGCCGATCCGGTCGTTTCCGAGGTCACGCCGGATGGGGTGGCCGCCGCCGCCGGCATCCTTCCGGGCGACCTCCTGGTCGCCATCGACGGCGGCAAGGTCGAGACCTTCGACGACGTGCGCCGTTATGTCGGCATCCGCCCAAGCCAGCAGATCGTCGTCACCATCGAGCGGGGCGGCCAGAAGCTCGACTTGCCGATGGTGCCGCAACGCGTCGACAGGACCGATCAGTTCGGCAACAAGATCGAAGTCGGCCAGATCGGCATCGTCACCAGCAAGGAGGTCGGCAATTTCCGCCTGCAGACCTATACGCCGCTCCAGGCGCTGCGCGAAAGTGTGATCGAAACCCGGGATATCGTCACCGGCACCTTCAAATATATCGGCAATATTTTCCGCGGTACGATGCGGGCCGATCAACTGGGCGGGCCGATCCGCGTTGCGCAGGCCTCGGGCCAGATGGCTTCGCTTGGTATAGGGGCAGTGTTGCAGCTTGCCGCCATGCTTTCAGTTTCGATAGGATTGCTTAACCTGATGCCGGTTCCGGTACTTGATGGCGGCCACCTGATGTTCTATGCGGTGGAAGCGGTCAGAGGGAAACCGCTGGGCGCCAAGGCTCAGGAAATCGCATTTCGCATCGGCTTGGCCATGATACTAACATTGATGGTTTTCACGACCTGGAACGACGTTGGCGCGATCAGAGGGTAAACGCGCAGGGCAAGGGAATTACTATTTATTTACGATGTTTCAAGGCTGTAGTGGCGAATGGGTCACGCTTCGAAATGAAGTAAACAGAAATTAACGACCTCCCTTGCTTGTATGTCAAAAGCGGGTAAAACGACACACGTGACCGGAATCGGGCTCTCCCGGAGCCGGGGACGAGGGAAAAAAAGGTAATAGGTGAAATGAAGGCTGGTTCAAAGTTTTTGAACGCAGTATCGGCGGTTGCGCTGTCTGCTAGTGTTGTTGCTTCGGGCGCAGGTGCTTTGACGTTCGTTTCCGCTACGGCTGCTGAAGCCGCGGTCATCCAGCGCATCGATGTGCGCGGCGCCAGCCGCGTCGGCGCGGAAGCCGTCCGGTCGAACCTCACCATCGCTCCCGGAAAGAGTTTTTCGAACACTGATATCGATGCCTCGGTCAAGCAGCTCTACGGCACCGGTTACTTCTCCGACGTCAAGATTTCGGTCTCCGGAAGCACGCTGGTCGTCAACGTCCAGGAAGCCCAGCTCGTCAATCAGGTCGTCTTCAACGGCAACCGCAAGATCAAGGACGACAAGCTCGCGACGATCGTCCAGACGCATGCCGCAGGTCCCTATAGCGACACCCAGATCCAGGCCGACATCCAGGCGATTAAGGAAGCCTATGCCGCCACCGGCCGCAGCGAGGTCGAAGTGACGACGCAGGTGGTGCCGCTCGGCGAAGGCCGCGTCAACCTTGCCTTCGTCATCAACGAAGGCGACCGCACCAAGATCGATTCGATCAACTTCGTCGGCAATAATGCCTACAGCGCCGGCCGCCTGGCTGCCGTCATCGCTACCAAGCGTTCGAACTTCCTGTCGTTCCTGACCCGCAAGGACGTCTATAACGATGACAAGCTCCACGCCGACGAGGAAGCGCTGCGCCAGTTCTATTACAATCGCGGCTACGCCGACATGCGTATCGTCTCTTCTGACGCGACCTTCGATGACGCGACCAACAAATACACGCTCACCTTCAATATCGAAGAAGGCCAGCGTTACAATTTCGGACCGGTGACTGTGCAGTCGACCGTCGAAGGCGTCGGTTCCGAGCAGTTGCAGCCGCTCGTGCGCACCCATGAAGGTCATGTCTACAACGCCAAGGAAGTGCAGAAGTCGATCGAGGCGATCTCCGATCAGGTCGCGTCTGCCGGTTATCCCTTTGCGCGCGTTACGCCGCGCGGTAACCGCGACCTCAACAACAATACGATCGGCGTCGAATATCTGGTCGACCAGGGCGAGCGCGCTTATGTCGAGCGCATCGAAATCCGTGGCAACAGCCGCACCCGCGATTACGTGATCCGCCGCGAATTCGATATGAGCGAAGGCGACGCCTTCAATCAGCAGATGATCACCAAGGCCAAGCGCCGCCTCGAAGCGCTCGGTTACTTCTCCTCCGTCAACATCTCCACCCAGCCGGGCAGCTCGCCGGATCGTGTCGTGGTGGTTGTCGACGTGCAGGATCAGTCGACAGGTTCGTTCGGTGTCGGCGCAGGTTATGCCGCCGGCGGCGACGGCCTGCTGCTTGAAGCCTCCATCGAGGAAAAGAATTTCCTCGGCCGCGGTCAGTACATCCGCATCTCTGCCGGCGGCGGTCAGGAAGGGTCGCGCGCCTACGGCGTCAGCTTCACCGAGCCTTATTTCCTTGGTTACCGCCTGGCGGCAGGCTTCGACGTCAACCACAGCGAGACGTCGAGCAACGACAATTACGATTACGAGGAAACTAGCGTCGTTCTGCGCGTCACCGCGCCGATCACCGAGGATCTGGCGACGACCTTCCGCTATAACTACAAGCAGATGAAGTATGATGCCGACAATAACGATCTTTCCGATCTGTCGGCGCCGTATCAGCACCTCGTCGAGGACAGCCCGTGGACGCGGTCTTCCATCTCGCAGACGCTGACCTACAACACGCTTGATGACACCGTCCTGCCGCGCGAAGGCATCTACGCGACGGCGACGCAGGAAATCGCCGGTCTCGGCGGCGACTCGCAGTTCTACAAGATTTACGGCAAGGCCCGTTACTACCGTCTGCTCGCTGACGATGCCGATATCATCGGCTCGGTTTCGGCCTCGGCTGGTTATGTCGTCGGCTTCGGCGAGCATCTGAACGTCTTCGATCAGTTCACGCTGACCAACGGCGACATTCGCGGCTTTGAAAACAAGGGCATCGGCCCGCGCGTTGCCGGCACCAACGACGATCCGCTGGGTGGCACGACTTATTTCACCGCATCGGCCGAAGCAACCTTCCCGATGCCGGGCTTCCCGCGTGACTTCAATCTGCGCGGCGCGGTCTTCGCTGACGCCGGCACGCTGTTCGGCAACGACGTCGACCTCAGGGGTGACGGCATTGAGGGCGAAGACGCCTCGCTACGCGCTTCGGTCGGTGTCGGCGTCGTCTGGCAGTCTCCCTTCGGTTCGTTGCGCCTGGATTACGCGATCCCGGTTCTCAAGGAAGACTTCGACAAGACGCAGAACTTCAAGTTTGGCATCAACAACCAATTCTGATATCGGCAGTCCGGAACTGTAAGACTCAATTCCGTTCTGGAGCATTGCCGATGGAGCAAAACGTTTTTTTTCTGCCCCATGAAGGTCTGAAGCTCGTTGAGCTGGCAGAGTTTCTTGGGGCGGAACTCGCCAATTCCGACCATGCCGATGTCATCGTCCGCTCCGTCGCTCCCATCAACCGGGCGCGGGCGGGTGATGTCTGTTATATCCTGTCGCGCCGCAGCCGCGATGAACTGGCGACCTGCGAAGCTTCGGCGGTGATCTGCGACAAGGCGCTCGTCGATCTCGTACCCCCGCATATTCCGGTCATCCTGTCGTCCAATCCGCACGCGGCCTTTGCTATGGCAGGCGGCCTGTTTTACCCGTCAGCACTGCGTCCGGTCGCCATTTCCCTAGGTGAAAGCGAGATCGCGCCGAGCGCGGTGATCGATTCGAGCGCCAGGCTGGAAAAAGGTGTGATCGTCGAGCCGCTGGCGGTTATCGGCGCACATGCCGAGATCGGCGAAGGAACACGGATCGGCGCGAATAGCGTCATCGGCCCGAACGTCAAGATCGGTCGCGATTGTTCGATCGCGGCCGGCGCCAGCGTTCTCTGCGCGCTGATCGGCAACGGCGTTATCATCCACAACGGCGTCCGCATCGGCCAGGATGGTTTCGGGTATGCGCCCGGTCCGCGTGGCATGATCAAGATCGTCCAGATCGGCCGGGTGATCATCCAGGACAATGTCGAGATCGGCGCCAATACCACGATCGACCGTGGCGCCATGGACGATACTGTCATCGGCGAGGGGACCAAGATCGACAACCAGGTGCAGATCGGCCACAACGTCCAGATGGGCCGCCATTGCGCCATTGTCGCGCAGGTCGGCATCGCCGGCAGCACGAAGATCGGCAATGGCGTGCAGATCGGCGGCCAGGCCGGCATCAAGGGCCATGTGACGATCGGCGACGGCGTGCAGATCGCTGCCAAAAGCGGTATCATGACTGATCTTGCCGCCGGCGGGCAATATGGCGGTGTACCGGCGCGTCCGCTGAAAGACTATCTGAGAGAGGCCGCACAACAAGTGTCGAAGTCCAAGTTGCGCGGCCGGAACCCTGGAGGCAAGGAAAATGACTGAGGAAGCCACGACAACGCTTTCTTCGGCTGACATCATCGAGATCATGAAGCTGCTGCCGCATCGTTACCCCTTCCTCATGGTCGACAAGATCATCGAGATCGACGGTGACAACAGCGCGATCGGCATCAAGAATGTCACGGTGAACGAACCGCATTTCACCGGCCATTTTCCCGAGGCTCCGATCATGCCGGGCGTTCTCCTGATCGAGGGCATGGCGCAGACCGCGGGTGCGATCTGTGCCAAGAAGGAGGGCCAGCCCGGCAACCTCGTCTACTTCATGACCATCGAGAACGCGCGCTTCCGCAAGCCGGTCGTTCCCGGCGATCGCGTCGAATTCCATGTCGCCAAGCACAAGCAGCGCGGCAATATCTGGAAATTCCATTGCGACGCCAAGGTTGACGGCGCCCTTGTCGCCGAAGCCGATATCGGCGCAATGATCGTTCGTAAGGAACAGGCATGAGCACTATCGCCGAAAGCGCCCGTATTCATCCGATGGCTGTCGTCGAAGACGGGGCTGTGATCGGTGAGGGCGTCAAGATCGGTCCCTTCTGCCATGTCGGGCCGCACGTCGTCCTGCATGAGAATGTCGAGCTCCTGTCGCATGCGGTCGTCACCGGACGTACCGTGATCGGCAAGGGCACGCGCATCTTTCCGATGGCCGTCATCGGCGGCGATCCGCAGAGCGTGCATCACGGCGGCGAGGAAACGACGCTTTCGGTCGGCGCCAACTGCACGATGCGCGAAGGCGTGACGATGAACACCGGCACGGCCGATTTCGGCGGCCGAACGATCGTCGGCGACAACAACCTTTTCCTGGCCAATTCCCACGTCGCGCATGACTGCAAGGTCGGCAATCACGTGATCATGTCGAACAACGTCATGCTGGCCGGGCATGTCGTCATCGAGGATCGTGTCATCCTGGGCGGCGGTTCGGCTGTTCACCAATTCACCCGCGTCGGCCGTCAGGCCTTCGTCGGCGGGCTTTCTGCGGTGAGTTACGACGTCATTCCCTACGGCATGCTGAACGGCAATCCCGGGCTGCTGAGCGGCCTCAATGTCGTCGGCATGACGCGCGCCGGCGTCGAACGCGCCGTCATCCACCGGGTGCGCCGCGCCTATAAGTCGATCTTCGAAGGAACGGGTTCCGTCCGCGAAAACGCCGCCGCCATCCGCGACGAATATGCCGATTGCGAGCCGGTGGTCCGGATCCTCGATTTCATCGCGGCCGACAGCGATCGCGCCCTGTCCTCGCCGACCCGGGGGCAGAAGGGCTGATCCGTGGCTTTATCGGGCGACACCGCTGCGGGCCGGCTGGCGATCATTGCCGGCGGTGGTCTCCTGCCTTCCTATGTCGCCGAAGCCGCGCGTGCGGCGGGTGAAAATCCCGTCATCGTCGCCCTGAAGGACGAGAGCGACCGGCGCTGGGAAGGCTATGACCACGCCGTCATCGGCATCGGCGATTTCGCCGCTCTTGACGGGCTGTTCAACCGTTATGGCGTCGGCCGTGTGGTGATGTCGGGCAGCGTGGCCCGCCGGCCGGAATGGCGCGAGGTGCGTCCGACGCTGCGTATCCTGATGAAGGTCCCGGCCGCCATCCGCACCCTGCTCTCCGGTGGCGACGACACCGTTCTGCAGATGGTCATCCGGCTGATCGAGGGAAACGGCCGCCGGGTCGTCGGCGCTCATGAAATCGCGCCCGATCTGCTTGCCTCCGTCGGTCCGCTTGGCGCAGCAACGCCGGGTGACGAAGACCGGCGTGATATCCGCCGCGCCGCGGAAGCCGCGGACATGCTCGGCCGGCTCGATGTCGGGCAGGGCGCCATCAGCATCGGCGGGCGCGTCGTGGCACTCGAGGGTGTCGAGGGCACGGATGAGATGCTGGACCGTGTCGCAAGTCTCAGAGTAGCCGGGCGCATCTCGCCGCGGCGCCGCGGCGCGCTTGTCAAGCTCTGCAAGCCGCAACAGGATATCCGCGCCGACCTGCCGGCGATCGGCGTTTCCACCATTCTGAACGCAAAAAAAGCTGGTCTCGGCGGCATCGCGGTGGAGGCAGGCCGCTCGCTGGTGCTCGATCGAGCCGCCGTCATCAAGGCCGCCGATGAGGCGGGGCTTTTTGTCTGCGGCATCGATCGCGGACTGCCGGCATGGGGGCTCGAATGAACGGGGCGCCGCTGAAAATTGCCGTCATTGCCGGCGAGGTGTCGGGTGATCTGCTCGGTGCCGATCTCATCGCCGCCCTGAAGCGGATTCATTCGGGGCCGGTGGAACTTGTCGGCGTTGGTG
This sequence comes from Rhizobium sp. N122, assembly GCF_002211295.1. Taxonomy (NCBI): domain Bacteria; kingdom Pseudomonadati; phylum Pseudomonadota; class Alphaproteobacteria; order Hyphomicrobiales; family Rhizobiaceae; genus Rhizobium; species Rhizobium sp. N122. The sequence continues at coordinate 17,272 of NZ_LOKU01000027.1, read as the reverse complement.
GTGAGGCACTGCAGGCGGAAGGCTTGCAATCGCTGTTCGATTTCTCCGAGCTGTCGATCATGGGCATCACCCAGGTGCTGAGCCGGCTGCCGAAGCTTTATACGTTGATCCGCCGGACGACCGCGGAAATCATCGCTGCGAGGCCTGATGTTCTGCTCATCATTGACAGCCCGGATTTCACCCATCGCGTCGCAAAGCGCGTGCGCACCGCGCTGCCCGATCTGCCTGTCGTCAATTATGTCTGTCCGAGCGTCTGGGCCTGGAAGGAATATCGCGCCACGCGCATGCTCGCCTACGTCGATCATGTGCTGGCCGTCCTGCCCTTCGAGCCGGCAACGATGCAGCGCCTCGGCGGGCCGGCAACCACCTATGTCGGCCATCGCCTGACTGCCGACCTTGCGCTGCTGGAGACCCGGCGCCTGCGCGCCGGCAGGCAGCCCGGCAATCGCACGATCCTGCTTCTGCCCGGCTCACGCTCCTCCGAAATCCAGAATCTCCTGCCGCATTTCGAGGTGGCGGCAAACGAACTTGTCGCCCGCAATGGACCGATGCGCTTTATTCTGCCGACAGTGACGCACAGGCAGGCGCTGGTCCGCCAATTGACGGAGAACTGGGCGGTCAAGCCGGAGATCGTTGTCGGTGCGCAAGCAAAATGGCAAGCCTTCGCGGAAGCCGATGCCGCCATGGCGGCATCCGGAACCGTCATCCTCGAACTGGCGCTGGCCGATGTTCCCGTCGTCTCCGCCTACAAGGTCGACTGGATCATGCGGCTGCTGACATCGGCCATCAAGACCTGGACCGGCGCGCTGCCAAACCTGATTGCCGATTACGCGGTCGTGCCGGAATATCTGAACGATATCCTTCGCGGTGCAAGTCTCGCACGCTGGATGGAGCGGCTGTCGGCCGACACCTACCAGCTCAAGGCGATGAAAGAGGGCTACGATCTGATCTGGCAGCGCATGCAGACCGAAAAACCACCCGGCGAACATGCCGCCGAAATCCTTCTCGACGTGCTGAACAAGAAAAAACCCGGTCGTCTCTGACCGGGTTTTCTTCTTTTCGGGCAATATATTGGCCGAAGCGATCAGCGCTTCGAAACCGGAATGTAGTCGCGCTTCGGTTCGCCGACATAGAGCTGGCGCGGGCGGCCGATGCGCTGTTCCGGATCCTCGATCATCTCGTTCCACTGCGCGATCCAGCCGACGGTGCGGGCAAGCGCGAAGAGCACGGTGAACATGGTCGTGGGGAAGCCCAGTGCCTTCAGCGTGATGCCGGAATAGAAGTCGATGTTCGGATAGAGCTTCTTTTCGATGAAATATTCGTCGGTGAGCGCGATGCGCTCCAGCTCCATCGCTACTTCGAGCAACGGATCGTCCTTGATGCCGAGCTCGCCGAGCACCTCATGCGTCGTCTTCTGCATGATCTTGGCGCGCGGATCATAGTTCTTGTAGACGCGGTGGCCGAAGCCCATCAGGCGGAACGGATCGTTCTTGTCCTTGGCGCGGGCAATATATTCCGGAATGTGGTCGACCGAGCCGATCTCATTCAGCATGTTGAGCGCTGCTTCGTTGGCGCCGCCATGGGCGGGGCCCCAGAGGCACGCAATGCCGGCCGCGATGCAGGCGAACGGGTTGGCGCCCGACGAACCGGCGAGGCGGACGGTCGAGGTCGAGGCGTTCTGCTCGTGATCGGCATGCAGGATGAAGATGCGGTCCATGGCGCGGGCAAGCACCGGATTGACCACATATTCCTCGCAAGGCACGGCAAAGCACATGCGCAGGAAGTTCGATGCATAATCGAGGTCGTTCTTCGGATAAACGAAGGGCTGGCCGATATGGTACTTATAGGCCATCGCGGCAAGCGTCGGCATCTTGGCGATCATGCGCAGGCTGGCGACCATGCGCTGGTGCGGATCGGTGATATCCGTGGAGTCGTGATAGAAAGCCGAAAGCGCGCCGACGCAGCCGCACATGACGGCCATCGGATGCGCATCGCGGCGGAAGCCGGTGAAGAAGCGGCTCATCTGCTCGTGCACCATGGTGTGGTGCGTGACACGGTAATCGAAATCCTTCTTCTGCGCGGTGGTCGGCAGTTCGCCGTAGAGGAGCAGGTAGCAGACTTCGAGGAAGTCGCCATGCTCGGCCAACTGCTCGATCGGATAGCCGCGGTGCAGCAGCACACCTTCGTCGCCGTCGATGTAGGTGATCTTGGATTCACAGGATGCGGTCGAGGTAAAACCCGGATCGTAAGTGAAGGAAGCGGTGTTCTTATAGAGAGCACCGATATCGATGACGCTCGGGCCGATCGTGCCGCTCTTGACGGCTAGGTCGACAGATTTGTCACCGATTTTTATTGTAGCGCTTTGATCCGTCATGCTGATCCTCCGAAATGGCGGTGGCGCCATAAAAGCGCCATAGGGGTTAAGCGTCCTCACCGATAGCTATATGATCGCGAAGCTAATGCCAAGTTACCGTGACGGCATTTTGTGCATTGCAGTATCACCTTTTAGGCACTGCAGCGATGAGCAGCGTGCATATCGGAAGCCAATGATTCGACTGGCCTTTTGGCGCTCGCGATTTTCCCTCATATTTCAATCGATTATCCTTGCCCGATTTGTTGGGAGGTTGCATTCTGGGCGCCTTCGCGGGTGACTTGGGCGGCGCATGCAGGAATTGACGACAGTCGAATTGCGGCCGGAAGCTGGCGCCGGATCCTCCGGCGTTTCTCTGCCTGTGGTGGCGACGCCATCGGCAAGGACGCAGTCGGCGACGCCCTGGCGCCACCGGCTGCCGGCCGCAGCCCGCCAATCCTTGCGCGCTTGCAGGTCCATGCTGGGCGAGGAGGCGGATCACGGCCGCCTGCTGCTGTTTTCGCCGGTCTTCCTCGGCGCCGGCGCATCCTTCTGGTTTCTGGCCGAATCCGATTTTCCGCTTTTGACATTACTGCTCTCGCTGTCGGTGCTGACCATTGCGGTTCTCATCACCGACCGTAGCCGGGCCGTGTTGCGAGCGACGTTGTTGGCGCTTGCACTTGTGGTCTGCGGCATGCTCTGCGCACAGTTCGAGAGCTGGCGGGCATCGACCGTGATCCTCGATTCATCCGTGACGACGACGCTGACCGGCCGTGTCGAACGGCGCGAAGGCGACGGCCGTGGGCGTTGGCGCTACATTCTCGCCGTCAGGGCCACAGACGAGCCGGAGTTGAAGCGGCCGCCGGGGCGCGTAACCGCGATTGTCCGCGGCGCCGACACGCCTTTCGAGATCGGCGACATTATCACCGGCAGGGCGCGGCTAACGCCGCCCTCGGGCCCCGCACTTCCCGAACTCAATGACTTCTCCTTCGGCGCCTATTTCGACGGCATCGGCGCCAACGGCTTCTTCTACGGCGCTCCGGCGAAAGATTTGGAGGCGGGCCCGCAGGGTGCAAGGTCGACGTCGGAAGCTATGCTCGAATGGCTTTACCGGCTGCGCAGCAGCATCGGCGACCGCATCAGGTCGATCCTGCCCGGTGATACCGGCGCCTTTGCCGCCGCCCTGGTGACCGACGAGCGGCGCGCGATCTCGAATGCGACGACGGAGGCGCTGCGCCAGTCGGGCCTCGCCCATATCGTCGCGATCTCGGGTCTCAACATGGCGCTGTCGGCCGGCATCTTCTTCGTCGGCTTCCGGATGCTGCTCAGCCTCTTTCCGGGCGTCGCCCAAGCCTATCCGACAAAGAAGATCGCCGCCGCAGGCGCGCTCATCGCCGTCACCGCCTATTACCTGATCTCCGGATTCGGGGTCTCGGCCGAACGCGCCTTCATCATGATGGCCATCATGCTGATCGCCGTCTTCTTCGATCGGCCGTCGATCAGCCTGCGCAATGTCGTTCTCTCGGCGCTTGTCATCATCGCCATTTCACCCTCCGAAGTGCTGGGCCCGAGCTTCCAGATGTCCTTTGCCGCGACATTGGCATTGGTATCGGGCTATCAGTTGTGGAAGGACCGGCGCGTCCGCGAAAACGCGTTGCTCAAGCTGCCGATCTTCCGGCCGGTCGTTGCGGTCGCCGGTTTCTTCGGTGGCGTCCTGCTGACGTCGCTGATCGGCGGTTTTTCCACGGCGCTGTTTTCGATCGAGCATTTTCATCGGTTGACGGCCTACGGCCTGCCGGCAAACCTCGCGACGATGCCGATCATCTCGTTCATCGTCATGCCGGCCGGGCTGCTGGCAATGTTGCTCATGCCGTTCGGCCTGGACGCTCCGCTCTGGGAGGTGGTCGGCTTCGGCCTCGATCTGGTGATCGCTGTCGCCAAGACGGTGTCCGGCTGGGGCGGCGATATCGGCGTCGGCCGTTTGCCCGCCTGGTATTTCGCCGTCGCCGTGGCCGGCTTCCTGCTGCTGACACTGCTGCGCACCCGGCTGCGCCATGCCGGCACATCGACCCTCGCCGTCTCGACGCTCTTCCTGCTGGTTCTGCCGGTCCCCCGGCCGCCGGATCTGGTGATTTCGGAGGATGGCAGTCTGGTCGCGCTCGTTGCAGTGGCGGCAATGGCTTCCAACCGCGAAAACCCGCCGGATTTCATTTTCGACCAGTGGCAGAGAGCACTGGTCCTGCCGACACATCATCCACCGAAGATGTTGGAAGGCCCTGCTATCCCGCCGGAGGGAGAAGACCGCCGCGTCAGGCTTTCCCACGATCAGCAGATCGAAGCGAGGACGGCGATGCGGGCGGCGGCGGGCGGTGAAACAAACCGCTTTTCCTGTGTCAAAAAGGCCTGGTGCACATCAAGGCTTGGCAATGGGCGCGTCGTCACCGTCATCGACAATGCCGCCTATCTCGGTCCGGCCTGCGATGCCTCCGATATCGTCGTCACGTCTGTCCGCCTGCGTTTCAATAGCTGCCGCTCGGGCGCGACGCTCTTTACCGGTGAGACGCTACGCAGGACCGGTTCCGTCGAGCTGCGCTTCGCGGACGCCGGCCTGGAGGTCGCAACCGCATTCGAGAGCCTGTCGCGGCCGTGGATACGCCATCGCGCCTATGACTGGCGCAGCAATAGTTTCGCCGAAACCGGCCCGTCCAGCGTCAGTGATAGCGGCGAATGAGACCGACGAGCTTGCCCTGCACCTTGACGCGGTCTGGCCCGAAGATCCGGGTCTCATAAGCCGGGTTGGCGGCTTCAAGCGCGATCGAGGCGCCCTTGCGGCGGAAGCGCTTCAGCGTCGCTTCCTCGTCATCGACGAGGGCGACGACGATGTCGCCGGGACTTGCCGTGCTGCCGTTGCGGATGATCACCGTGTCGCCGTCGAAGATGCCGGCGTCGATCATCGAATCGCCTTTGACCTCCAGCGCATAATGCTCACCCGAGCCGAGCATGTCGGCGGGAACGACGATGTCGTGGGTGTTGTTCTGGATCGCCGAAATCGGAACGCCGGCGGCGATTCGGCCCATGACCGGCACCGAGACCGAGTTGCCGTTGTCGGCGACGGGTTTTGCGGGTGCGGGGGCGGCGACCGGCTGGGGCTTGCCGAGGCTGCCCTCGATGACGCTCGGCGAAAAACCACGCCGGGGCTGAATGCTGGGGCTATAGGCCTCCGGAAGCTTGATGACCTCGAGCGCCCGGGCGCGGTTCGGTAGGCGGCGAATGAAGCCGCGTTCCTCAAGCGCCGTGATCAGGCGATGAATGCCGGATTTCGAGGCCAGATCCAGGGCGTCCTTCATCTCGTCGAAGGACGGTGGAACGCCGGATTCCTTCATGCGCTCATGAATGAAAAGGAGAAGCTCCTGTTGTTTGCGCGTGAGCATCGGCGTGTGACCCCTGATTGAAACAAATCCAGAACAGACACTATATGTTCCATATGTGTTCCGCAAGTAGCTAAATTTCCGTAAAACTTGGCGCCAACTCGTTGAGATTTTTATTTTCATTCGCCGGATCGGCGCCATGTCTTGCATTGAGGAAGGCGCCGTCGCACATCTCTTCGCAATTGCAGGAGGGGATATCATGAACACGAATTCCGCCAAGCCGCACCCACTGGATCATGTCGTGCTGCCGGTCGTCAATATCGATCTGGCGCGCGAAAGACTCGGCAAGCTCGGCTTCACCGTTGCGGCCGATGCCCGTCATCCCTTCGGAACGGAAAATGCCTGCGTCTTCTTCGCCGACAAGACCTATCTGGAGCCGCTCGGTATCGCCAGCGTCGAGGAGAGCGAGTCCTCGGCGCGGCAAGGCAATGTCTTCACCGCCCGCAACCGGGCCTTCCGCTTCCGTTGCGGCGATGAGGGGCTTTCGGCCGTGGTTTTCGGCACCGAGGATGCCGGCCTCGATCATCAAAGCTTCATTTCAGGCGGATTGAGCGCCGGCGAGATGCTGGAGTTCAGCCGGCTGATGAAAATGCCGGACGGTTCCAAAGGCATCGGCAGCTTCAAACTGGCCTTTGCCGCGGATCTGCGGGCACCCGATTTCTTTCTCTTCACCTGCCAACGCATCAATCCATTGCCGGCCGACCGCGGCGCGCTGGAGACACATGCCAATGGCGTGACCGGCATCGCCGAGATCGCGCTGTGCGCGCCTGATGCCTCCGCCTTCGCCGGTTTCGTCAGCCTTGTCATGGCGCAGTCGGCCGTCGAGAAAACCAGTTTCGGCGTCAATATCGCGGCGCCGAATGCGAAAATCAGCCTGATGACGCCGGAAGGGCTGGAGGCCTATTTCGAGTTTGCCATCTCATCCGCCGACCGCGGCCTGCGCGGCCGGGCCATCCGCTTCACCGTCGCCGATCTTGCCGTGACAGAAGCGCATTTGGCTGCTAACGGAGTGACCTACACGCGCAAGAACAATCGTATTCTGGTGAAGCCGGCGCCCGGGCAGGGCACGCTTTTCGCCTTCGAGGAAAGATGATGAGCACTGATACGAATTCGGAAGTCAGGATCGGCGCGGGCGCAGGCCAGGTCACCTTTTCCAATACCGGCCGCCTGTCGCTGATTGCCGGCCCCTGCCAGATGGAGAGCCGCGACCATGCCTTCATGGTTGCCGGCACGCTGAAGGAGCTCTGTGCAAAGCTCGGCATCGGTCTCGTTTACAAGAGTTCCTTCGACAAGGCGAACCGCACCTCGCTGTCGGCAGAGCGCGGCATCGGCCTTGAAAAGGGCATGCAGGTCTTCGCCGATCTCAAGAAGGAGTTCGGCTTTCCCGTCCTGACCGACGTTCACACCGCCGAGCAATGCGCCGAAGTGGCAAAGGTGGTCGATGTCCTGCAGATCCCGGCCTTCCTCTGCCGCCAGACCGACCTTCTGATCGCCGCCGCCGAGACCGGCCGTGCCGTCAATGTCAAGAAGGGCCAGTTTCTTGCCCCCTGGGACATGAAGAACGTGCTGAAGAAGCTCAACGCCAGCGGCAATCCGAACGTGCTGCTCTGCGAACGCGGCGCCTCCTTCGGCTACAACACGCTGGTTTCCGACATGCGCGCATTGCCGATCATGGCGTCGATGGGTGCGCCGGTCATTTTCGATGCGACCCATTCGGTGGCGCAGCCGGGCGGACAGGGGGAATCCTCCGGCGGTCAGCGGGAATTCGTGGAAACGCTGGCGCGCGCGGCGGTGGCGACCGGCATTGCCGGCGTCTTCGTCGAGACCCACCAGGACCCCGACAACGCACCGTCCGACGGCCCGAACATGGTCTACCTCAAGGACATGCCGCGGCTTCTGGAAAAGCTGCTGGCCTTCGATGCCGTCGCCAAGGGCTGACAGTCAAAAGCCTGACATGTTCGTGTTATAGCGACGATCGGACATGCAGGTCGAAGGTGCAGCAATGCGCCATTGTAATTTGCACGCCTTCGATTATGACAGGCTTCGAACGATTGATCACCCACCGAGCAGGAAGAACCGATGACTGCAATCACCGATATCATCGCCCGCGAGATTCTCGATAGCCGTGGCAACCCCACCGTCGAAGTCGACGTCTATCTCGAAGACGGCAGCATGGGCCGCGCGGCCGTTCCCTCGGGCGCTTCGACCGGCGCCCATGAGGCGGTCGAGCTGCGCGACGGCGGCAAGCGCTACCTCGGCAAGGGCGTACAGAAGGCGGTCGATGCCGCCAATACCGAGATCTTCGACGCGATCGGCGGCATCGACGCCGAAAACCAGATCCAGATCGACAACATCATGATCGAGCTGGACGGCACGCCGAACAAGTCGCGCCTCGGCGCCAACGCCATCCTCGGCGTCTCGCTCGCCGTCGCCAAGGCTGCCGCCCAGGCCTCCGGCCTGCCGCTCTACCGTTACGTCGGCGGCGCTTCCGCAAGTCTGCTGCCGGTGCCGATGATGAACATCATCAACGGCGGCGCCCATGCCGACAATCCGATCGACTTCCAGGAATTCATGATCCTGCCGGTCGGCGCCGATACGATCGCCGAAGCCGTACGCATGGGCTCGGAAGTCTTCCACACGCTCCGCAAGGAACTGGCCGCCCAGGGCCACAACACCAATGTCGGCGACGAAGGCGGTTTCGCACCGGGCCTGAAGAGCGCTTCGGAAGCCCTCGATTTCATCATGAAGTCGGTCGAGAAAGCCGGCTACAGGCCGGGCGAGGACATCTACCTCGGCCTCGATTGCGCCTCGACGGAATTCTTCAAGGACGGCAAATACGTTCTCGAAGGTGAAGGCCGCACGCTCGAATCGGGCGCCATGGCCGAATATCTGGCCGAACTTGCCGCCAAGTACCCGATCATCTCGATCGAAGACGGCATGGCCGAAGACGACTGGGACGGCTGGAAGACGCTGACCGACCTCACCGGCAAGAAGACCCAGCTCGTCGGCGACGATCTCTTCGTCACCAACTCCGCCCGTCTTCGCGACGGCATCCGCATGGGCGTCGCCAACTCGATCCTCGTCAAGGTCAACCAGATCGGTTCGCTGACGGAAACGCTCGACGCCGTCAACACGGCGCATAAGGCTGCCTACACCGCCGTCATGTCGCACCGCTCCGGCGAAACCGAAGATTCGACCATCGCCGATCTCGCGGTCGCCACCAACTGCGGCCAGATCAAGACCGGCTCGCTGTCGCGTTCCGACCGGCTCGCCAAGTACAACCAGCTGATCCGCATCGAGGAAGGCCTCGGCCCCCAGGCCCAGTATGCCGGCCGCTCGATCATCCGCGGCTGATCGAATCTGCTTTCGACAATTTGACCCGCGCCCCTCCCGGCGCGGGTTTTTTGTTGGCCGTTTTTACGGTCAACGAACGGTTAATCTCTGGGCGTTATGCTGAACGAATTGGTAATGCGTTCAAGAGCATGCGTGTATGTGGACAAAGCATCATAAGAAGAGAAAATTCGGCCGCTTCGTCATTCCGGCCATGACGGTCGCCTTCCTCTCCTATTTCGGCTATCATTGCATTCACGGCGATTACGGCCTGCGCGCAACGGAGACGTTCGAGCACCAGCGCGTCGCGCGTGAAAAAGAGCTTGCGATCTTGAAGGCGAAGCGCGAACATCTGGAAAATCAGGTCGCGCTGCTGAGTGATGGCTCGCTCGACAAAGATATGCTGGACGAAAAAGCGCGCTATCAGCTCAATATGTCGCGCGCGGACGAGATCGTCATATTCAACCATTATTCCAATTAACCGGAATTAGGTTAATTTGAATTTTCTGCGTATTTCCAATAGTTTAGTGCCGAATACGAGCCATGCAATTATGGCATTGCTGTGGTCGTGTTTCTTCCCTATGGTACGCGGCACCGAGAACCGACAAACCATAGGGGAGGGTTGAATGGCGCCGCGAAAGACCGCGACGGTTTCCAGCCGGAAAACATCAGCAAAACCTGCAGCGAAAGCATCGAACGGAGGCCCTGTCGCCGACTTCGATCGCGACGAGGAGCTCAAGGCCTATCGCGAGATGCTGCTGATCCGCCGCTTCGAGGAGAAGGCCGGCCAGCTTTACGGCATGGGTTTCATCGGCGGCTTTTGCCACCTCTACATCGGTCAGGAAGCTGTCGTCGTCGGCATGCAGATGGCGCAGAAGGAAGGTGACCAAGTCATCACCGCCTATCGCGACCACGGCCACATGCTGGCCACCGGCATGGAAGCGCGCGGCGTCATGGCCGAGCTGACCGGCCGCCGCAGCGGCTATTCCCACGGGAAGGGCGGCTCGATGCACATGTTCTCGAAAGAGAAGCATTTCTACGGCGGCCACGGCATCGTCGGCGCCCAGGTCTCGCTCGGAACCGGTCTTGCCTTCGCCAATCATTATCGCGGCAACGGCAACGTCTCGATCGCCTATTTCGGCGATGGCGCCGCCAACCAGGGCCAGGTCTACGAGAGCTTCAACATGGCGGCTCTTTGGAAGCTGCCGATCGTCTATATCGTCGAGAACAACCGTTACGCCATGGGCACCTCGACGGCCCGCGCCACTGCCCAGTCGAACTATTCGCTGCGCGGATCCGGTTTCGGCATCCCCGGTATTCAGGTCGACGGCATGGACGTGCGTGCCGTCAAGGCGGCCGCCGACGAGGCGCTCGAACATTGCCGCTCCGGCAAGGGCCCGATCATTCTCGAAATGCTGACCTATCGCTATCGCGGCCACTCCATGTCCGATCCGGCGAAATATCGCTCGAAGGAAGAAGTGCAGAAGATGCGCTCCGAGCAGGATCCGATCGAGCAGGTCAAGGCGCGCCTCATCGAAAAGGGCTGGGCCTCCGAAGACGATCTGAAGGCGATCGACAAGGATGTCCGCGACATCGTCGCCGACAGCGCCGATTTCGCCCAGGCCGATCCGGAGCCGGATGCATCCGAGCTCTACACCGACATTCTGCTCTAATCGGGGGAGGGAACCCATGCCTATCGATATCCTCATGCCCGCCCTCTCTCCGACGATGGAAGAAGGCACGCTGTCCAAATGGCTGAAGCAGGAAGGTGACAAGGTCACCTCAGGCGACGTGATTGCCGAAATCGAAACCGACAAGGCGACGATGGAAGTCGAAGCCGTCGACGAAGGCGTCATCGGCAAGCTGCTGGTCGATGCCGGCACCGAAGGCGTCAAGGTCAACACCAAGATCGCCGTGCTGCTGCAGGATGGCGAATCGGCCGACGCGATTTCCACTGCGCCTGCTGCTGCTCAGCCAGTCGCTGCTCCGCAGGTTGCCCAGGAAGAAAAGCCGACCAACACCGGTTCGGCTGCTGCTCCCGTTCCGGCCGAGCCGAAGGCTGCCGTTCCGAACGATCCGGAAATTCCGGCCGGCACCGAAATGGTGTCGATGACCGTGCGCGAAGCGCTCCGCGACGCCATGGCCGAAGAAATGCGCGCCAGCGACGACGTCTTCGTCATGGGCGAGGAAGTCGCCGAATATCAGGGCGCCTACAAGGTCACCCAAGGCCTGCTGCAGGAATTCGGCCCCCGCCGCGTCATCGATACGCCGATCACCGAGCACGGCTTTGCCGGCGTCGGCGTCGGTGCGGCAATGGCCGGCCTTCGCCCAATCGTCGAGTTCATGACCTTCAACTTCGCCATGCAGGCGATCGACCACATCATCAACTCCGCCGCCAAGACGCTCTATATGTCCGGCGGCCAGATGGGCGCTCCGATCGTCTTCCGCGGCCCGAATGGTGCGGCCGCCCGCGTCGGCGCCCAGCACAGCCAGGATTATGCGGCCTGGTACAGCGCGATCCCCGGCCTGAAGGTCGTCATGCCTTATACGGCGTCCGACGCCAAGGGCCTGCTGAAGGCAGCGATCCGCGATCCGAACCCGGTGATCTTCCTCGAAAACGAAATTCTCTACGGCCAGCACTTCGACGTGCCGAAGCTCGATAATTTCGTCCTGCCGATCGGCAAGGCCCGTATCCATCGTTCGGGTAAGGACGCCACTGTCGTCTCCTTCGGCATCGGCATGACCTATGCGACGAAGGCGGTTGCCGAACTCGAAAACATCGGCATCGACGTCGAACTGATCGACCTTCGCACCATCCGCCCGATGGACCTTCCGACGGTCATCGAATCGGTCAAGAAGACCGGCCGCCTCGTCACTGTCGAGGAAGGCTATCCGCAGTCCTCCGTCGGCACCGAAATCGCCACCCGCGTCATGCAGCAGGCCTTCGATTATCTCGATGCGCCGATCCTGACCATTGCGGGCAAGGACGTGCCGATGCCTTACGCCGCCAATCTCGAAAAGCTGGCGCTTCCGAACGTCGGCGAAGTCGTCGATGCGGTGAAGGCTGTTTGCTACAAATAAGGGGAGGGTATCTCGATGCCGATCAATATCACGATGCCCGCCCTCTCTCCGACCATGGAAGAAGGCAATCTGGCCAAGTGGCTGGTCAAGGAAGGCGACAAGGTCAAGTCAGGCGATGTGATCGCCGAGATCGAGACCGACAAGGCGACGATGGAAGTCGAAGCCGTCGATGAAGGCACGGTCGCCAAGCTCGTCGTTGCCGCCGGCACCGAAGGTGTCAAGGTCAACGCGCTGATCGCCGTTCTTGCCGCCGATGGCGAAGATGTCGCCGCTGCCGCAAGCGGCGCCGGTTCGCCCGCTCCGGCAAAAGCTGAGGCCGCCCCGGCTGCGAAAGCCGAGGCCGCTCCGGCCCCGTCCGCTCCGGCTGCTGCACCGGCGCCTGCCGCTACCCCTGCCGCGGTTTCATCAAACGGCAACCGCACCTTCTCCTCGCCGCTCGCCCGCAGGCTCGCCAAGGAGGCCGGTATCGACCTTTCGGCGGTCGCTGGCTCCGGCCCGCATGGCCGCGTCGTCAAGAGCGATGTGGAAGCCGCCGTTGCCGGCGGTGGCGCCAAGTCAGCGCCCGCACCGGCCGCTGCTGCTCCGCAGGCTGCCGCAGCTCCGGCTCCGGCCGCTGCGGCGCCAAAGGGCGCTTCCGAGGAAGCCGTGCTCAAGCTCTTCGAGCCGGGCTCCTACGAGCTCGTGCCGCATGACGGCATGCGCAAGACGATCGCCCGCCGCCTGGTCGAATCGAAGCAGACGATCCCGCATTTCTATGTCAGCGTCGATTGCGAGCTCGATGCTTTGATGGCGCTGCGCGCCCAGCTGAACGATGCGGCGCCCCGCAAGGACAACGCTCCGGCCTACAAGCTCTCGGTCAACGACATGGTGATCAAGGCCATGGCGCTGGCACTGCGCGACGTTCCCGACGCCAACGTGTCGTGGACAGACAGCAACATGGTCAAGCACAAGCACGCCGATGTCGGCGTCGCCGTCTCGATCCCCGGCGGCCTGATCACCCCGATCATCCGCAAGGCCGAGCAGAAGACGCTGTCCGCCATCTCCAACGAGATGCGCGACCTCGGCAAACGGGCCAAGGACCGCAAGCTGAAGCCCGAAGAATATCAGGGCGGCACCAGCTCGGTCTCCAATATGGGCATGATGGGCGTGAAGAACTTCGCGGCCGTCGTCAACCCGCCGCATGCGACGATCCTCGCGGTCGGCGCCGGCGAGCAGCGGGTCGTCGTCAAGAACGGCGAAATGGCGATCGCCACGGTGATGTCCGTCACGTTGTCGACCGACCATCGCTGCGTCGATGGTGCGCTCGGCGCCGAGCTGCTCCAAGCCTTCAAGGGCTATATCGAAAACCCGATGGGCATGCTTGTCTGATAGCGAAGCGGAGGCGGAAATGACCAAGACCGTTCTTTGCTATGGCGACTCGCTGACCTGGGGTTATGACGCCGATACGATCGGCCGTCATGAGTACAAGAACCGTTGGCCGAGCGTGCTTCAGGCAGCGCTCGGCAGCGAGGCGCGCGTCATCGCCGAAGGCCTCAACGGCCGCACCACCGCTTTCGACGATCATCTCGCCGATTGCGACCGGAACGGCGCGCGCGTCCTGCCGACGATCCTGCAGACGCATGCGCCGCTCGACCTCGTCATCCTCCTGCTCGGCACCAACGACATGAAGCCGGTCGTGGCGGGTTCGGCCTTTGCCGCCTGCCAGGGCATCAGCCGGCTGGTGCGGCTGATCCGCAATCATGCCTGGCCCTTCGAATTCGACGGGCCGGAGATCCTGATCGTGGCGCCGCCGGCGATCTGCGCGACGGGCAATGTGCCCTTCGCCGCATCCTTTCCCGGCGGCATCGAGGAATCGGCCAAGCTTGCGACACTCTATCGTGATCTTGCCGACGAACTCGGCTGCGGTTTCTTCGACGGCAATTCCGTCGCCAGGACCACGCCGATCGACGGCATCCACCTCGATGCGGAGAATACCCGTGCGCTCGGGCGTGGGCTGGAATCGATCACGCGGATGATGCTGGGGATCTGAGCATGACCGCCTTCATCGCCCTGCGGCAGGCCTCACGGCGGGATGCCTCGGAGCTGGCGATCCTGGCGGATATTGCCTCGCATGGGTTTGCCTCCTGGCTCTGGTTCGCTGATGTTGCGAATGGTGTCAGCGACACGCCTTTGGAGCGGGGGCGGCTGAAAATGAGTGAGGAGGAGGCTGTCGGCGGCTGGCGGAATGCCGTCATCGCCGAGGCTTATGGCGAAGTTGCAGGTGTGGCGATCGGCCATGCGCTGGAGGACGGCATAAGCGATATCGAGGCGACGATCCCGGCGACAGAGCCGATGCTCGCCTTGCAGAAGACGGTGATCGGAAGCTGGTTCATCGGCAGTCTCGGCGTCTATCGCCATCTGCGCGGCATAGGCATCGGACGCAGACTGCTGGAGGATCAGATCGACAGGGCCGATCGCCGGCCCGTCAGTCTCATTACCGCAAGTAATAACGAGGCGGCTTTGTCGCTTTATGGAAGAAACGGATTTTTGGAGGCTGCGCGCGCCGATGCCGTGCCGCTCTTCGATAACAGCAAGAGCCACGCGTGGGTGCTCATGACCCGCAGCGCAGCGTAACAAAGGGCAGGACACACATGGCTGAATCCTACGACGTCATCATCATCGGCTCCGGTCCGGGCGGCTATGTCGCCGCCATCCGCGCCAGCCAGCTCGGTCTGAAGACCGCGATCGTCGAGCGCGAGCATATGGGCGGCATCTGCCTGAACTGGGGCTGCATCCCCACAAAGGCGCTGCTGCGCTCGGCCGAGGTGCTGGATCACGCCAATCACTTCAAGGATTTCGGCCTCGTTCTCGAGGGCACGGTCAAGCCGGACGCCAAGGCCGTCGTCGGCCGCTCGCGCGCCGTCTCAGCCCGTCTGAATGCCGGCGTCGGCTTCCTGATGAAGAAGAACAAGATCGACATCATCTGGGGCGAAGCGAAGTTAACGAAGCCCGGCGAAATCGTCGTCGGCAAGTCATCGAAGCCGGTGGTCGAACCGCAGCATCCGCTGCCGAAAAACGTCAAGGGCGAGGGCACCTATACCGCCAAGCACATCATCATCGCCACCGGCGCCCGTCCGCGCGCGCTGCCCGGCATCGAGCCCGATGGCAAGCTGATCTGGACCTATTTCGAGGCGCTGAAGCCGGATGCGCTGCCGAAGTCGCTGATCGTCATGGGCTCGGGCGCGATCGGCATCGAATTCGCCAGCTTCTATCGCTCGATGGGCGTCGACGTGACGGTCGTTGAAGTCATGCCGACCATCATGCCGGTCGAGGATGCCGAAATCACCGCCATCGCCCGCAAGCAGCTGGAAAAGCGCGGCCTGAAGATCTTCACAAGCGCCAAGGTCACGAAAGTCGAGAAGGGTGCCGGCAGCATCACCGCCCATGTCGAGACGTCGGACGGCAAGGTGCAGCAGATCACCGCCGATCGGATGATCTCCGCCGTCGGCGTTCAGGGCAATATCGAAAATCTCGGCCTCGAGGCGCTCGGCATCAAGACCGACCGCGGCTGCGTCGTCGCCGACGGTTACGGCAAGACCAATGTCGCCGGCATCTATGCGATCGGCGACGTCGCCGGCCCGCCGATGCTGGCGCACAAGGCCGAGCATGAGGGTGTGGTCTGCGTCGAGAAGATCGCCGGCCTGCCGAATGTGCATCCGACCGATAAGGGCAAGGTTCCGGGCTGCACCTATTGCAATCCGCAGGTCGCCTCCGTCGGCCTCACCGAAGCCAAGGCCAAGGAGCTCGGCCGCGACATCCGCGTCGGCCGCTTCTCCTTCGCGGCGAACGGCAAGGCGATCGCGCTCGGCGAAGACCAGGGCATGGTGAAGGTGATCTTCGACAAGAAGACCGGCGAACTGCTCGGCGCCCACATGGTCGGCGCCGAAGTCACTGAGCTCATCCAGGGCTTCGTCGTGGCGATGAACCTCGAAACAACAGAGGAAGAGCTGATGCACACGATCTTCCCGCATCCCACCGTCTCCGAAACGATGAAGGAAGCGGTGCTCGATGCCTATGGCCGTGTGCTGAACGCTTGATAATTTCCGGGGCCGCCCTCTTTGTCCGGGGTGGAAATTTACTCCAGGAGTGGAAAGCCACTCCGGGGTGGAAAAGATGAAAGGAAATTATCATGTCTATGGAGACGCAGGCGTTGCTGGTGTTTTTGCTGATCGGCCTTGTTGCAGGCTTCCTCGCTAGCCTCGTCGTCGGTGGCGGCGGCCTGATCCGGTGCCTGCTCAGCGGCATCATCGGTGCGTTCGTCGGCGGCTATCTGTTCAGCGCGCTCGGGATTTCGCTGGGCATTGACAACGCGCTGGTCGTGCAGATCATCCACGCCACCGTCGGCGCCATCATCGTGGTGCTGATCGCCAGGGCGGTCGCTTAAGGGGTAGGGCCGGCATGGAAGGCGTGGGCTGGATTTCGGCAATCATCATCGGTGGCCTT
Source organism: Rhizobium sp. N122 (assembly GCF_002211295.1). Lineage (NCBI taxonomy): Bacteria > Pseudomonadati > Pseudomonadota > Alphaproteobacteria > Hyphomicrobiales > Rhizobiaceae > Rhizobium > Rhizobium sp. N122. Next base: position 601 of record NZ_LOKU01000027.1, on the reverse strand, counting down.
GCAGGCTGGCTCGCCGGCAAGCTGATGGACGCACGGTACGGGATTTTCCTGAACATCGTGCTCGGCATCGTCGGCTCGGTTGTCGCCACCGCCATCCTCGCCCAGTTCCATGTCCAGCTCGCCGGCGGACGGCTCGGTTACTTCGTCACGGGTTCCTTGGCGCCTGCCTGCTGATATTCCTTGCGCGGCTGGTGCGGCGCTAGGTCCTGATAATTTGCCGCATAGGGGCGGTAGAAAGCTGAAACTGCAATGGTGACCATTCTCGACACGATCAATCCCGACGCCAAGCGTGTGCGCCATCCGGAGAAGGCGCATCGGCCGGATACGGAAGTCATGCGCAAGCCGGACTGGATCCGCGTCAAGGCGCCGACCTCCAAGGGTTATGCCGAAACGCGGGCGATCGTGAAGGAGCACAAGCTCGTCACCGTCTGCGAGGAGGCCGGCTGCCCGAATATCGGCGAGTGCTGGGACAAAAAGCACGCCACCTTCATGATCATGGGCGAGATCTGTACCCGCGCCTGCGCCTTCTGCAATGTCGCCACCGGCAAGCCGAACGCGCTCGATATGGCCGAGCCGGAGAACGTCGCCAAGGCGGTCAAGG
>NZ_LOKU01000026.1:0-66433 GCF_002211295.1 Rhizobium sp. N122 | reverse complement strand
CGTTCGCAAATCCAGAGAAAGAGGTCGCACCATCATTGCCGGCCTCCACACCAGCAATGACCTTGAATCACAAAATCAAAGGCAAGGGAATCTCCGCACGATTCCGATTAGCGCTGACAGACTCTAGAGTCCGGTTTTTAATACGCTTTTGCCGGTCGTTAAAATGCGAGCGTTTTCATTTACGGCTGATGAAGACCTGCAATGTCATACCCGCCCGACGCGCTGATTTGGCATGATGCCTACCCCGCGCGAACGATAAGAATGGGAACGACATGGGCGTGGAAAGCATGGACCGGATCGGCTTGCGCAGGAAGCCGAAGCAGGAGCGCAGTATCCAGAGGCTGGATGTCATTCTTGCCGCCGCCGCCAGGATCATTGCCGAAAAGGGCGTCAGCGCCATGCGCATGACGGAACTCGCCGTCGCCGCCAAAGTGCCGATCGGCTCGGTCTACCAGTATTTTCCCGAAAAGGCGGCGATCGTCAAAGCCCTGTTCGACCAGCACGCCTTAGCGATCCAGGCGAAGACGGCGGCGATGTTTGCCGACGTACAGACGCTCGACCAGGCGCTCGGCCTCGTCTGCGACATGATCGATTGGTACTACGAGTCCTACCACGATGATCCCGTCTATCTCGGCGTCTGGATGGGAACGGAGACCGACCAGGATCTGCTGCAGCTGAATATCGAGCATAGCGGCCGGGTCGCCGGCATCTTTCACGAGGCCGTGCGTCGGCTGGCGCCCGATCTTTGCGACGAAGAGATGTATGCGCGCACTTACCTCTTCAGCCACCTGATCGGCGCCGTCATTCGGCTTGCCGCCGTCAGCGAGGAGGCCCTGGCGCGGCGCATGCTCGATGAGTGGAAACGCGTCATCCGCGCTTCCCTTTTTGCCGCGACCGCAAAGCGCGCCGCCTGAGGGCGTTACCCCTTAGGTCTTACCAGCTCGGCAGCATATTGGCCGCCTTCAGCCTTGGATAAAGGCGTGCCTGGGCGGATTTGACATCGGCCTCCAGCGTGTCGTCGACGACGGCAGGCGTGATGTTGTCGAGGCAGGCGGTGATATGCGCGGTGATCGCGTTCATCAGCGACAGCGATACGCCCGGCCGCTTCATGATGCCGATCTGCACCGGCGGCAGCGCCGGAAAGCCGTCCGCCTGGCTCAGCACCTTCATGCCGGTGCGCAGCGCCGATTCCGGCATCACCGAGACCGCCATGCCGGCAAGCACGGCGGCGGCAACAACGGTGCAGGACCAGCTGGTGAACAGGATCTGGTGTTCGCGCCCCACCGCATCGAGCGCCGAGCAGGCAAGCTGGCGCCACTGGCAATCGCGCCGGCCGACGGCAAGCGGCACCGGCGCATCGTCGCGGATCGGATGGTTGGCTGATCCGACCCAGCAGAGCGGCTCGGTTCTCACCACGTCGGACATGCGCTCGCGCGGATTGTGGGTGACGAGCGCGATGTCGAGCTCGCCCTTGTGCATGCGCTCGGCCAAATCCACCGAGGGCTCGCAGACGATGTAGAGCTCGACATTCGGATGCGTCTTGGCGAAGCGGCCGATGATCTCCGGCATGTAGCGGTCGGCATAATCATCGGGCGTGCCGATGCGCAGCGTCCCCTCCAGCCTGTTGTCGTCGAAGGCGGCGATCGCCTCATTGTTGAGGCGGATGATGCGCCGGGCGTAATTCAGCAGCTTCTCGCCCTCGACGGTCAGCCGGTTACCGCGGCCGTCCTTGATGAACAGCTGCTTGCCGATGCGCTCTTCGAGACGGCGCATCTGCATGGAGACGGCTGATTGGGTCTTGTAGACCCTGTCGGCGGCCTTGGTGAAGCTGCCGGAATCGACGATGGCGATGAAAGTCTGCAATTGGTCGAGATCAAGAGGCGCGGACATGGTGTCACCCATAAAAATAGCTGATGATAATCATTAGAAACATTCGTTGGACTGATCAATAGGTCTTTGGCATCTTCGGGGTGCAAATCACGCAAAGTGAAGGACAGACACCCTGCCTGTCCGAGCCGAATTCAGCTTGCTCCTTCCCGCACGACCTCGCGGGCGGGGTGGGTTGTTGCGTGCCCTAGAGAAAGGAGAGTTCGATGCTTATCACAAACCGGACAACAGAACTCGACTGCGGCAAGCTCGCCCCGACGCTTTTCCAGCGCCTGGTCGCAGGCCTCGCTCCGCTGGTCTCCCTCTTTCGCGGGTTCCGCAATCGCATGGAGATCAACACGCTGCACGATCTGAATGATAGTCAGCTGAGGGATATCGGCCTGAGCAGGGCCGACCTGACCTCTGCGTTCCTGGCCTCGACCTTTTTCGAGGATCCGTCGGAACATCTGACGCGCTCGGCGCGCAATCGCTGGCGCCTGCAGCTCTTCCGCTCCTACAACGAATAGGAGCGTCGAGTTTCCCCGCAGGGTGATAGCCAATAGCCCTGCCGCTTGACCCGGAGACCGGCTTTTCCCAAGCCATCTCCGGGTTTTTTTATGCCTTGGTTTGAGGCGGCTTCGGCCGATAGGTTTCGAAGATCGCTTCCAGGTTCCTCTGATAGGTCTTCTGCACCTCGAGCCCGCTGTCGAACATGGCGTTCAGCATCTCGGTATAGCTGTCGGCGTTGACCTTCGCCTCTCCCTTCGGCGCCTCGGGCGTCCTGGCAGCCGGCTGCTTGGCCGCCGGCGGCTGTCCAAGCCCGGCCATCATCTCCTGGAAGGCCTTGGCGAAGGGATTGTCGAGGAAGGGGTTCGGCTGGGGCGCCGGTTCGGCCTTGGGTACCGCAAACATCTGCTGCATCGCCTGCGTGAAGGGATTGTCGAAGATGCTCGGCTGCGCGGCCTTCGGCTTCGGCGCGAAGCCGGTACTTTCGAGCCATTGCTGGATGCTCTCGCCCATCGCCGTGTTGACGAAGGGGTTGACCGGCGAAGCCATCTGGCCGGTCGTCTGCTTGAAGAGCCCGCCCATCAGCGTATCGGCCAGCACCGGCAGCATTCGCTTGTAGATATCCTGGCCGATGCCGGTCATCTGGGCGGCCTGGGCGGCGACCGCGCGCGAAACCTCCTTCGAGCCGAACAGCTGGGCAAGGATGTTGTTGCCGTCGGAAATGCCCTCCGGCGTGAAGGCCCGGCTCATATCCTCGAAATAGCGCGCATAATTGCCGGAGGACACCGCCTGCATCAGCCCGACGAAATCGTAGGGGTTGCTGGTGCTGCGCTTCAGGCCGGCTGAGAAGGCCGGCATCAGCGCCGCCATCGCCTTGGTCGCCTGTTCCTGCGCAAGGTTGAACTGGCGGGCGATCGCCTCCATCGCCGCGCCGTTCTGCGCCTGCATCATCATGTCGAAGAGTGGCAGCATGGAGGTCCCTTTCCCCGAGTCGTGACGCTGGTAACGCCACTATATCCGGAAAAGGTAATGTGCAAACGGCTTTTTGCCATAAGAACTTAAAGCCGTTCCGGCAAAAGTGCGAAACGGTTTTTCGAGTGGTCAAGAAGCCGCGACAGGCTCAGTACTGATAGTCCTCGAAGACCGGTTCCACCGAGCCGTTCCAGCGGCCGTGATAGAGCGACAGCAGATCCTCGGCGAGTGTCGCCTTCTTGGCAAGCACCTCGTCGAGCGGCGCCAGGAAGATCGTTTCGTCCTGGCCTTCGCGGTTGAGCTTGCCGCGCGCCTTGAGGCCGGCCCTCGATAGGCCGAGCACTTCGCGCGCCGTGTCGAAGAGCGGATGCCCGCGAAATTCAGCCTTCAGCCCTTGCGCCGGAACGGCATTGCGCAGGGCCTCGACCTCTGCCAAGCCCCAGTCTTTCGTCAGTTCGTCGGCGGCGTCGAGTGCGGCATCGTCGTAGAGCAGGCCGACCCAGAAGGCCGGCAAGGCACAGATACGCCGCCACGGGCCGCCGTCGGCGCCACGCATTTCGAGGAACCGCTTCAGCCGCACGTCGGGGAAGAGCGTCGAAAGATGGTTTGTCCAGTCGCCCATCGTCGGCGAGGGATCAGCGACCTCGCCCTTCAGCGCCCCGTTCATGAACTGGCGGAAGGTGACATGGGTGCAGTCGTGATAGCGGCCGTCGCGGACGATGAAATACATCGGCGCGTCGAGCGCCCATTCGGCATAGTCGCGGAAGCCGAAATCGTCGCGGAAGGTGAAATCGAGCAGGCCGGCGCGCCGGTTGTCGACATCGCGCCAGATATCGCCGCGCCAGGACAGCAGCCCGTTCGGCTTACCTTCGGTGAAGGGCGAGGATGCGAAAAGGGCGGTCGCCAGCGATTGCAGCTTCATCGAGACGCGCATCTTCTTGCGCATATCGGCTTCCGAGGAGAAGTCGAGGTTCACCTGGATCGTGCAGGTGCGGTACATCATGTCGAGACCCTGGCTGCCGACCTTCGGCATGTAGCGGGTCATGATTTCGTAGCGCGATTTCGGCATTTGCGGGGTTTCCGCATAGGTCCATTTTGGGCTGCCGCCGATGCCGAGGAAGCGGATACCCATCGGTTCGGCGATGTCGCGCAGCGTCGCCAGGTGCTGGTTCGATTCCTTGCAGGTCTCGTGGATCGTTTCCAGCGGCGCGCCGGAGAGTTCGAACTGGCCGCCCGGCTCGATCGAGATCGCCCCCATGCCGCTCCGCTCGGCAAGGCCGATAATGTTGCCGCCGTCGGTGATCGGCTCCCAGCCGTTTTTCGCCTGCAGGCCGGTCAAAAGGGCCGAGATGCTGGCGTCACCGAAATAGGGAACCGGGCTGTTGTCGGCGCGGAAGAAGGCGAATTTCTCGTGTTCGGTGCCAATCCGGAAGCGCTCCCGCGGCTTGTTGCCGGCGGCGATGTAATCGGTCAGATCCTGGACCGATGAGAGCGGTGTCTGGTCGGTGGTGTCGCGGGCCATGCGGGCTACCTGTATTCGAAAAAGGCGCCCAGGGGGCCGGGCAGCTGGAAGGGTGATTAGGACCCAAGCCACGTATGTTGCAAGTGAAATTCTTTCAACGGCGCATCAAAAAAATAGCAGTGATTTCCATGTCCACCCGTTTCGCTCTTCAGCTCCAGTCGCCGATCGCCGCCTGGACCACGGCGAGCGCCGCAACGGCCGCCGTATCGGCCCTGAGGATGCGCGGCCCGAGCGGAATGGCGGTGACGAAATCGAGGCTTCGAAGCCGCGTCCGTTCCTCTTCGGAAAAGCCGCCTTCCGGCCCGACGAGCAGCGCGAGATGCCTTTCCCGGATCGCCGCGAGCACCGGCAGCGGGTTTTGCCCGGCATCGCCCTCGTCGCAATAGATGATGCGGCGCTCCTTCGGCCAGCGGTCGAGCAGGTCGAGAAGCCGCACCGGCTCGGCCACCTCGGGAATGCCGAGAACGCCGCATTGCTCGGCGGCCTCGACGACATTGGCGCGCAGCTTGTCGAGATTGGTGATTTTGCCCTGGACGTGCTGGGTCATGACCGGCTGCAGCAGGCCGGCGCCCATTTCCACCGCCTTCTGCACCAGATAATCCATGCGGCCGATCTTGAGCGGCGCAAAGAGATAATGCAGGTCGCAGGGTGCCGGCTGCGGCCGCGTCTCTTCGATTGCGGTCAGCAGGATGCGTTTGCGCGTGGGGAAAGTAAGGGTGGTCTTCCACTCGCCGTCGCGGCCGTTGAACAGCAGGACCTCCCCGCCTTCCTCCATCCTCAGCACATTGGCGAGATAATTGAACTGGTCGGCATTCGCCTCGAGGGCGGCGCCGGCAGAAAGCGGCGCGTCGACGAAAAGCCGTTGCATGCGGAAATTGGCGCGCATTTAAAACTCGCGGGTTTCAGAGCATGATGCCATGTGAGCGGTTTTCTCATGACATCATGCTCTAACTCTTTAATTTACAACAGGATTCAGATTTCAGGCCGAGCCGGCCTAAAATCATCCTATTCTAGACGAAGAGCGCGAACATAACCCAATAAATCCCCGCCGCAAGCGCGGCCGAAATCGGCACGGTGACGATCCAGGCCGCAATGATCGTCATGAAATGCGACCGGCGCACAAGATAGCGCCGCCGTGTCTCGTGGACGTTCGCTTCATCCGGTTCGTCGATATCGAAGCTCTCGACCCTGCGCCTGACATAGGCGATGCGGCGCTTCGAATGGCGCGTATACCATTCGCGAAAGAAGCCGACGCCGAAAACGGAGCCGACGGCGATATGCGTGGTGCTGACCGGCAGGCCGAGCCAGGAGGCGACGATGACGGTGAAGGCGGTCGACAGCGCGACGCAATAGGCGCGCATCGGATTGAGCTTGGTGATTTCCTCGCCGACGAGGCGGATGAGGCGCGGGCCGAACAGCAGCAGGCCGACGGAGATGCCGAAGGCGCCGATCAGCATCACCCAGAGGGGCGGATGGCCAATGCTGCCGTCGCCGCCGCCGATGCCGACCGAGTGGACGATCGCCGAAAGCGGCCCGACCGCGTTCGAAACATCGTTTGCGCCATGCGCGAAGGACAGCAGCGCGGCAGAGCCGATGAGCGGCAGCCGGAACAGCACCCGCAGCGAGCTGTTGCGGTTTTCGAGATCGCGCGCCTGGGCGAGTACAAGCGGCCGGGCGATAAGCCAGCTGACCAGCCCGATGCCGATGCCGATGAGGATGATGGTGAAAGCCGGAAATTTGCCGGTGGGCGACAGCTGCAGCACCATATAGGCCATGAAGCTGCCGGTCATCACCGCGACCAGCACCGGCACCCAACGCCGAGCCGCCGCGATCTTGTCGTCGCGATAGATGATCAGCGTCTTGACGAGGTAGAGCAGCCCGGCCGCGATCAGCCCGCCGATCAGCGGCGAGGTGATCCAGCTCGAGGTGATCTCCACCATCACCCGCCAATTCACCGGTTCCGGCCCGACGGCTGCGATGCCGGCGCCGATCACCGCGCCGACGATCGCATGGGTGGTGGAAACCGGGGCATTCATCCAGGTCGCGAGATGGATCCAGAGGGCGGCAGCCATCAGCGCAGCCATCATGATCCAGCCGAGTGCCACCTGCGGCACCTGGACGGCGTCGACGATGTTGGAGGAAATCGTCCTGACGACCTCGCCGCCGGCGATCGTCGCGCCGAGAACCTCGAAAATCGCAGCGATAACAAGCGCCTGGCCCATCGTCATGGCCCGCGCCCCGACGGCCGCGCCGACATTGTTGGTCACGTCGTTGGCGCCGATGTTCATCGCCATGTAGCCGGCAAGGGCGGCCGCCGCCACGACGAGCACCGCTCCGGGATGGTCGAACATGTAGACGCCGGCAAAGATCATGGTCAGGCCGACGAAGATCAGCCCGAGACCGGGCGCCACCAGCCGCCGCAAGACATGCTTCGTCGCGTCCTCGGCATGGGTGATCTTGGCGAGGTCTTTGTCGAGCGTGCGTTTCGTCAGGATTGTGGGACGTGGCGGCATTCTTTTTCCGAGGTATGAAATCTGCTTCTACGCTGCTTTTCTAGCATCGCAAGATGGCAGGATTCATTCCGCCGGGATTTGCTTTTCCGCCGGCCCCTGTTTGGCCGCTTTTGCCGAAAGCCTTTCGGTTATCTTTCGCTTGAAGGCCAGGAAAAGGCCGCGCAGCTCCGGCTCGCGCACGCGCCCGGCCGCCTCGTCGAAGGAGACCCATTCGATGCGGCGCTCGCCCTTCTCCTTGAAGTTTTTCGCCATGTCGGTGACTTCGAGCCCATAGACCTGCACCTTGCAGGCCACCTGCACGCCGTCGCGCAGGACTTTCGAGTAGCTGTATGCGCCGAGCGTCTCGGTCTCGACCGCGCCGCGCACGCCGGCTTCCTCGAAGGCCTCCTGTGCGGCGACCTCATGGGCGCATTTGCCGGTCATCGGCCAGCCCTTGGGAATGACCCAGCGGCCGGTATCGCGGCTGGTCATCAACAGCACCTCGACCTCACCGCTCTTCTTCTTCACCCGATAGCAGATCGCACCATATTGCTGTCGCGGCGGACGCCGGAACATCAGCTGCACATCGGATGCCAATCGGGCGAGAAGAGTCAATTGTCGGGTCACCTTCGCAGTGGTTGTTAGGAATCACTCATATAGTGTATCACGAAAAACTGACACAATCCAAAAGCCGTGGCCGCTCCGAGAGGCGACTGGATCGCCGTTCCTTAAGGGAAATCGAGCTGGGGCAGGCTCAGAAATCCGTCACGTCCTGTCTCGAATGCGTCACATTGCACAGCTGTACAATATGGCGCGGTCTTGCCTTTCCTTCAATGGCAAGATCAAGTGATCCACTGTCATTTGTGATCGTGGTCATCATGCGTCTTCCGCCGCTCAATGCCGTCCGCGCCTTCGAGGCGGTCTGCCGTCACGGCAGCATTCTGAAGGCTGCCGAAGAGCTGAACGTGGTGCGCGGCGCCGTGCGCCAGCAGATCGCCACGCTCGAGGGCCACTTCGGCCGCAATCTCTTTCTGCGCGACGGCCGCAGGCTGGTTCCGACCGCAGGGGCGAGCGCTTTCGCCGACGCTTGCAGCGCGCCTTTCGACATTCTGCAACGCGCCGCTTGCGAGCTCGAAGGTGTCGTGCCGGGCCGCATCCGCCTCGGTGTGCCCTCCGCTTTCGCGGTCTGGTGGCTGATGCCGCGCGTTGCCGACATGCAGGCGCACCTCGGCGATACGGCGGTCGATATCGTGCCGATGAGCGTGGTCGAACCGCTCAACATGCACCCGGAACTGGACGCGGTGATCATGGGCGGCGAATACCGGCCGGCCGCAGGCGTGACCGCTGTGCGGTTCATGGAAGACGAGTTCGGTCCGGTCGCCACACCGGCGCTTGCCGCAACGCTGTCGGAGGATCCGGCGGCGATGGGCCGGCTCGCCATGCTCGCCAGTCGCAGCGTTCCGAAGCTGTGGGACGAATGGTTTGCCGAAAGCGGCACACCGCCGGTCGCCTTTTCCCGCCGTCAGGAGTTCGAGGATCTGCTGCTGGCGCTTGGTGCCGCCCGCTCCGGCCTCGGCATCGCCGTTGCGCCGCGCGCCTCGATCGAGGACGATCTTCAGCGCGGGCAGCTGGTCGCGCCCTATGGCTTCATCGCCCGGCCGTCCGGCTACAGCCTCTGCTGCCGCACGCCGGATGCCAAACGCCCGGGTTTTGCCGCTTTGTCCGGCTGGCTGTGCCAATCCGGGAGCGGAAAGGGCAGTTTTTCTGCTCCGTCGTCAGAATAACCTCCATATTCGCCGCCCTGTGGCATCGCTAGACATAGCGGGATATCGGCAACAGGGATGAGATGATGGAAAAGACCGTGACGCGCATCGACTGGATCGGTAGCAGCTGCCGGCTGCTGAAGGCGACGGCGGCCGAATTCGAGCGGACGCGTCCCTTTGCCGGGCTGTCGATCGGCACCGGCATTCATCTCGAGCCGAAGACGGTGGCGCTGCTGATGACGTTACGCGCCGGCGGCGCCCGTCTGGTCTGCACCGGCAATCTCAACAGCACCCAGCCTTCGACGGTCGAGTTCCTGCGTGCGCAGGGTATCACGGTCTTCGCCACGCAGACGACCGATGCCGCCGCCCACCATGGCAGTCTCGAAGCGGTGATTGCCGAAAAGCCGGATCTGCTGCTCGACAATGGCGGCGATCTCTTCGCCATTGCGGCGGAAAAGTCTTATGCCAATCTCCGCGGCGGCACCGAGGAGACCACCTCGGGGCGCACGCGGCTGCTGCCGCTGCGCGAGCGCCTCAACATGCCGGTCCTCGTCATCAACGACAGCCCGATCAAGCAGTTTGCCGAAAACCGGCATGCCGTGGGACAGAGCCTATTCGAAAGCTATCTGCGCTTCACCAACCGATCTACCCACGGCAAACGCGTGACGGTGTTCGGCTATGGCGCCTGCGGCAAGGGCACGGCCGCCTGTTTCCGCAACGCGTTTTCCACCGTCAGCGTCGTCGATATCGATCCGGTGGTCACACTCGAAGCCCATCTCGATGGTTTCGTCACGCCGCTGCGCGAAGCGGCGATCCGCACGGCCGATATAGTCGTCACCGTCACGGGATTTGCCGGCATCCTCACGGCGGCCGACCTGCCGCTCGTCAAGGACGGCGCGATCCTGATGAATGGCGGCCATTTCCCGCATGAGATCGATGTCGAGGCCTTCCGCCGCCATCCCGACGTCATCGGCATCGATCGCTACGAGGCCGATCATATCGAGACCTTCCATCTCAGCGACGGCCGCTCTTTTCACGTGCTCGGCGGCGGCCACATGGCCAATCTCGCCGGCCCGCGGCCGCTCGGCAACACGGTCGAATCGATGGATCTCGGCTTCACCCTGCAGGCCCGCTGCCTGGAACGCATCGCCAGGGGCAAGGTCGGTCCCGAATCCTGCGTCGTGCCGGTTCCGGGCGATATCGACGCGATGGTGGCCAACGCCTATCTCGACCTCTCGCGCTGAAACGGGCGCCTGTCGTCAGCGCTCCCAATAGGGCACAGGCCCGTAAAGCTCGGCGAGATAATCGATGAACAGCCGCACCTTGGCCGGCAGGAACTGCCGGCTGGGATAGACGGCCGACAGCGCGACATTGTGCGAGCCTTCATAGGCCGGCAGCACCTGCACCAGACGGCCGGCCTTGAGCTCTTCGCCGATATCCCAGGTGGAGCGCAGGGCGATCCCGAGGCCGGCGATGACCGCCTCGCGGATCACCTCGCTGGAATTGGTGATCAGCAGGCCCTCCGGCCGCAGGCTGAGCATCCCGTCCGGCCCGTTCAGGCGCCAGGTATCGCCATTATGCGCCGGCAGGCAGCGGTGATGTTTCAGTTCGTCGATGTGGCCGGGCTCGCCATGTGCCGCGAGATAGTCCGGCGAGGCGCAGAGCAGCCGGCGCACCGGCGCCAGCCGGCGGGCGACGAGGCTCGAATCGGTGAGCTCGGCGATGCGGATCGCCAGATCGAAGCCGCCGCCGACGATGTCGCTGAATTCGTCGGTCAGCACCAGATTGATGGCCAGCTCCGGATGCGCCCGCATGAACGCCTTCAGATGCGGCGCGATGTGCATGCGCCCGAAAGAGGTCGGCGCCGAGATCTTCAACGTGCCGTGCATCTGCGCCGAGCGGCCGGAAATATAGAATTCCGCCTCTTCCAGCCCGGCGAGAATGCCGAGAACGCGGTCGTAAAAGCCCTGTCCGGCTTCCGTCAGCGAGATCTGCCGCGTCGTGCGCTGCAACAGCCGGGTGCCGAGCCGGTCCTCCAGCCGCTTGATCCGCTTGGAGACGACGGCCGGGGAAAAGCCGAGCGCCCGCCCGGCAAGCGACATGCTGCCGGTCGAAACGACCTTGGCAAAGATTTCGAGATCGCCGAGATTGGTCATGCGGTTTTCGATTTTTTCCCCTTTTGACATAAGTGCTTAGCATTTGCGCCCCTTTCGGGAAAGTGCTAAGCCGATCTGTCGGCGGCAGGAGGTTTTCGGCCGTCATTTCCCGTCGTCACGATGTCAAAGGCCTGAGAGCGCCATGTCCGACGCCATATCGTTTCTCAAACCCCGCGCCGATGTCCTGGCCCGCCGCGCCCAGATCGTCGCCGATCTCACAGATCTGCTGCCGCCGGAATGCCTGGTGCATGAGGCGCGCGAGCTGGTGCCCTTCGAGACCGATGCTTTCGTGTCCTACCGTCGCCTGCCGCTCGCCGTCGCCCTGCCGCGCAGCACGGCCGAGGTCTCTGCCATCATGCGTTATTGCCACCGCTACGGCATTCCCGTCGTGCCGCGCGGTGCCGGCACCTCGCTTTCCGGCGGCGCCATTCCGCAGGAAGATGCCGTCGTGCTCGGCCTGTCGAAGATGAACCGCATCCTCGAAATCGATCTGCCGAACCGCGTTGCCGTGGTTCAGGCCGGTGTCACCAATCTCAATATCTCCGAGTCCGTCTCGGCGGAGGGCTTCTTCTACGCGCCCGATCCGAGTTCGCAGCTCGCCTGCACCATCGGCGGCAATATCGGCATGAATTCCGGCGGCGCCCACTGCCTGAAATACGGCGTCACCACCAACAATCTGCTCGGCGTTCGGATGGTGCTGGTCGACGGCACCGTGATCGAACTCGGCGGCAAGGCGCTGGATGCCGCCGGTTACGATCTGCTCGGCCTCGTCTGCGGCCACGAAGGCCAGCTCGGCATCGTCACCGAGGCGACGGTGCGGCTGATCGCCAAGCCGGAAGGCGCGCGCCCCGTGCTCTTCGGCTTCGAAGCTTCGGAAGAAGCCGGCGCCTGTGTCGCCGATGTCATCGCCGCCGGCATCATCCCGGTTGCGATCGAATTCATGGACAAGCCGGCGATCGAGATCTGCGAGGCCTTTGCCCATGCCGGTTATCCCCTCGATGTCGGCGCGCTGCTGATCGTCGAGGTCGAAGGTTCGGAAGCGGAAATGGACGCCACCTTGACGGACATTGTCGCAATCGCCCGCCGGCACGGCGTCAAGACCGTGCGCGAATGCCAGTCGGCGACCGAAGCGGCGCTGATCTGGAAGGGCCGCAAATCCGCCTTCGGCGCCACCGGCCGCATCGCCGACTATATCTGCATGGACGGCACCGTGCCGCTCAGCCAGCTGTCGCATGTGCTGAAGAAGACAGCCGAGATCATCGATCATTACGGTCTGCGGGTCGCCAACGTCTTCCATGCCGGCGACGGCAACATGCATCCGCTGATCCTGTTCAACGCCAACGATCCCGAGGATGCCGCCCGCGCCGAGGCCGCCGGCAACGATATCCTCAAACTCTGCGTCGATGCCGGTGGCTGCCTGACCGGCGAACATGGCGTCGGTATCGAGAAGCGGGACCTGATGCGGCATCAATATTCCGAAGCCGATCTCGCCCAGCAGATGGCGGCGCGCGCCGCCTTCGATCCCGGCTGGCTTCTCAATCCATCGAAGGTCTTCCCGCTCGAAGGGCGTCCCGCCGCATGATCGATCTGATGCCGACGAGCGAGGAGGAGGCGGCAGCGATCGTCCGCACACATGCCGAGAGCGGCCGGCCGCTCGCCATCTGCGGCGGCGATAGCCGCGCCGGCTTCGGCAATGCCGTCGCCTGCGAGGAGCGGCTGCGCTCGACCGGGCTTACCGGAATCGTCGCCTATAATCCCGGCGAAATGGTCATGACGGTGCGATCGGGAACGCCGCTTGCCGAGGTCGAGGCGGCCCTTTCCGAAAGCGGTCAGATGCTCGGCTTCGAACCGATGGATCATCGCCCGGTGATGGGCACCTCGGGGGAGCCGACCATCGGCGGCGTCTTTGCCGCCAATGTCTCCGGCCCGCGCCGGCTGATTGCGGGCGCCGCCCGCGACAGCTTGCTCGGTATACGCTTCGTCAACGGCAAAGGCGAGATCATCAAGGCCGGCGGCCGGGTGATGAAAAATGTCACCGGCCTCGATCTCGTCAAACTGATTGCCGGCTCGCATGGCACGCTGGGTTTCCTCACCGAAGTCACCTTCCGGGTGCCGCCGCGTCCGAAGACCGAGCGCACAGTGGTGCTGTCGGGCCTCAACGACGCCGAGGCGGCAAAGGCCATGGCGGCGGCCATGGCGCTGCCGGTCGAGGTCTCGGGTGCGGCCCATCTGCCCTTGACGGTGACGTGGAAATTCCTCGCCGGCAAACTGCCGGAGGGCGAGGCGACGGTGCTGCGTATCGAAGGCCTCGCCGGCTCGGTCGCTGTGCGTTTGGAAAAGCTTACGGCTGCAATGTCGGCCTTCGCAGCGGTGACGCGGCTGGACGAGCCGGAAAGCCGCAGGCTCTGGCAGGAAATCCGTGACGTTGTGCCCTACGCCGATGCGACGTCGCGGCCGGTCTGGCGCGTCTCGGTCGCCCCCGGCACCGGCCACCAGCTGGTCGCGGCGCTCCGCCTCGAAGCCGGCGTCGACGCCTTTTATGATTGGCAGGGCGGTCTCGTCTGGATGCGCATGGAGGCCGGCCCCGAAGGCGAGCTGGTCCGCCGCTTTATCAAAGCTCTGGGCGGCGGCCACGCGACGCTGATCCGTGCCTCGGGCGAGGCGAGGGCGACAACCGCGGCGTTTCATCCGGAGCCCGAGGCTGTGGCGATGCTGTCGCGGCGGGTGAGGGAGAAGTTCGATCCGGCGGGGATTTTCAATCCGGGGAAGATGGGTGGCTGAGATGTCGTTTTCGAGCTATCTGGGAATATCGGCCTTGAGAGATGGTACTAAGGCTGGGCTTGCTCCCTCTTCTCCCCAGCGGGGAGAAGGTGGCCCGAAGGGTCGGATGAGGGGGGCGGCACGGCAGAAGTCATCTTCGCTTGCCGCTCAGATGCTCGCTCCTTTCGTCGCTCACCCCCTCATCGCCTCGCTTTGCTCGGCACTTCTCCCCGCTGGGGAGAAGAGGGAGCAAGTGGCTACTGCCTCGCTCCAGCGCAATGGAACCCCGCTGGAGGCCGCATAAATGCAAACCAACTTCACCCCGACCCAGCTCCTCGACCCGGATGTCGCCGAATCCGAGCAGATCCTGCGCAAATGCGTCCATTGCGGTTTCTGCACCGCCACCTGTCCCACCTATGTGACGCTCGGCAACGAACTCGACAGTCCGCGCGGTCGGATCTACCTGATCAAGGACATGCTGGAAAACGGCCGGCCGGCCGATGCCGAGGTCGTCACCCATATCGACCGCTGTCTCTCCTGCCTGGCCTGCGTCACCACCTGTCCCTCCGGCGTCGACTACATGCATCTGGTCGACCACGCCCGCGCCCATATCGAAAAGACCTACAAGCGCCCCTTCATGAACAGGTTGACGCGCGCCATCCTTGCCGCCGTGCTGCCCTATCCCGGCCGCTTCCGCCTGGCGCTCAATCTCGCCCGTCTCGGCCGGCCCTTCGCCGGGCTGATGCGGGGAGCGGCGCTCAAACCCTTCGCCGCCATGCTGGCGCTTGCGCCGCGCCGCGTGCCCGCAGTGTCCGCCTTGGCAAAACCCGGCAGCTATCTGCCTGAAACCGAACGGCGCGGCCGGGTGGCGATGCTGTCCGGCTGCGCCCAGCCGGTGCTCGATCCCGGCATCAATGCGGCGGCGATCCGGCTGCTGACGCGGCTTGGCGTCGAGGTGGTACTGCCGGAAGGCGAGGTCTGCTGCGGGTCGCTTGTTCATCATATGGGCCGCGCCGAACAGGCGCTCGAAAGCGCGCGGGTCAATGTCGATCTCTGGACACGCGAAATCGACGGGCAGGGGCTCGACGCCATCATCATCACCGCCTCGGGCTGCGGCACGACGATCAAGGACTACGGCCATATGCTGCGCCTCGATCCCGCCTATGCGGCAAAGGCGGCGAGGGTCTCAGGCCTTGCCAAGGATATCACCGAATATCTCGCAACCCTCGAGCTGCCGGCGCACATGCCGAAGAGCATCACCGTCGCCTATCACTCCGCCTGTTCCATGCAGCACGGCCAGCGCATCACCCTCGCGCCGAAGCAATTGCTGAAAGCGGCGGGTTTTACCGTGCGCGATCCGGCCGAAGGCCATCTCTGCTGCGGTTCGGCCGGCACTTACAACATCATGCAGCCGGAGATCTCGGCGGCCTTGAAGGCACGCAAGGTCAAAAACATCGAAGCCACCAAGGCCGATGTCATCGCCACCGGCAATATCGGCTGCATCACCCAGATCGCCACCGCCACCGGCATGCCGATCCTGCATACGGTCGAGCTGCTCGATTGGGCTTATGGCGGCGCTGTGCCGGAAAAATTAAGAGATTTGCCGTTAGGCTGACGTGAAAGGCCTGTCGGGCCTGTCTCGGGAGTTTGGACGATGTGGCGGGGAATGATCGTATTTGCCGGACTGCTCGGTGCGGCGGGCACCGCCCATGCCGACAGCCGTTTTTTCTGTTCTGCCGATGACAAGGAAGCGCGCTTCACGCTCGAGAGCGGCTTCGAAAGCGAAGCCGGCCACAAGCTCAACCATTTCCGCGGCGCGCTTGTCGTCAAGGACCCGGCCCAAGCGACCGTGTTCGGCAAACGTGTTTTCGAATCGCAGCATCTGACCAACCATTGGTCGCGCGATGGCGATCTGCTGCTCGAAGTCTTCGACGGCGGCGAAGATGACACCGGCGGAGCAACGCTGGATCTCGTCGTGGTTGCCGGCGAACGCGGCAAGCCGGCGGCAAATTTCAGCGGCACCTATTCCCTGACGATCGCAGGCGGTGAAAAACCCTTTGCCGTCGAGGGCAAGGTCAGCTGCGGCACCAAATAAGCAATTTCAGGAAAAGTGTGAAGCGGTCTTCCGTCCGGAATTGCGCCACAGCAAAAATAGAGCGGCCCGAAAAGCTGGACCGCTCAATGATTCGATTACCAGTGGAACGAAACGCCGACATTGACGGCATTGGTGAAGATGTTGGTCTTCAGATCCACGCCGCTGTCGATCGGAACGTCGACACGTGAATAGGTGCCCTTGTATTCGACAAAGGTCGACCAGCGGTCGGTCACCTTGAAGTCGACGCCGGCCTGGGCCTGCAGCGTCACGCCGCCGAATTCATAAGCCCAGGTCTTGCCCTCGGGGCGAATCACTTCGACATGCGGAATGTTCACACCGACACCGGCACCGAGATAGGGCGTCCAGCGGCGGGTCGGATCCTGGAAGCGATAGAGCCCGTTCACCGTCAGCAGGTTCAGGCCGTCGGTGAATTCGAAATGCGACCAGCCGGTCTTGGCCAGCGTATCGTCGTCGGCATAGACCTTGTCATGGGTATAATCGAGCGAAATACCCCAGTTCGGCTTGTTGAAATTTTCCAGCCACCAGGTGACGCGGCCGCCGTAGTAGGGCGGGCTGCCGAAGGACTTGCCTTCCCAGCCGGCGGTGAAATGCGTGCCGTCGGAAAGATCGACGCCGCTGTGCGGTGCCGTCTGATAGCCGCCGTAGATGGAGAATTGCAGGTCTTCCGCCGAGGCGGAGGCTGCCGAACAGATGGTGAAAAACGCGATGCCCGCAAGCAGGGAGGCGGAGGAACGCAGCGCATATGTCATTGAATAGCCCCGATATTGCAAATATGTCGACTCCTAGGCACGTCTGCCAGCTTTCCGCCGCAAAGTCCAAGAGAAATAAAAGGCGCTTCTAAAAAGCGCCTTCGTTTTTTAATAGGTGTTGCTCAGCCGCCGAACATGGTGCGCAGCACGTCGATGCCCCTGTCCTCGAAAGCGACCTTGCCCTGCTTGTTGCCGGGGCCGATGACGATCACCTTGGTGCCGACGGGCGCGCGATCGTAAAGATGCGTTACGTCCTCGTTCATCATCCGGATGCAGCCGGAAGACATGTTGAGGCCGATCGTCCAGGGCTGATTGGTGCCGTGGATGCGGAAGATGGTATCGCGGCCGCCCTGATAGAGATACATGGCCCGCGCACCGAGCGGATTGTCCTCGCCGCCTTCCTGGTAAGCCGGGATGATGTGACCCTTGGCGGCTTCGCGGCGACGCATTTCGGCCGGCGGTGTCCATGCCGGCCATTCGGCTTTGCGGCCGATCTTGACGATACCAGACCAGCCGAAGCCGTCGCGGCCGACACCGATGCCGTAGCGGGTGGCGCGGTTGTTGCCTTCGACGAGGTAGAGATATTTGTTGTTGGTATCGATGATCACGGTGCCGGCGGCTTCCGTCGTCACCAGCCGCACCTTCTTGCGCTTGAACTGCGGCTTCACATATTTCGGCATCTGCGCCACACGCACGACTTGCGCCGGACGCTGGGTGTTGTCGGAGCCGGCAGGCGCCGCAAAGGCGGATGTGGACATCAAGGACAGGACAAGTCCGGCCGCGGCCAGACCTGGCATCAATTTGATCATGATCGATTCCCCTCAAGCAAATCCGCCTGAAGCTACATGAACTTCTGCCCGATTCAAGATCGGCCCGGCCGGATAAAGCAATTTCGGGAAAGGAAGCCGCCTGTTCTTGCGGCTTCCAAGATATCGTATGTGCCGTTACATGACGACGACGCGGGTTCCGACGCGAACGCGGTCATAGAGATCGACGACATCTTCGTTGCGCAACCGGATGCAACCGGAGGAGACGGCGCTGCCGATCGACCAGGGCGCGTTGGTGCCGTGGATGCGGTAAAGCGTCGAGCCGAGATACATGGCGCGGGCGCCGAGCGGGTTTTCCGCGCCGCCGTCCATCCGCGCCGGCAGGTAATGGCCCTTGGCGGCTTCGCGGCTGATCATCTCGGAAGGCGGCGTCCAGTCCGGCCATTCCTGCTTGCGGGTGATCTTGTGGGCGCCGGCCCATTCGAAGCCGGGCTTGCCGACCCCGACACCGTAACGCCGCGCCTTGCCGCCATCCATCACCAGATAGAGGAAGCGGTTGTTGGCATCGATGACAATCGTGCCGGGTTTTTCCTGAGTGTCGTAATCGACCATCTGCGGCAGGAATTGCGGCTCGATCGGATGGCGGATCGACGGTATGCCCGGGTTTATCGCCGAGACGGTCTGCGGTGCGACTTGCGGCGCCTGGCGCAGCACCCGGCGCTGGAAAAGCCCGCGCTGCTGCTGTTGGACGACCGGCCGCTGGTAGACGACGGGACGAACCGCGCCGCCGCCGAGCTGGTTGATCCAGGGCGCGGTCAGGTCGGGGCTGAGCACGACGGGCGGGCGGGTGGCGTAGCGGTCGTCTGCAAGGGCGGCCGTGGAGAAAATGCCGAAGACGGCTGCGGCGAGAACAAACTGTTTCATCATCGGACGGACTCTCTACAATGGCCGAAAATGCGCTGGCGGAGGCGTCCGCCCGGGCGGAGATGTTCCGCCCGCGAAAGACGCTGCCATCCAATCCGCCAGCGAATGGTAAAGATCGATTCATGAAAACCCGACCCGTGGGATAAACTTTTCGTCAGGGTTACGGTTCGGTTTGGAAAGACGGTTTGCAAATGGTAAAGCCGGAATCATGACCGGAAAACCAGGCGGAGCGGACGAACCCGGGAATGAAGCGGACATGAGCGAGACAGGCATTATCATCGGCGAGGACGGCAGGAGCCGCTGCCACTGGCACGCCAATCTGCCCGATTATATGAGATATCACGATGAGGAATGGGGCCGCCCTGTCACTGATGACATCCGCCTCTTCGAGAAGATCTGTCTTGAAGGTTTCCAGTCCGGTCTTTCCTGGCTGACCATCCTGCGCAAGCGTGAGAATTTCCGCGCCGCCTTTGCCGGCTTCGATTTCGAAAAGGTCGCGCTTTTCGGCGACGAGGATGTCACTCGCTGCCTTGGCGATGCCGGCATCATCCGCCATCGCGGCAAGATCGTCTCCACCATCAACAATGCCAGGCGCGCTCTGGCGCTGCGCGATCAATTCGGCTCGCTCGCCCATTATTTCTGGCGCTATGAACCCGGCCACAACGACCGGCCAGCGGTGGTCGACCGGGAGCATATCGTCGCCAATCCGACGACGCCGACCTCGGTCATCATTTCGAAGGATCTGAAGAAACGCGGCTGGACCTTTGTCGGCCCGACCACAGTTTATGCTTTCATGCAGGCGATGGGTCTCGTCAACGATCATCTCGAGGGCTGCTTCTGCCGGCCCGAGGTCGAGGAAATGCGCGCCGTGCTGGTGCGACCATGAAAGAAGATGCATCCGTGAGAACATTGATCTCAGCCGCCACCCTTTTCCTCCTGACGGTCCCCGCTCTGGCGCAGACGCCGCAGCTCGATCCGGGCGAGAAGCTGGAGAAGCTGCAGTTCCCGGCCGTCACCATGCAGCTCAAGGGCTGGACGAAGTTCGGCAACAGCCATGTCTACACGCTGCCGGTGCGCGCCGGCCAGCATGTGAAGATCGACTTTGCCACCAAGAGCAAATTCGCCTTCCTGGCGATCTTCGACCTGTCGAAACCGGATGACGAGGCCTTCTTCGGCACCGACGAGGACGGCATGAGATTCGAGACGACGGTCAAGGAAAACACCACCTGGCTGATGCGCCCCTATTATTCCAAGGTGTCGCCGCGCCGCGGCCTCGGCGCTCCCTTCAGCATCCTGATCGAGCCTTTGGCTGCTGCCCCGAAGCAGCAGCCGCCGGCCGAGCCGCAGCAGCCGTCGCTGTTTCCGAAGGCGCCTGTCAAACAGCAATAAGCCCCTGCCAAATAACGGAACGTCCGGCCTATGTCAGCCGGTCGATCAGGTCGCGCAATTCGCCGAGATGGCCGATCTTGCGGAAACGCGGCGCTTCCGTCGGTTCGTCCACATGTTCCAGCACCCAGGTCAGCTCATGCGGCACGAACACGCCGTAGCTGCCGGCGGCGATGGCCGGCACGATGTCCGATTTCAGCGAATTGCCGACCATCATCGCCCGTTCCGGCCCGTCGCCGACCTTGGCGAAGATGCGGCGATAGGTGACGGCCGTCTTGTCGGAGACGATCTCGACGGCATCGAAGAAGTCGCCGAGGCCGGATTGGGCGAGCTTGCGCTCCTGGTCGAACAGATCGCCCTTGGTGATCATGACCAGCAGATATTTGCCGGCAAGCGCCTCCAGCGTGTCGCGCACATGCGGCATGGTCTCGACGGGATGGGAAAGAAGATCGCGGCCGGTATCGAGGATCTTGGCGATCACGCTCGAGGGAATCTTGCCTTCGGTGATCTCGATCGCCGTCTCGATCATCGACAGCGTGAAACCCTTGATGCCGAAGCCGTAATGGCGAAGATTGCGCTTCTCGGCCTCCAGCAGCCGCTCGGAAATCTTGGGCCCTTCGGCAAAATCGGCAAGAAGCCCGGTGAAATGCGCTTCCGTCAGCCGGTAATATTGTTCGTTCTGCCAGAGCGTGTCGTCGGCATCGAAGCCGATGGTGGTCAGTGGTCGCGTCGCCATATGCGTACCTCTTAAAATATGACTGGCAATCTATCGGCCGCCTGTGTCTAGACAAGGGCTGCGTCTAGACAAGGGCTGCGTCGAGACGAGAGCGCTCATCTCCGCTGCGGCAAGGCACGGCGTTGAAAAGCCTCGCTGCCGCACTACATGAAAATCGCCTCACCTTACAGCCAGCCACGGCTGTGCCTGTCGCGCGCAGGCCAATAATCAAAAAATGAAGTTCTTCCGTTCGCAAGCCCCTCTTGCGGCAGACACAAAGGATTTTTTCGACCATGCGTTACAACCAACTCGGAAATACGGGACTTTTCGTCTCCGAAATCTGCCTGGGCACCATGACCTTCGGCGAAGCCAAACAGGGCACCATGTGGGGCGCCATCGCCGATGTCGACCAGAATGCCGCCGACCGGATCGTCGAGCGCTCGCTGGCTTCAGGCGTCAACTTCGTCGACACGGCCGACGTCTATTCATCCGGCGAGTCCGAAAGGCTGCTCGGTCAGGCGCTGAAGAACCTCGGCGTGCCCCGCAAGGACGTCGTCATCGCCACCAAGGTCTATGGCGTCATGGGCGACAAGCCGAACGACCGCGGCGCCTCGCGCGGCCACATCATGGATTCGGTCGAGGCGAGCCTCAAGCGCCTGCAAACCGATCATATCGATCTCTATCAGATCCACGCGACCGATACGGTGACGCCGATCGAGGAGACGCTGCGCGCGCTCGACGATCTCGTCTCCCGCGGCCTCGTGCGTTATATCGGCGTCTCCAACTGGCAGGCCTGGCGCATTTCCAAGGCGCTCGGTCTTTCCGAACGCCGCGGCTTTGCCCGTTTCGAGACGGTGCAGGCCTATTACTCCATCGCCGGCCGCGATCTCGAGCGCGATATCGTGCCGATGATGCAGGAGGAAAAGCTCGGCCTGATGGTCTGGTCGCCGCTCGCCGGGGGTCTCCTGTCCGGCAAATACGGTCCCGGCGCGCCCGGTAACGGCGAGGGCCGCCGCGCCAGTTTCGACTTCCCGCCTGTTGATAAGGACAAGGCCTGGGCCTGCGTCGCCGTCATGCGCGAGATCGCCGAAAAGCATGGCGTCAGCGTCGCCACCGTGGCGCTCGCCTATATCCTCGCCAAGCCATTCGTCACCACCGTCATCATCGGCGCCAAGCATGTCGACCAGCTCGACCAGAATCTTGCCGCCGTCAAGCTGAAGCTCGACGGAGACGACATGGGTAGGCTCGACGAGGTGAGCGCCCTTGCTCCGGAATATCCGGGCTGGATGCTGTCGCGTCAGGGCGCCGGCCGCCGCCCGGCCGATTTCGAGCCGAAAGGCTGAGAACACCGGCGCTGTGCCACTCGGATGACGAAAGTTGCCCCTCACCCTAACCCTCTCCCCGTAGAAACGGGGAGAGGGAACGTGCCCTGCGAAAGATATGCGGGGAACGGAGAGGTTGCGGCAGCCGGATGAGGGGCTGGTCGAGCATGACGTAAAAGAGTCTGGACCGCCGGTCATCTCCGGCGTTCCCCTTTCGCGAGTGATCGACTACTTGCCGTGGGCCTTGAGCCAGGCGTCCATCTCGGCGATCTCGGCTTCCTGCGCCTTGATCACGGCTTCGGCAAGCTTGCGGATTTCCGGATCCTTGCCGTATTGAAGCTCGATCTTTGCCATGTCGATCGCGCCTTGATGATGCGGGATCATGCCGCGGACGAAATCCGCGTCGGCATCGCCGCTATATTCGATCATCATATTCTTGTGCATCTTGTCGTTCGCCTCGGTGAAGGCATGGCTTGCCGCGTCGTGACTGCCCATCGGCTTGCTCATATCCATGGCCTTGTCTTCGGCAAGGGCGGGAGCGGCAATGATGGCGAGCATGACGGTAAGAGTGATGATTTTCAGAGACATGAGAATTCCTTCCTCTGTCTGACAATAGGGTTGCGGCCGGCTAAAGCCGCTCGTTTCTGCGTGAATTAAGCGTAGCGTCAGGACAGTCGGGGAGGGGGAGCCTGCGGAGCGGGCCGATCGTCATCCAGGGCGCGGGCAAGCGCCGGGGTGGGATAGGCGAAAACAGGCTTTGCGCTATCGACGACCATGATGGCCGGCGGCAGCAGCAGACAGGCGCTGCAAAGCGGCATATGCGCGGCGTTGCCGGTAGAGCAGGGGTCTTTCAAGGGATCGGCCTTGCTCGCCGCGTCAGGCATCTGCATGCCGGCCATCTGATGATGCATCCCGGTTTCGGCGGCGGGTGCATTCATCGACGCACAGGTCGGACAGCCTGCCCAAGCAGACATGGCGCTGTAGACCAGCCAACCGAGAACCATGGTGATGAGGGCAAGCGTGCGCATGGTCCCTCATATAGGGGAATGCCGGATGCAAGCCAAGCCGATCGGCGGTCACATCCTGGTCACCAGGTGGCAATCACCTTGTGCTCGATCCGGTAATCCCGGCTCTCCTCGCCGAGCGGCGCCACCGGCCATGTCCAGGCCGCCTTTGACGGCGGCGGCGAAACGCCGTGCAGCAGGTCGGCCTCCTCATGCGTCCGGCCGATGCGGTCGATGACGGCATAGGCGGTGTCGGTCACCAGGCAATGACGGCAGGAGAGACCGGAAAGCCCGGCCAGATGCGCCGCAATCAGCCTTTCCACCGTATCTTCAGGCATTCCGGCGGCCTCGGTGTCGTAGCGCCGTTTCACGCCCCGGCCGATCTGCGACAGGAGATTGGCCGAAACCACGAAATCGAGATAGGGCACGGTGCGCAGGAAGCCGAGCGGTTCGGGCGCTCTGCCGGCGGCAAGATCGTCATAGCCGGAGAGATCGCGCTCGATCAGCCTGATATTGCGATAGCCCTTGGCCGCAAGCCATAGGCGCACCGAGGCGAGATGAACGAGATCGACCAGCACGACGGTGTCGAACTCGTGCGCCAGAGCCTCGGTCGGCACGTCGCGCAGCAGGCCCGAGCCGAGCACGACGGCGGTGCGCTTCTGCCTGAGACCAGACGCCGCCGCGCGGATCGCGTTCCGGCTCATCGTCTCATGTTCGGCCCAATCCCGGGCGCAGCGCCCGGCCCGTGACCAGAGATTGACGGAATAGCGGATGAACTTTCGATGCGGATTGCCGGTCAGCGGCCATGTCGCGGCATAAAGAAGCGTTTCGGTGATCATGAGCATATCCGCATTCTGATAGGCGCCTCTGCTTCAATCGATTCGGCTTGCGGCTTCAAGACCCTTCGCCCTTGCCGCTCCCCGCCCAATCCGCTAGGAAACCGCCACTGTCACAGTCAGCGGAATTCCCGGAAATGAACGACAAGCAGAAGAAACCGCAAAAGCTCAAGGCCCGCCTGCCGCGCGGCTTCGTCGACCGGACGGCCGGCGATATCCGCGCCGTCAACGAGATGACGGCAAAGATCCGGGAAGTCTACGAGCATTATGGTTTCGACCCGCTCGAAACGCCGCAGTTCGAATATACCGATGCGCTCGGCAAGTTCTTGCCCGACAGCGACCGGCCGAACGAGGGCGTGTTCTCGCTGCAGGACGACGACGAGCAATGGATGTCGCTGCGCTACGATCTGACGGCGCCGCTCGCCCGCCATGTCGCCGAGAATTTCAACGAAATCCAACTGCCCTACCGCACCTATCGCGCCGGTTACGTCTTCCGCAACGAGAAGCCAGGCCCCGGCCGCTTCCGCCAGTTTATGCAGTTCGATGCCGATACCGTCGGCGCGCCGGGTGTCCAGGCTGATGCCGAAATGTGCATGATGATGGCCGATACGCTTGAAGCGCTCGGCATCAAGCGCGGCGACTACATCATCCGCGTCAACAACCGCAAGGTCCTGGACGGCGTGCTGGAGGCGATCGGCCTCGGCGGCGACGACAAGGCGGGCCAGCGGCTGAACGTGCTGCGCGCCATCGACAAGCTCGACAAGTTCGGGCCTGAGGGCGTTGCCCTGCTGCTCGGGCCCGGCCGCAAGGATGAGTCCGGCGACTTCACCAAGGGCGCCGGTCTCGACCAGGCGCAGATCGACAAGGTGCTTTTCTTCGTCGGCATCAAGGATTATGCCGAAAGCGCTGCCCAGCTCGCCGAACTCGTTGCCGGAACGTCGAAGGGCGGCGAAGGCGTCGAGGAACTGAACTTCATCGGCGCGCTTGTTGCGAGCGCCGGCTACCAGTCCGATCGTATCAAGATCGATCCCTCCGTCGTGCGCGGCCTCGAATATTATACGGGCCCGGTCTATGAGGCCGAGTTGAGCTTCGACGTCACCAATGAAAAGGGCGAAAAGGTCGTCTTCGGGTCGGTCGGCGGCGGTGGGCGCTATGATGGCCTGGTTTCCCGCTTCATGGGCCAGCCGGTTCCCGCGACGGGTTTTTCGATCGGCGTCTCCCGGTTGATGACGGCGCTGAAGAACCTCGGCAAACTCGGCGCCAGCGAAGTGATCGAGCCGGTGCTGGTGACCGTCATGGATGGCGATGTCGAGGCGATGGGCCGCTATCAGAAGATGACGCAGCAGCTGCGCGCCGCCGGCATCCGCGCCGAGATGTTCCAGGGCAATTGGAAGAAGTTCGGCAACCAGCTGAAATATGCCGACCGCCGCGGCTGCCCCGTCGCCATCATCCAGGGCGGCGACGAGCGCGCCACCGGCGTCGTGCAGATCAAGGATCTGATCGAGGGCAAGCGGCTCTCCGGCGAGATCGAGGACAATGCCAGCTGGCGCGAAGCCCGCGTGGCGCAGGAGACGGTGCCGGAACCCGACTTGGTCGCCAAGGTGAGGGAAATTCTTGCGGCGCAGGCGGAGGATCGGAAGAGGGCGGGTGATGCGCAGTAAACCCCTCCCCAACCCCTCCCCACAAGGGGGAGGGGCTTTACGTGGCGCCGCTGTGCCCAACGCAGCATTCGCTTCATCGGAGGTCCTCTCGATTTGTTTCGACGACCGCCGCGAATTAGTCCCTCCCCCTTGTGGGGAGGGGTTGGGGAGGGGACTTTTCCCGGGAGCGACACCATGCCCCTGATCAATCTCCCCGAATTCTCCACTGAGCTGCTTGCCGAATTCGACGCCCGCAAGGCCGAGCGCATCGATACGCCGGTCATTCAGCCGGCCGAACCCTTCCTCGATATCGCCGGCGAGGATCTGCGCCGCCGCATCTTCATGACGGAGAGCGAGACTGGCGCCAGCCTCTGCCTGCGTCCCGAATTCACCATCCCGGTCTGTCTGCGCCACATCGAGACGGCGACCGGGACGCCGAAGCGTTACGCCTATCTCGGCGAGGTCTTCCGCCAGCGCCGCGACGGCGCCAACGAATTCTACCAGGCCGGCATCGAGGATCTCGGCGATATCAACATACCGAGCGCCGACGCTCGCGCCATCGGCGACGCCACCGGCATTCTCGCCCGCCTGCTGCCGGGCCGGCGCCTGTCGGTGACGCTCGGCGACCAGGCGGTGTTCGAGGCGGTCGTTCAGGCTCTCGGCCTGCCGCTCGGCTGGCAGAAGCGGCTGATCCATGCCTTCGGCAACATGACGCAGCTCGAAGCGCTGCTGGCCGGTCTCGTCAGCCCGCAATTCGTCACCGGGCTGGACGACGATATCGCAAAGCTTGTCGCATCAGGCGACGAGCAGGCGCTGGTCTCCCATATCGAGCAGGAGATGCAGGCGACGGGCTATTCGACCAATGCCAGCCGCTCGCCGCTGGAGATTGCCCGGCGGCTCAAGGAAAAGCTCATCCTTTCCGAGACGCGTCTCGACGATGCCGCCTTCCATGTGCTGGAAGAGTTCCTGTCGCTCGACGTGCCGCTCGTCAATGCGTCGGCGGCGCTCGCCGGTTTTGCCGATGCTGCCGGCCTGAAGCTCGGCAATGCACTCTCCCGTTTCAACGGTCGCGTCGGCGCCCTTGCCGATGCCGGCGTCGATCTGTCGTGCCTGGATTATCGCGCCGCCTTCGGACGGCCGCTGGATTATTATACCGGCCTCGTCTTCGAGGTGACGGCTGAGGGATCGAGCGCGGTTCTGGCCGGCGGCGGCCGCTTCGACAGGCTCTTGACCTTCCTAGGCGCGACCGACCGCATTCCGGCCGTCGGCTTCTCCTTCTGGCTCGACCGCATCGAAACCGAAAGGGCAGCCGCATGACCATCACCATCGCGCTTCCTTCCAAAGGCCGGATGAAGGACGACGCTTCGGCGATCTTCGAGCGGGCCGGCATGCCGATCACGGCCGTCGGCAACGACCGCTCCTATCGCGGCCGCGTCGAAGGCTGGGACGATGTGGAAGTCGCCTTCCTCTCGGCCTCCGAGATTTCCCGCGAACTCGGCAACGGCACCGTCGATTTCGGCGTCACCGGCGAGGATCTGATGCGGGAGGGTTTTGCCGAAGTCGACAAGCGCGTCGAATTCTGCGCCCGCCTCGGCTTCGGCCATGCCGATGTCGTCGTCGCCGTGCCGGAGATCTGGCTGGATGTCGAGACCATGGCCGATCTCGGCGACGTCGCCGCCGATTTTCGCGCCCGTCATTCCAGGCGTCTGGCCATCGCCACCAAATACTGGCGCCTGACCCAGCAGTTCTTTTCGAGCCAGCACGGCATCCAGCTTTATCGCATCGTCGAAAGCCTCGGCGCCACCGAGGGTGCTCCGGCCTCAGGCTCGGCCGATATCATCGTCGACATCACCTCCACCGGCTCGACCCTGCGCGCCAACCACCTGAAGGTGCTCCAGGACGGCGTCATCCTGCATTCGCAGGCCTGCCTCGTGCGCGCCCGCAAGCAGAGCCATGCCGACGAGCCGGTTGTCCAGGCAATCATCGACGCAGTGCGCGCCGCCCTCTGATCCTAGCCGTCAATGCATAAGAGAACCCGCCGTCAATTCAATGACGGCGGGTTCTCTCATGTCTGGGAGGATGTCTGCTGGATCAGGCAGCCGCATAGGCGCCGCGGCGGGCGTCAATCGAATAGGCGCCAGCACCGACGGTGGCGAGCAGGATGTACGCGCCGGCCAGGGTGATGTTCTTCATGACCATGATCTGGTTGAGAATGTTCACGAGTTCCGTGCCGCTTGCGTAGGGCAGGTGGAAGGCAACGCCCGTGAAGACACAGAAGGCGGCGAGCAGCCAACCGGCGATGCGGACCTGGAAGCCGGTGAGAACCGCAAGGCCTGCCAGCAGTTCGAAAAGGCCTGCGACATAGGCCAACAGGGTTGCTGCCGGCAGGCCGGCACCGGCGATCATGCCCGCAGTACCGGCAGGATCGGTGAGCTTCATGAAGCCGGAAAGGATGAACATGAAGGAAAGAAGAATGCGGGCAATCAGGATGATGGCGTTCGACATGGATATTGTCTCCGTTTGAAGGACTCTGGAGATCTTGGTGCCCCGGCACCGGATGGACCTCGGATGCCTCCTATGTCGCTTTTTTCTTCTATTGTGGAAAGATAAACGGAAGCGGACAGTTTGTTCAATAATATGAAACAATGTCCTGCCGTCGTCGCTTGCCTTTCACAAAGCCGGTCTTTTATGGTCGCCACCCAACAAGGAGAATCCGATGGCAGATCTTTCCGCTTTTCCGATCACGACGCGCTGGCCCGCTAAAAATTCCGACATCATCCAGCTCTATTCTCTGCAGACGCCGAACGGGGTGAAGGTTTCGGTCGCTCTCGAAGAGCTCGGGCTCGCCTATGAGCCGCATTATATTTCCTTCGCCGTCAACGAGCAGAAGTCGCCCGAATTCGAATCTCTCAATCCGAACGGCCGCATTCCGGCGATCATTGATCCGAACGGGCCTGATGGCAAACCGATCGGCCTTTTCGAATCCGGCGCCATCCTGCTCTATCTCGCGGAAAAGACTGGCAAGCTCATCCCCGAGAATGCCGGCGGCCGCTACGAATGCATTCAGTGGGTGTTTTTCCAGATGGCCGGCATCGGCCCGATGTTCGGCCAGTTCGGCCATTTCTATAAATTCGCCGCCGACAAGGTCGCCAACAATTCCTATCCGGTGGAGCGCTATCGCGATGAGTCCAAGCGGCTGCTCGGCGTGCTCGAAGGCCGGCTGAAGGGCCGGCAGTGGATCATGGGCGATCAGTATACGATCGCCGACATCACCACCTTCACCTGGGTCCGCGGCGCCGACATCTTCTATGGTGGCCGCGAGGTTCTGGACTATGCGAGTTTCCCCGCCGTTTCGGATTGGCTGCAACGCTGCATCGCCCGCCCGGCCAGCGAGAAGGGGCTCAATATTCCGGTCAAGCCGGAGTAGTTGACGGCCAGAGATCGCCGCCTGCCCCTCATCCGCCTGCCGGCACCTTCTCCCCGCACGCGGGGCGAAGGGATATGCCGCTACCTCTCTGTTAGCCACTTACCTCGCGCAGGGCACGTCCCCTCTCCCCGTAAAACGGGGAGAGGGTTAGGGTGAGGGGCAGACGTTCCCGCCCGCCTCTATTGCCGGTTGGCAATCTGCCTCGCACCTTCGAGCTTGAAGCGCGGAAAGACGAAGACGCCGGCCATGCTGCCGCTGTATTTCTCCTCGAGCCCGTTTGACTCGCCCATGCAGAACAGCGGCTGGCGCAGGCCGTTGGGCATGATGATCGTCGTCGAAAAGCAGAAGGAGGAGCAGTGTGTTGCCGCCTGTTCGAACAGTTCCAGCACGTGACTGCGGTCTCCGGAATCGTAGCATCGTATCAGGTTCAGCAATCCGCATTCCTCTGCGGAGAGGCCGTGCAGCATGGCGCTCCACTTGCCGAGACGAAGCACGCCGCTCGCCAGATCGCCGGTCCAGCTTTCGGAAACGGAAAACTGCGCCAGCATCTCGTGCTGTTGATTATTGTCGTTCATCGAGCCGGGCAGCAACGGCACGGCTGCATTGGCTTTGGCAATCTTAAACACAGGCGTTCCCTCGTTCGCATGCGGCTCCTCCGCCGCACGCTCGGCAAACACTAGAGACAGGCTTATGCAGCAGCGGGCATAATGCCCGCACCCATAGCAGCGATCATTGCCACGGCTATCCGAGCCTCCAAACCGGAGCCCGTCGACACCGACTATTCTGGCATCGCCTTCCCGCGCTCGTCTGACAGCGAAAATGATCGCCGGGCGCGCTCAATTGCAGCGCGGATTTATAGGAACTTTTGCACAAACGGCAACGGCTTTTTAAGGGGTGTTCGGATCGAGATCCTTTTGCCGGAGATGTCGGCAGCCCCGCGCCACTTGGGGAGAATGGAGGCCGGGAGTTCAATTTTAGGCGTTTTCCCCCCGTTTCGCCTCACTTGGCGGGAGATAAATCCCCGCAAGCCGACGATTGCCCGCATGTTGCGTGGAGAGAAAAACAAACAGCGGCGCAAGCCTCGCGAAAGCTTGGCCGGTCGGCGCATACGATGCGCGGCACAAAATAGCGCGCAACGGATCGAATCGTTTCGAGCAAAGCTTGCGGCAAAAAGAAAAGGGCGACCCGAGGGCCGCCCTTCCTGTTCCGGATATCGGAATGTGTGCAGGCTTTCGCCTATCACATCATGTCCATTCCGCCAGTTCAGCGCGCTTGACGCGCTGAACCATTTTAGATGATGGGCGGATTCATGAACGATGCTGTGAAAGGCCTATGGCCTATCACATCATGTCCATTCCGCCCATGCCGCCCATGCCGCCAGGCATGCCGGCAGGGGCATCCTTCTTCGGCAGTTCGGCGATCATGGCTTCGGTGGTGATCAGCAGCGATGCGACAGAAGCGGCGTTCTGCAGCGCGGTACGAACGACCTTGAGCGGGTCGACGATGCCCATGCCGATCATGTCGCCGAATTCAGACGTCTGGGCGTTGTAGCCGAAGTTGTCTTCATTCTTGTCGAGGACCTTGCCGACAACGATCGAGGCTTCGTCGCCTGCGTTTTCAGCGATCTGGCGAACCAGCGACTGGAGGGCGCGGCGAACGATGTTGATGCCGGCTTCCTGGTCGTCGTTTGCACCCTTGACGGTGATCTTCGTGGAGGAGCGCAGCAGAGCGATACCGCCGCCGGGGACGATGCCTTCCTGAACGGCAGCGCGCGTCGCGTTGAGCGCGTCGTCGATGCGGTCCTTCTTTTCCTTCACTTCGACTTCCGTCGAGCCGCCGACGCGGATGACGGCAACGCCGCCGGCGAGCTTGGCAAGACGTTCCTGCAGCTTCTCGCGGTCGTAGTCGGAGGTGGTTTCTTCGATCTGGGCCTTGATCTGGGCAACACGGCCTTCGATGTCGGACTTGGCGCCCGAACCGTCGACGATCGTGGTGTTTTCCTTGGAGATCGAAACCTTCTTCGCACGGCCGAGCATGTCGAGCGTGACGGATTCCAGCTTAATGCCGAGGTCTTCGGAGATCACGGTGCCGCCGGTCAGGATGGCGATGTCTTCGAGCATGGCCTTGCGGCGGTCGCCGAAGCCAGGCGCCTTGACGGCAGCGATCTTCAGGCCGCCGCGCAGCTTGTTGACGACGAGCGTAGCAAGAGCTTCGCCTTCGACGTCTTCAGCGATGATGAGGAGCGGCTTGCCGGTCTGAACGACGGCTTCGAGAACCGGAAGCATCGACTGCAGGTTCGAGAGCTTCTTCTCGTGAAGGAGAATGAAGACGTCTTCGAGGTCGGCGATCATCTTTTCCGGGTTGGTCACGAAGTAGGGGCTGAGGTAGCCGCGGTCGAACTGCATGCCTTCGACGACTTCGAGTTCGGTTTCGGCGGTCTTGGCTTCTTCAACCGTGATGACGCCTTCGTTGCCGACCTTCTGCATGGCTTCGGCAATGTCGAGACCGACCTGCTTGTCGCCGTTTGCCGAGATCGTGCCGACCTGTGCGACTTCTTCGGAGGTGGAGATCTTCTTGGCCTTGGCCTGGAGATCCTTCACGACGTCGGCAACAGCGAGGTCGATACCGCGCTTCAGGTCCATCGGGTTCATGCCGGCTGCAACGGCTTTGTTGCCTTCGCGAACGATCGCCTGGGCAAGAACGGTTGCAGTCGTGGTGCCGTCGCCGGCGATGTCGTTGGTCTTCGAAGCGACTTCGCGGACCATCTGGGCGCCCATGTTTTCGAACTTGTCTTCGAGTTCGATTTCCTTGGCGACGGAAACGCCGTCCTTGGTGATGCGCGGAGCGCCGAAGGACTTGTCGATGATGACGTTACGGCCCTTGGGGCCGAGCGTTACCTTGACTGCATCGGCGAGAATGTCGACGCCACGCAGCATCTTTTCGCGCGCGGTGCGACCAAACTTGATTTCTTTAGATGCCATGATTGAAACTCCTCAATTCGAGTGTCCGGGTTCTGGGACCCGTCGGCTACGTCGGAAAGGCCAGCGGCTGATCAGCCGATGATGCCCATAATGTCGGCTTCCTTCATGATCAGAAGGTCTTCGCCGTCGATCTTGACTTCGGTGCCGGACCACTTGCCGAACAGGATGCGGTCGCCAGCCTTGACGTCGAGTGCGACGACCTTGCCGGACTCGTCACGAGCGCCGGAACCGACGGCGACGATTTCGCCTTCCTGCGGCTTTTCCTTGGCGGTATCGGGAATGATGATGCCACCCTTGGTCTTGGCTTCGGACTCAACGCGGCGAACAACGACGCGGTCGTGAAGGGGGCGGAAGTTGGTGCTTGCCATTGTCTAATCCCTCGATCGAATGACATTCGCGGACCGGAGCGGCCCACATGGATAGATGTTAGCACTCCCTTGCGGTGAGTGCTAGCGACGAGCATTTAGGGATGGCTCCAAGAGGAGTCAATGAGAGCCATCACGAATTTTTGTGCCGGAATTGTGAAGAGGCCGGAGAATTGCAGAGATTGCCGCCGAAATCCGGCCCGTTGCAGAATGGCGAAGAAAATGCCTTGCCATCGCCTTGCGCCTTTGCAATGTCACCGGTGACTGAAGCAAATCGGGAAATCGGAATGGCCAGGCGGATCGAAAACTTCTCGGAGATAACAGGTCATTATGACGTGGTGCTCTGCGATGTCTGGGGTGTCGTTCACAACGGCGTCGATCCGTTTCCGAAGGCCGCCGCTGCCCTTGAAGCGGCCCGCGCCGGCGGCGTCGCCGTCGTCCTCATCACCAATTCGCCGCGCCTTTCCTGGCAGGTGGTCGAGCAACTGCGCCAGATCGGCGTTCCCGACGGCGCTTATGACCGGATCGTCACCTCGGGCGACGTCACCCGTCGGCTGATCGCCGAAGGGCCGAAGACGGTCTTTCTGCTCGGCCCCGAGCGCGACAAGGCGCTTCTCGAAGGCATCGGCGTCGAGCGCCGGCCGGCTGAAGAAGCGCAATCGCTCGTCTGCACCGGCTTTTTCGACGATGAGACCGAGAAGCCGGAAGATTACACCGAGATGCTTCTGGAATTCAAAGCCCGCCAGGTGCCGATGATCTGTGCCAATCCCGACCTTGTCGTCGAGCGCGGCCACCGCATCATTCCCTGCGCCGGCGCCATGGCCGCCTATTACGAGCAGCTGGGCGGCAGCACCCGCATCGCCGGCAAACCGCACCGGCCGATCTATGAGGCGACGCTCTCCGCGGCCCGCGAGCTGCGCGGCGATTTCCCGGTCGAGCGCGTGCTGGCAATCGGCGACGGCATGCCGACCGATGTGCGCGGCGCCTTGAATTACGGCCTCGACCTTCTCTACATCAGCGGCGGTATCCACGCCAAGGAATATACCTTGAACGGCGAGACCGACGAGGCGATCCTCAACGCCTATCTCGATCGGGAAAAAGCCGCGCCGAAGTGGTGGATGCCCCGCCTTGCATGAAGACACGCCTCGCATAAAGAGAAGCCAGCCGATGACCGTCTTCCACCGCAATGAAACCCGGGAACCCTTGCCCGCCCACCTTAAGGGCGGTGTCATCGCCATCGGCAATTTCGACGGCGTGCACCGGGGCCACCAGTCTGTGCTCAGCCGCGCGCTGGAAATCTCCAGGGCGCGCGGCATTCCCGCTCTGGTGCTGACCTTCGAGCCGCATCCGCGCACGGTCTTCCGGCCTGAGGCGCCGGTCTTCCGTCTGACGCCGGCGCCGCTGAAGGCCCGCATCCTGGAAACGCTCGGTTTCAGCGCCGTCATCGAATATCCGTTCGACTACGAGTTCTCGCAGCGCTCGGCCGATGATTTTATCCATTCGATCCTCAAGGATTGGCTCGGCGCCTCCGAGGTCGTCACCGGCTTCGACTTCCATTTCGGCCGCGGCCGCGAGGGCGGTCCGGCCTTCCTGATGAATGCCGGCCAGACCTATGGCTTCGGCGTCACTCTGATCGATGCCTTCCGCGACGAAAACGCCGATGTCGTCTCTTCGAGCCATATCCGCGCGTTGCTGAAAGAAGGCAGCGTCAGCGAAGTCGCCGGCATGCTCGGCTACCGCTATACGGTCGAGGCCGAGGTGATCGACGGCGAAAAGCTCGGCCGGCAGCTCGGTTTTCCCACAGCCAACATGCGCCTGCCGCCGGAGGTGGAACTCGCCGCCGGCATCTACGCCGTCCGCTTCCGCCGCCAGGACGGCACGCTGCACGACGCCGTCGCGAGCTACGGCCGCCGTCCGACGGTGACGGAAAACGGCGCGCCGCTGCTCGAAACCTATCTTTTCGATTTCAGCGGCGATCTCTACGGCCAGCGCTGCGCCGTCTCCTTCTTCGGCTATATCAGACCCGAGCTGAAATTCGACGGCCTCGATCCGCTGGTTGCCCAGATCAAGCGCGACGAGGAGGAGGCGAGGGCGCTGCTATCGGGTGTGACGCCGCTCGGCGAACTCGACCGGAAGCTTTGTTTTTCCTGACGCCGCCGTGAGTGTGGCTGCCGCTATCTCCGGCTCAAGGGAAACTGAGCGGGATCGTTCGTCCACGGATCGAAGACATCAGCGCCGGCGAAACGTGTGTCCCTGACGTTTCGCGTCACCAGATAGAGATTGTGCTCGATGGCCGTAGCGGCGAGCATCGTATCGACCACTGACGGTGCATGTCCGGTCCTCAGTTTCGCGCGTCCCGAAATGACGCCCCAGCGCCTGATGGCCGCATCACTCAACGAGAGAATGCGCTCAGAGAACCTCTCTGCGAGCGCATCGCGTGAAGCGATATAACGATAGCGGTTCTGATCATCCTCGGGCAGGTTCTCGATGCCCTTGTCATATTCCGCCAGAGTGAGGATGCTGATGAACATCCGCTCCTCGTCTTGAGCCGCAGCCCAGGATTTGACGGAGGGAGCGCCGTTCGGATTGATCAGCGCCGATATGACGTTCGTATCCAGCAGCCAGCCGATCACAACTCGGCATCCCGTCCGTAATCGGCCTCCCGCTCGAGATCGAGATCCTTGAGATCGAGGCTCTCCATGAAAGCGACGAAAGGCATCTTCGGTTCGGCCTTGGTCAGCCGGTCGAGCTCTTCGACGCTGATGACGACGACGCTGTCGCGGCCGCGAACCGTCACCCGTTGCGGTCCTTCGCTGTGTGCCCGGCGAACCACCTCGCTGAAACGTGCTTTCGCCTCTTCGAGCTTCCAGCTTTGTTTCGTGATTTTTTTCATGCGTCTCCGCCTGCTAGTCAGATAGTCAGATCATAGCGCAGGCTGCGAGGATTTTCCAGCCTCTCCACTTTCTTGACAGATGAATCTGCGGCAATTCCAGCTAGCGGTGCCGATTGCGGCTCCGCGAATTCTGCTCTTCCTTTTCCGGGCAAAAACGCCTATGAACCGGCCCTATGACGAAATTTCGGCTGGCGATGACGATGCGAATTATCGGCCCGGCCTTCCGCGCGCGCTAAGCGGCCGGGAGGTCCGGGTTTTTGGCGCTTGGATATGAGCGCTTCCGTCACCAGCTTTTTCACGCCGTTGCGCCCCTTCCTGGGCCGCCAGAAACGATTGTCCCGATATGACCGACACAGCCGAAAAGATCGACTATTCGAAGACCCTCTATTTGCCCGAAACCGATTTCCCGATGCGCGCCGGCCTGCCGCAGAAGGAGCCGGAGCTGGTCAAGCGCTGGCAGGAGATGGGCCTCTACAAGAAACTGCGCGCGTCTGCCGCCGGCCGCGAAAAATTCGTGCTGCACGACGGCCCGCCCTATGCCAACGGCAACATCCATATCGGCCACGCGCTGAACAAAATCCTCAAGGACGTCATCAACCGCTCGTTCCAAATGCGTGGTTACGACGCCAATTACGTGCCCGGCTGGGATTGCCACGGCCTGCCGATCGAATGGAAGATCGAAGAGAAGTATCGCGAGAAGGGCAGGAACAAGGACGAGGTCCCGGTCAACGAATTCCGCCGGGAATGCCGTGAATTCGCCACCGGCTGGATCAAGACCCAGGCGGAAGAGTTCAAGCGTCTCGGCATCGAGGGCGACTTCGACAATCCCTATACAACGATGAACTTCCACGCGGAATCGCGCATCGCCGGCGAACTTTTGAAGATCGCCGCAAGCGGCCAGCTTTATCGCGGCTCCAAGCCGATCATGTGGTCGGTAGTCGAGCGCACGGCGCTGGCCGAGGCCGAGGTCGAGTATCATGATTATGAGAGCGACACGATCTGGGTGAAATTCCCAGTCGTCGAGGTTGTTGAATATCAGCACCCCGACGGACGCATGTACCATGACGTTTCGCTTGAAGAGGCGAAGGCTGTCGATGTGTCGGCCGTCTCCTATCGTGAACAGTCAATGAGGAACCGTGATCTTCTTGGTGCGTCAGTCGTCATCTGGACGACCACGCCTTGGACGATCCCCGGCAATCGGGCGATCGCCTATTCGCCCAAGGTAGCCTATGGCCTTTATGAGGTTACGGCAGTGCAGAATGATTTCGGTCCACGTGCCGGCGAGAAACTCATCCTCGCCGATGCCTTGGCTGCGGATGCTTTTGCAAAAGCAAAATTGGAGTTCAGACGTCTGCGTGACGTTACGCAGTCCGATTTTGCCGAGATTTACCGCGTGGAACATCCGTTGAAAGGGTTGGGTGACGGCTACAACTTTGCCGTCCCGCTATTGGTCGGCGACCATGTCACCGACGATGCCGGTACGGGCTTCGTGCACACGGCGCCCAGCCACGGGCGCGAGGACTTCGATGTCTGGATGGCGCATAGCCGTGAGATCGAGGCCTGCGGCATCGAAACGAAAATCCCGTTCCCGGTCGACGACGGCGGCTTCTACACATCGGACGCCCCCGGCTTCGAGGGCGCCCGCGTCATCGACGACAACGGCAAGAAGGGCGATGCCAACGACCGCGTCATCAAGGCGCTGATCGAGCGCAACGCGCTCTTTGCCCGCGGCCGGCTGAAGCATCAATATCCGCATTCCTGGCGCTCGAAGAAGCCGGTGATCTTCCGCAACACGCCGCAATGGTTCGTCTATATGGACAAGACCCTTGCCGACGGCACGACGTTGCGTTCGCGCGCGCTCGGCGCGATCGACGACACTCGCTTCGTGCCGGCCGCCGGCCAGAACCGCTTGCGTGCCATGATCGAGGGCCGCCCGGACTGGGTTCTTTCCCGTCAAAGGGCATGGGGCGTGCCGATCGCGGTCTTTGCAGATGAACAGGGTGAGGTCCTGGTCGACGAAGCCGTCAACGCCCGCATCCTCGAAGCCTTCGAACAGGAGGGCGCCGACGCCTGGTTCGCCGATGGCGCCAAGGAGCGTTTCCTCGGCAACGACCATGACCATTCCCGATGGAAGCAGGTCATGGATATCCTCGACGTGTGGTTCGATTCCGGCTCGACGCATACCTTCACGCTCGAAGACCGCCCGGACTTGAAGTGGCCGGCCGACGTCTATCTCGAAGGCTCGGACCAGCATCGCGGCTGGTTCCATTCCTCACTCTTGGAATCGGCCGCCACCCGCGGCCGCGCGCCTTACAACGCCGTCCTCACCCATGGTTTCACCATGGACGAGAAGGGCGAGAAGATGTCGAAGTCGAAGGGTAATGTCACCGCGCCGCAGGAAGTGATGAAGGATGCCGGCGCCGACATCCTGCGTCTCTGGGTGATGACCTCCGATTATGCCGACGACCTGCGCGTCGGCAAGACGATCATCCAGACCAATGTCGACGCCTATCGCAAGCTGCGCAACACCATCCGCTGGATGCTCGGCACGCTCGCCCACGACAAGGGCGAGGAGATCGCCTTTGCCGATCTGCCGGAGCTGGAGCAGCTGATGCTGCACCGGCTTGCCGAACTCGACGAGCTGGTGCGCGAGAACTACGATGCCTTCGACTTCAAGAAGATCGCCCGCGCGCTGATCGATTTCGCCAATGTCGAGCTTTCGGCCTTCTATTTCGATGTCCGCAAGGACGCGCTCTATTGCGACGCGCCGTCGAGCCTGCGCCGGCGCGCCAGCCTGCACGTCATCCGCCAGATCTTCGACTGCATGGTGACCTGGCTTGCGCCGATGCTGCCCTTCACCACCGAGGAAGCCTGGCTGTCGCGCAACCCCGCCGCCGTGTCCGTGCATCTGGAGCAGTTTGCCCCGGTTGAAAAGGCATGGCGCAACGATGCCCTGGCCGAGAAGTGGAAGAAGATCCGCACGGTCCGCTCGGTCGTCACCGGCGCCCTGGAAATCGAGCGCAAGGATAAGCGTATCGGCTCCTCGCTGGAAGCAGCACCGGTCGTCCACATCGCCGATCCGGAACTGATCAAGGCACTGGAAGGCCAGGACTTCACTGAAGTCTGCATCACTTCGGCCATCGAGATTGCGGCCGGCGAAGGCCCGGCGGAGGCTTTCCGCCTTGCCGAGGTGCCTCAGGTCAGCGTCGTGCCGAAGCTGGCAGAGGGCGAAAAATGCGCCCGCTCCTGGCGCATCACGCGGGATGTCGGTTCCGATCCCGACTATCCCGAGGTCTCGGCCCGTGACGCTGCCGCCCTTCGCGAGCTGGCGCTGCTCAAGTGAAGAATATTACCGGGTGAATTGCGTTTTCGCGGTTCATCCGGTAAAAGCTGCCTGAAAATGGCCGGATTTTTGCGTCAGGGGGACGGTTGTCCGGTTGGGCAACGATTGCACCGGTGGCTGGAAGGGTTTTCATGTTCGCAACGCATTGGTTCCGTATGGGCGCCTGCCTGTCTGTTGTCATGGCGGGATGCTCTCTGGTGTCCAGCTGCGCCAGCAGCCCGACCTACGGCACCGACAAGACCGCCATGGAGCAATTGACCGACGATCTCGGCCAGTCCGTGTCGCTGACCGGACCGGACCCGAAGAACAAGGGCGTCAAGTACACGCCGCGCCCGACGCTGGTGCTGCCGGCCGAGGCGCAGAGGGAAACCCTCGTCGCGCCGCAGCCGACGGTCGCCAACAAGGACAATCCGCAATGGATTGAATCGCCCGAGGAAACCCGCGCCCGTCTGGTTTCCGAGGCCGACGCCAATTCCGACAATCCGAACTACCGCTCGCCGCTTGCAAGCTCTGCCATCGAAGGCGGCCGGCGCACGACGGAAGCCCAGACCAAGGCCTATCGCGAAGCCCGCGCCCTGCAGAAGGGTTCCTACGTCGATCAGCGCCGCTATATTTCCGACCCGCCGCCCGGCTACCGCACCGTCGACGACCCGGCAAAGCTCGACGATGTCGGCGAGCCCGAGCTGAAGAAGCAGAAGAAGCGCAAGAAGGACGCGGCGATCGCCAACAGCGGCAAGCAGTGGTGGAACTTCCTGCAATAGCGGCTTGTCTAGGCGCTTAGGCGCCGCCCCAGGAGACCGGCGAGGCCAGCCCCTCATCCGCCTGCCGGCACCTTCTCCCCGCTCGCGGGGCGAAGGGGATATGCCGCAACGTTTTCCTCCCTCGCCAACGTCTTGCAGGCCACGTCCCCTCGCCCCGTTTACGGGGGGCGAAGGACGGGTCGAGACCCGTGGCTCGACCCCGGTCGGGTTAGGGTGCGGGGCAGCCATCGGCACAAACCGGCGGCAGTGGTGTGCGGCTCAGGCTTACGGCACTTCTCTCTTCTGCGAAAAGAACGTCCGCAGGATCTCCGCCGCTTGCACCTCGTTGAAGCCGGAATAGACCTCCGGGACGTGGTGGCAGGTGGGCTGCGCGTAAAACCGCACGCCATTGTCGACGCCGCCGCCCTTCGGGTCCTCGGCGCCGTAATAGAGCCTGCGGATGCGCGCAAACGAGATGGCTGCCGCGCACATGGTGCAAGGCTCGAGCGTCACATAGAGATCGGCGCCGACAAGGCGTTCCTGTCCGAGCGCGTCGCAGGCCAGCCGGATTGCGGCGATTTCGGCATGCGCGGTCACGTCATTGAGCTCGCGCGTGCGGTTTCCCGAGCGTGAAACGGCAATATCGTCGATGACGACGACGGCGCCGACCGGCACTTCGCCGCGTTCTCCGGCGGCGCGCGCCTCTTCGAGCGCCATCTCCATGAAACGATTTGTCTTCACGATCGCACGAATTTCCACTTAACCGCAGATGCGTGACCTGATAGACAGGCCCAAAAGGCAGGCAAACAACAAATGACACCCAAAGACAAGCCAAAACGCCCGGGCGCAAAGCCCTTTTCACGCGACGCCGGGCCGAAGGCCGGCGCGAAGTCGGGCGGCGTAAAGCCGGCGAAGGCTGCGACCGCGGCCGAAACCGAAGGCGAGGCCAAGGCCGAACGCATTTCCAAGGTGATGGCGCGCGCCGGCGTCGCCTCCCGCCGCGACATCGAACGCATGATCATGGAAGGCCGGGTGACGCTGAACGGCAGGGTTCTCGAAACCCCCGTCGTCAACGTCACGCTCGCCGACCGTATCGAGGTCGACGGCGTGCCGATCCGCGGCATCGAGCGCACCAGGCTGTGGCTCTATCACAAGCCGGCCGGGCTGGTGACCACCAACGCCGACCCGGAAGGCCGCGCAACCGTCTTCGACAATCTGCCGGAGGAACTGCCGCGCGTCATGTCGATCGGTCGTCTCGATATCAACACCGAAGGCCTGCTGTTGCTCACCAATGACGGCGGTCTTGCCCGCGCGCTCGAGCTGCCGGCGACCGGCTGGCTGCGCCGCTATCGCGTGCGCGCCCATGGCGACATCGATCAGGACGCGCTCGACAGACTGAAGGACGGCATCGCCGTCGACGGCGTGCTCTATGGTTCGATCGAGGCGACGCTCGACCGCACGCAGGGCTCGAACGTCTGGATCACCATGGGTCTTCGTGAAGGCAAGAACCGCGAAATCAAGAACGTGATGGGCGCGCTCGGACTCGACGTCAATCGTCTGATACGCATCTCTTACGGCCCTTTCCAGCTCGGCGACTTGCCGGAAGGCCATGTCATCGAGGTACGCGGCCGCACGCTTCGCGACCAGCTCGGCCCGCGCCTGATCGAGGAAGCCAAGGCGAATTTCGACGCGCCGATCTACAATGCGCCGGCTGTTGCCGCCGAGGAAGAGGCTGAAGCCGCAGCCCCGGAAAAGCGCGAGCAGCGTCCGCGCCGCGACGAGGACAAGCGCGAACGGGCGCTGAGCCGCCTCGACACC
This sequence comes from Rhizobium sp. N122, assembly GCF_002211295.1. Lineage (NCBI taxonomy): Bacteria > Pseudomonadati > Pseudomonadota > Alphaproteobacteria > Hyphomicrobiales > Rhizobiaceae > Rhizobium > Rhizobium sp. N122. Next base: position 25,369 of record NZ_LOKU01000026.1, on the reverse strand, counting down.
AAGCGCGACGATCGCCGCGGTGGCGGGCGCAAAGACGACGACCGCCGCGATGGCGGCCGCTTCGACGACGACAAGCCGAAACGTCCCCAGCCGCTCGGCCAGCGCCGCAGCGCCAATGTCTGGATGGCGCCGGGTGCCCGGCCGCTCGGTGAAAAAGCTGCGGCGAAAGCCGCCAAGAATGAGCAGACCGCGCGCCGGCGCGGCGAGCAGGCGCCGGCAAAGAGCGCTGGTTCCCACCATATCGAGGATCGCCCGCGCACGCAGATCAATCGCGTGCGCGAGGAGGACGGCGAATGGATCCGCTCGAGCGAGCAGCCCAACCGCAAGGATGAGGGCGAAGGCCGCGGCCGCAAGCGTCCGTTCGGGGATCGTCCGGGCCGCGAAGAGCGCGGTTTTGGCGACCGCCCGGCCCGCGGCGACCGCCGCCCCCGTGAAGGTGGTGACGAACGTCCGGGTAGCAGAAGCTCTGCCGGTGAAGGCCGGCCGGAGCGTCCGCGCGGCGACCGGCCTTTCGGTGATCGACCCTCACGTGGCGACCGGCCCTTCGGCGACAAGCCGCGCGGGGATCGCAAACCGCGTGGCGATGGCGACGAACGGCCGCGTGCCGCCAGAGCCTCCGCAGGCGAGGCCCGCTGGGAGCGTCCGCGCGGCGATCGGCCTTTCGGCGACCGTCCTTCGCGTGGCGACCGGGCCTTCGGTGACAAGCCGCGGGGCGACCGCAGGCCGCGCGAAGACGGTGACGAGCGCCCGCGCGCCGCCAGAAGTTTTGCCGGTGAAGGCCGCTCCGAGCGTCCGCGTGGCGAAAAATCCTTCGGCGACAAATCTGCGGGCGGCCGGCCTTCGGGCGATAAGCCGCGCGGCAAGGGCTTTGGCGCCAAGCCGGGCGGGGCGAAGAATTTTTCCGGTAAGCCGAAGGGCGGCAAATCCGGCAGCGACAGGCCCGGCGGTGACAGGCCAGGCGGAGACAGGCCTGCGGGCGGCCCGTCCAGAGGTGGTGCAAAAGGAAAGGGAATGACGCGCGGTGCGGATCGTCGGCGGTGAGTTTCGCGGACGGCCTCTCGCCGTGCCAAAATCCAACGAGATCCGGCCGACTGCCGACCGGACGCGCGAGAGCCTGTTCAACATATTGAGCCATGCCTATCCGGAATGCGTTGACGGCACCCGGATCCTCGACCTTTTTGCCGGAACCGGTGCTGTCGGCCTTGAAGCCGTGTCACGCGGCTGTCGCCATGCGCTCTTCGTCGAAAACAGCGTCGAGGGCAGGGCGCTGCTCTGGGAAAACATCGATGCGCTCGGTCTGCACGGCCGCACGCGCATCCTGCGCCGCGATGCGACCGATCTCGGCAGCGTCGGCAATCTCGAAGCTTTCGACGTGCTGTTTGCCGACCCGCCCTATGGCAAGGGGCTCGGCGAGAAGGCGATGGCGGCGGCGGCCCAGGGCGGCTGGATCAGGCCGGGCGCGATCGCGGTGCTCGAAGAGCGCGCCGATATTGTCGTTTCCGTGCATCCTTCCTATGTTTTCCTCGAAGACCGCATCTTTGGCGATACGAGGGTGCATTTCTTCCGGTATCAGCCGCAATAAGCGGGGGCGGGGCGTGCAGCAGGCAGAGATCATCAGCCCCAAACTGCCTGCGATCAGCGACCTTCCGACGGTCGCTGTCGCCTTCGGCGGCGGCGGCGCGCGCGGACTTGCCCACATCCATATCATCGAGACGCTCGACGAGCTCGGCATCCGCCCGGTGGCGATTTCGGGTTCGTCGATGGGCGCGATCATGGGGGCGGGCATGGCCGCCGGTATGTCGGGGGCCGAAATCCGCGAACATGCGCTGACGACCGTCGGCAACAAGACGGCTGTCGTCGCCCGCATCTGGGGACTGCGGCCGGCGACGGTGCGCGATGCGGTGGCCAAGGGCATCCGCATCGGCCAGTTCAATCTGGAGCGGATCCTGAAAGCCTTCCTGCCCTCCGAACTGCCGGCCCGCTTCGAGGATCTGCTGGTGCCGATGAAGGTCATCACCACGGATTATTACGGGCAGAACGAAGTGATCATCGAAGAGGGCGAGCTGTTTCCCGCACTCGCGGCTTCTTCCGCCATTCCCGCCGTTTTCATGCCGGTGCGCCTGCGCGGCCGGGTGATGATCGACGGCGGCATCAGCAATCCGGTGCCCTATGAACCGCTGATGGATCTTGCCGATATCGTCGTCGGCATTGATGTCGTCGGCGCGCCGGAAGGCGACGGCACCCATATTCCGAACCGCATGGAGAGCATCTTCGGCTCCGGCCAGCTGATGATGCAGACGGCGATCACGCTGAAGCTGAAGCTCTGCCAGCCGCACATCTTCCTGCGCCCGGCCGTCGGCCGCACCGGCGTCATGGATTTCCTCAAGGCCCGCGAGGTGCTGGCCATGTCCGCCGGCGTCAAGGACGAGCTGAAATTCGCCCTCGACCGGGAAATCGAAGCGCGGCTGAAGCGCTAGAAGACAGTGTCATTGGGTGTGGCCCTCATGGCCGCCGCCCGCGCCGTTCGATGCTTCGTTCATCATCGTGACCGTGCCCTCGAAGCTCGAAAACAGCGCCAGCGCGGAGGGGTCAAGGCTTGCCTCGGCCTCTTTCAGCCTCGCAGCCAGCGCGGCTGCGTCACCTGCCGAGAGCCCGATTTTTTCCAGCGTCGCGGCATCCTTCAGGCTGTCGCCGCTGCTGAGGTAGATGCTCCAACCATGATGCGTCTTTTTCAGCAAGGCGCGCCCACCGCGCCCGGCCTGCCGCCAGCCGGCGATCGCCCAATCGGCCTGGACGACGACCGGGGCGATGTCCAAGGGCTTATCGGGCCTTTCGAACATCAGCTTCAGCCTTGCCGGGATCACCTGCTGCGGATCGTTGTCCGCAGATGCCATGGATGCGAAAAGCACGCAGGCGAGAAGGGCAATGATCGTCTTCATCTCTTGGTCTCCTTCAAGCGAGAACGCGTTTCAACACGGGCACGAAGCGCACGACGATCTGATCGAAGGCGATCATGGCGACAATGGCGAGCCCGCTCATCGGGAAGGCGACGGCGAAGATGGCGGCAATCAGCCACAGGCCGTAATAGACCGAGCGTTTTGGCGGCATGGGCGGCACGCCGAGCCGGCCGGCCGGGCGCCGTTTCCACCACATGACGACGGCACTCACGCAGCTGAGCACAATGGCCAGGCAGGTCGCGAGCATCAGCAGCTGGTTGAAACGCCCCCATTCCTGTCCCTGGTGGACATTGATGCCCCACTCGATCGCCTTGCCGAGGAACGGATATTGGTTGAAGCCGATGTCGATCAGCGGTTTGCCGGAATACTGATCGATATGGATGGTGCGTTCGTCGGCGAGATCGTCGGGATAGAGCGAGGCGGTGTAGACGCCGGTCTCGTCGGCGGGAATGGCCACGTCGATGCCCGGCGCCATGCCCAGCCGCCTGGCGATCTCCACGGCTTTGTCGAGGCCGATCGGCTTGGCCGATTGCGCTGCGGCGATATCGGAAAGCGGAACCGGCGCCTTTTCGACAATCCAGCCGCTCTTCGGCAGGATATCCTCGGTGACCTTCTGCGACTTCGGCAGGTCGTCCCAGAGCTGGACGGGATAGCCGAGGCCGTGTTCGGTCAGCCAGGCATTGGCGTTCGCCCCCCAATAGCCCGACCACGGCATCCCTGTTATCGCCAGGAAGAAAATCAACACGCCGGCGAAGGCGCCCGTCACCGCATGCAGGTCGCGCCAGAAAACCCGGCGGCCCGGCGTTCCCCGCACGCTGACGACACCGCCCGTCTGGCTGCGCGGCCACCAGAGATAGATGCCGGTGACGACGAGCACCATGGCAAAGCCGCCGGTGATCTCAATCAGCCGGTTCGCTATACCGCCGAAATAGGCCAGGCTGTGGATGCGCTTGACGACATAGTTGAACTCGTCGGTCGATTCGACCACATCGAGCACCTTGCCGGCATAAGGGTCGACGAAGACCAGCATCGCGCCGGCATCGCTGGCGACGGTGACGATGGCCGATCGCTCAGGCCCGGCCGGCTCCTTGTAGGAGGTCGCCGCCGAGCCCGGCACGGCGGCAGCGGCGATTCCCGCGATCCGCTCCGCCGGCAGCGCCTGGCCGGAGGGCTGGACGATATAACGGTAGCCGAAGAAGCTGTTGTTGATCTCGTCCTTGAAGAGATAGAGCGATCCGGTCACGGCCAGATTGAGCATAAAGGGTATGACGAGAAGTCCGGCAAAGAAATGCCAGCGCCAGATGGCGCGGTAGAGCGAAACGCCGCTGGCGGCGTCTTCCGCCGGCCCGGCGGCAGCGATAGTCGACATGAGGATGGATCCGTATCCGCGGCCGGCTGCGGGAGGCAGCTCGGCCGGCGTTGAAAGGCGTCACGGCGCCTGCCGCAACACGAGGTTCAGGCGAGGATCGGATCGGAAGGCGGAGCGCGGGGACCGCTATTGGGCGGGAAAAGCCGGCGAGGGACGCTTTCGGGCCGGATCGGCCGTTCGACTGCGACCGCAAAGGGTATCGGAGCACCGGCGACATCAGCCGGCGCCGGCAGCAGGATCGAGGCGCCGATCCGGCAGGCCTCGCAACCATGCGAATGGGTTTTGTCGTGCTGGCCTTGATCGGAAGTGTCGCTGACGGTGACGCAAAGCGACGGCAGCGTTCCGTCGGGCAGCACATATTGGGCGAGTTCGGCCGGACCGGACTCGCCGGGGGCTGCGACGGGAGCCTGATGGGCGAATGCGACAAAAACCAGCGCGGCCGCGCACAGGATGCGCAGTGCCCATTGCTCGATCTGGCTCGCCCGTCTGATCAACTGTCCCTCTCCGATCGTCTGCTGATAGACGCCGCCGAGCGCATATTCAATGCGTCAATTTAACAAACCGGCCCAGCGGCGATCAGGCCTCCGCCGTCGCATCCACCGTTCCCGCCAGCGGATCGTCCTCGAAGGGATCGGCGGCGCGCTTCGGCTTGACCAGCGGTTCGGGGCGGACGGGATGGGAAAACAGCATGTCGCGGCCCGCTTGCAGCCCTTCGGACACCTGCAGCACCAGCCGCGCCTCGTCGCGCTTGCGGATATCCTCGCCGATCTCATAGGCATCGACTTCGGAGACGCCGAGCGCCTCCAGCGTCCGCCGCCCGAACAGCAGGCCGGATTCCAGGGTTTCGCGCAGTTCGTAATCGACACCCTTGTTGCGCAGCTCGATCGAATGGATGCGGTCGTAGGAGCGCACATAGAGCCTTGTGTGCGGATAGTCCGCCTGCACCAGCTCGACCACCTTGTCGGTGATCTCCTTCTTCTGGGTGCAGACGAGGACGATCTTTGCCCGGTCGATGCCGGCCGAGCGCAGCACGTCCTTGCGGGCCCCGTCGCCGAAATAGATGCGGAATCCGAAGGCGGAGGCCTGGCGAATGCGGTCCGCCGAAAAATCGATGACGGTGACGCTGCGGCCGCCGGCAAGCAGGATCTGGGCGGCGATCTGGCCGAAACGCGAGAAGCCGACCATCAGAACATCGGCGCCCGCACCTTCGAAGTCCTCGTTCAACTCCTCATGCTCATCGCCGCTGAGCAGCCGCTTCGAAAGAGCCGCGCCGATCGGCGTCAGCGCCATGGACAGCGTGACGATCGCTACCAGCAGCGATGCCGTGCTCGCCGCCATCAGCCCGACGGTTGCCGCCGCGGTAAACAGCACGAAGCCGAATTCGCCGCCCTGCGGCAGCAGGAAGGCAATGCGTATCGCATCGTCGTGCGGGGAGCCGGAGACCCGGCAGAGCCCATAGATGATGATCGCCTTGACGGCCATGACGATTGGTACGGCGACAATGACGAAGAGCGCGTTTTCGGCGAGCACGTCGAGCTGCAGCGACAGGCCGACGGCGATGAAGAAGATGGCGAGCAGAACGCCGCGGAAGGGCTCGATATCGGCCTCCAGCTCGTGCCGGTAGGAGGATTCGGCGAGCATCACCCCGGAGAGAAAAGCGCCCATCGCCATCGAAAGCCCGGCGAGCTGCATCAGGCTTGCCGATCCCATGACGACGAAGAGGGCCGCGGCAATCATCGCCTCGCGCGCGCCGGTCCTGGCGATGATCTGGAAGAGCGGCGTCAGCAGGTAACGCCCCATGACGACCATCGCCGCGACCGCGCCGACGGCGACTGCGAAATCGGCAAGCGGCGCATGGCTGCTCTTGCCGCCGCCATCGAGCACGGTGATCAGCGCCAAAAGCGGCACGATCGCCAGGTCTTGGAACAACAGCATCGAGAAGGAGCGTTGCCCGTATCTCGTATTGACGTCGCCGTCGCCCTCGAGGATCTGCATGGCGAAGGCCGTCGAAGACAGCGCCAGGCCGAAGCCGGCGACGATGCTGCCGCGCCAGTCGAGCACTTGAGAAAACCAGGCGAGTGCGGTCAGCGCCAGCCCGGTCACCACCACCTGCGCCGTGCCGAGGCCGAAAATGTCGCGCCGCATCTGCCACAGACGGCTGGGTTTCAGTTCCAGCCCGATGATGAAGAGCAGGAAGACGACGCCGAGCTCGGCGACGGCAAGGATCTGTTCGCCATCGGTGATGCCATGGAAGACGGGACCGATGACGATGCCGGCTGCGAGATAGCCGAGCACCGTGCCGAGCCCGAGCTTCTTGAAGATCGGCGCGGCGACCACCGCTCCGCCGAGCAGCAGGATCGTTTCGGAAAAAAAGGCATTGGGCGCGGACATCAGGGCGATTTCTTTCGACGGCGGGAAACAGGCCGGCAGCCCCGACAAAGAATCGGCGGCGGCGGCCTTGATGCTTGGGAGAGTGCACAATAAATGGAAGCCGAAGGAAAGGCCAAATCATGTCCTCAGAAATCGATTCCTCGACACTTCTTTCCCGCGCAAGTCAATTGATCGATCTGGCCAGGAAGGCAGGGGCCGATGCCGCCGATGCCGTCGTCGTACGATCGCGCTCGCAATCGGTCAGCGTCCGCCTCGGCAAGGTCGAGGGCACGGAATCCTCCGAAAGCGACGATTTTTCGCTGCGCGTCTTCATCGGCAAGCGCGTCGCCAGCGTTTCGGCCAATCCGGGCTTCGATCTGCAGGCGCTTGCCGAACGTGCCGTCGCCATGGCCAAAGTCTCGCCGGAAGACCCCTTCGCCTGCCTCGCGGATGAGGCGAGCCTTGCGAAATCCTATCCCGACCTGCAATTGCTCGATACCACCGAGGTCTCCTCCGAGATGCTGCGCGAGGCGGGCCTTGCCGTTGAGGCCGCGGCCCTTGCGGTCAAGGGTGTCACCAATTCCTCCGGCGCCGGCGCCTCGGCCGGCATGGGCGGCCTGGTTCTCGCCACCTCGCACGGTTTCGAAGGCAGCTACATGGCCTCGCGTTTCGGCCATTCCGTCAGCGTTATCGCTGGCGAAGGCACCGGCATGGAGCGGGATTATGATTTCGACAGCCGGCTCTATTATGCCGAGCTCGACGATCCCGCTGAAATCGGCCGCCGCGCCGGCGAACGGGTGGTCAAGCGCATCAATCCGCGCCAGGTGCCGACCGCCAAGGACGTCACCGTCATCTTCGATCCGCGCGTCGCCCGCGGCTTCGTCGGCCATATCGCCGGCGCGATCAATGGTGCCGCCGTCGCCCGCAAGTCCAGCTTCCTGCGCGACCGGATAGGGCAGCAGGTGCTGAAATCGGGCCTGTCGATCACCGACGATCCGCTGATCGTGCGCGGCCCCTCCTCGCGCCCCTTCGACGGCGAGGGTGTATCGGGCGAGCGGCTGGTGATGATCGAGGACGGCGTCCTCAAACACTGGTTCCTGTCGACCTCGACCGGGCGCGAACTTGGTCTTCAGACCAACGGCCGCGGCGTGCGCGGCGGCACCGCCGTCTCGCCGTCCTCCACCAACCTCGCGCTGGAACCCGGCGATATCACGCCGGAGGAGCTGATCCGCAACGTCGGCAATGGTTTTTATGTCACCGAATTGATCGGCCATGGCGTCAACATGATCACCGGCGAATACAGCCGCGGCGCCACCGGCTTCTGGGTCGAGAACGGCGAACTGACATTCCCGGTCTCCGAGGTGACGATCGCCTCGAACCTCAAGGAGATGTTCATGCGCCTGACGCCGGCAAACGACATCGACCGCAAGTTCGGCGTCGCGGCTCCGACCTTCGCCATCGAAGGCATGACGCTGGCAGGGCGCTAGAGCATGTCTCGCAAAAGTGTGCAGCGGTTTTGCGATAAAGACATGCGGAAAAAGGAAAGACCTAAAGCGTGGCAAGCGAATCTGAAAGATCGCGACGCGCTTTAGAGCATGATGCCGAAAAGTGTGTGCGGTTTTCGGACGACATCATGCTCACACGAAAGTTGGACGGATTGATGCGATGAGCGATACGGAAAAGGCCCGCTGGCAGAGCGATCTCACGCTGATCGCCGATGCTGCGAAAGAGGCCGGGGCGGTCGCGTTCGGCTTCTTCAACCAATCTCCCGAGGTCTGGTGGAAAAACGGCGACCGCTCGCCCGTCAGTGCCGCCGATTTCGCCGCCAACAAGACGCTCGAAACCATTCTGCGCAAGGCCCGGCCGGATTATGGCTGGCTGTCCGAAGAGACCGACGATGATGCCGGCCGCCTCCTGCGCGAGACGCTGTTCATCGTCGACCCGATCGACGGCACACGCGCCTTTCTCGGCGGCCAGAAGGTCTGGTGCGTCAGCGTCGCGGTCGTTCATCGCGGCCGGCCGGTCGCCGGCGTGCTCTATGCCCCGGCGCTCGAGGAACTCTATGAGGCCGTCGACGGCGGCGTCGCGCTGAAGAACGGCGTGCCCTTCATCGTCTCCGCCGCGGGACCGGAGGAACCGAGCCGTCTGGCGATCGGCGAGGACCTGTTGAAGACCTTTCCGGTTGAATTTCGCGATCGGGTCAGCCGCCAGAAACACATTCCCTCGCTGGCCTATCGCATCGCCATGGTGGCGGACGGTCGCCTCGAAGCCACCTTCGTCAAAAGCAATTCGCATGACTGGGATCTCGCCGCCGCCGATCTGATCCTTAGCTGCGCCGGCGGCCGCCTCGTCGATCTCGAAGGCAGGCCGGTCGTCTACAACAGTGCCGACGTGACCCACAATATCCTCTGCGCAGCGCCGACGCCCCGCATCGGCGAGTTCCTCGCGGCCTTTGCGGGACGACGAGACAGTTGACGTTTCCGTCAAAATCCCGCAGATGGGATGGCGGAGGAGAATAGCAGAAAGAGAACAAAAAATGACTGACTCCGGTGACAAGAAGCAGCTTTTGCATCTCGTTTTTGGCGGCGAACTGGAAAGCCTCGATGACGTCCAGTTCCGCGATCTGAAGGGTCTCGATATCGTCGGCATTTTCCCGGATTATGCCACGGCGCTGACGGCCTGGAAGTCGAAGGCGCAGCAGACGGTCGACAATGCGCATATGCGCTACTTCATCGTCCACATGCATCGTTTGCTCGATCCGCAGGCCAAGGGCAACTGACCCTGGCAGGTGCCGTCGGCCGATCGACCGCTCGGCGGGCGGCCTTTCGTGCATCGGGCGCCGGTCGATCCGGATCGTTTGACGCATTCTGAACAAATTGATCGGTCATTGCGGCCGCAACGATAATGAGGGAATGGGTTTGATGTCGATCTTGGATCGGAGACTGGCGCGATGAGCTCCCGGATGGCGCGCTTCGGTCTGAGCGCATACCGTCTGGCGGGAACAGTGGCCTCTCCTGTCGTCGGCCTCTATATCACCTACCGCACGGCCAAGGGCAAGGAAGACCGGGCGCGCCGCCTGGAACGCTTCGGCTATCCGAGCGCCAACCGGCCGCAGGGCCCGCTCGTCTGGTTCCATGCCGCGAGTGTCGGCGAAACCAATGCCGTCATCCCGCTGATCCGCGAAATCCGCCGCCGCGACATCCATGTGATTTTGACCACCGGCACCATCACCTCCGCGAGACTCGCCGCCGAGCGCCTTGGCAGCGACGCGATCCACCAATATGTGCCGCTCGACCTGAAGCCCTCGGTCAGCCGCTTCCTCGATTATTGGCAGCCCGATTGCGCCATCATCGCCGAATCCGAGATCTGGCCGGCAACGGTGCTGGAGCTCGGCCGCCGCCGCATCCCTCAGATCCTGATCAATGCCCGCATGTCGGATCGCTCCTTCGCCCGCTGGCGCCGCCGCCCGGCAATCGCCGAAGCCTTGTTCGAGAATCTGGCCCTCGTCATCGCCCAGTCGGATATCGATGCCGAACGTTTCCGCGATCTCGGCGCCGTTCCCGTCATCACCTCCGGTAATCTGAAGGTCGATACCGACGCACCGCCCTATGACAGCGCTGTCCTCGCCCGCTACAAGAAGCAGATCGGCGACCGCATGACCTGGGCGGCGATCTCGACCTTCGACGGCGAGGAGAATGCCGCCGCCATCGTCCATCGGGCCCTGAGGGAGCGCGATCGGCAATTGACGATCATCGTGCCCCGCCATCCCGAGCGCTGCGACGAGATCGAGGCGGCCCTGGTCAAGCAGGGGCTGAAGGTCGCCCGCCGCACCCGCGACGATGTCTTGTCGGCCGATGTCGATATCTTCCTCGGCGATACGATCGGCGAAATGGGCCTCTATTTGAGGCTTACGGAAATCGCCTTCGTCGGCCGCTCGCTCTTTGCCGAAGGCGGCCAGAACCCGCTGGAGCCCGCCATGCTCGGCTGCGCCGTTCTCTCGGGCGGCCATGTGCAGAATTTCCGCGAGGCCTATCAGAAGCTTGCCCGCAGCGGCAGCGCCCGCATGGTGCGCGATACCGAAATGCTGGCCAAGGGCGTGCATTACCTTTTGACCAATGACGACGCCCGCCGCAACATGATCGACGCCGGCATCACCGCCGTGCACGAGATGCGCGGGGCGCTGACTGCGACCGTCAAGGGGCTGGAACCCTATATCAATCCGCTGACGGTCAAGGCGCGGCTGCTGCCCAAGGCCGTGGCCCAGGTTTGAGGATAGAGCATGGCGGCAGCGTCCGTTATCAAAGGCATTCTCTTCGACAAGGACGGCACGCTGCTCGACTATGACGAGAGCTGGCTGCCGGTAAACCGCGAGCTTGCCCGCATCGCCGCCGAAGGAGACCCGCTTCTCGCCGACCGGCTGCTGGCGGCCTGCGGCATGGATCCGGTAACCGGCCATATCGTTCCCGACAGCCTGCTTGCCGCCGGCAATACCCGCCAGATTGCCGAGGGTCTGGTTGCCGCGGGCTCGATGGTCGATGTCGGCGAACTGACGCTTCGCCTCGACGACCTCTTTGCCGGCGCCGCCGAATTTTCCGTGCCGGTGACCGATCTCGCCGGCTTCTTCGCGCGGCTGCATCGCCGCGGCTTCAAACTCGGCGTCGCTTCCAGCGACAATGAACGCTCGATCCGCCAGACGGCGGAGCGTTTCGGTTTTGCCCGCTATGTCGATTATATCGCCGGCTACGACAGCGGTTTCGGCGTCAAGCCGGAGCCGGGCATGGTGCTCGGTTTCTGCGCCGCGACCGGTCTTTCGCCTGAGGAAGTGGCGATGGTCGGTGATAACAATCACGATCTGCACATGGGCCTGAATGCCGGGACGGGGCTGAGGATTGCGGTGCTGACCGGCACCGGGTCGCGCGATTCGCTTGCCGCGGCGGCCGATCATGTGCTCGACGATATCACCGCCATCGAGATGCTGCTGCCGGATCTGCAGCCTGCCTAAAGCGCGTCGCGCTTCAGGTTTTGTTTTACGCATGTCGTGATCGCAAAACCGCGCACACTTTTGCGCGACATGCTTCGGTCGGTAAAGACTTGCATTTTCATCGGTTTTGGCTTCTCAATCCGGCCTGTCGAAAAAAGCAGGGGTCTGGCCGCAACAATGGCGGGCAGGGGAGCGGGACGGCAAGATGATATCCGAAGCGCCGCCGTTCTGGTGGAGGAAAGCCGATTGGCGGGCCTGGCTGCTGTTGCCGGTTTCCTTTCTCTACGGCCGCATCGCCGGCCACCGCATGGCCCATGCGCGCCGCGCCTCCGTTGCCATTCCGGTCATCTGTATCGGCAATTTCACCGTCGGCGGCGCCGGCAAGACGCCGACGGCGCTGACGATCGCCCGCGCAGCCAAGGCGAAAGGGCTGAAACCCGGCTTTCTCAGCCGCGGTTACGGCGGCTCGCTCGATGTGACCACGATGGTCGATCCCGATCACCACCGGGCGGTTGCCGTCGGCGATGAGCCGCTGCTGCTTGCCCGGGAAGCGCTGACGGTGATTTCCCGCCGGCGCGTCGATGGGGCTCAGCGCCTGGTGGCGGAGGGCGCCGATCTCATCATCATGGACGACGGTTTCCAGAGCGCCCGGCTGGCGATCGACTATGCCCTGCTGGTCATCGACGCGACCCGCGGCCTCGGCAACGGCCATATCGTGCCCGGCGGCCCGGTCCGCGCCCCGATCCGCCAGCAGCTTCGGTCTGCGACGGCGCTGTTGAAGGTCGGCGGCGGCAATGCCGCCGACCGGATCGTCCGCATGGCGGCGCGCGCCGCAAAGCCCTATTTCACCGCATCGCTGAAAGTGCGCGGCGACAATACGCTCGCCGGCATGAAGGTGCTAGCCTTCGCCGGCATCGCCGATCCCGCCAAATTCTTCCGAACGGTCGAATCGCGCGGCGCCGAAATCACCGTCGCCAAGTCCTTCGGCGACCACGAGCATCTGACCGAGGAGGAGATTGACGACATCCTGACGACCGCCGAGCGTCAGGGTCTCGCGATCGTCACGACATCCAAGGATTTCGTCCGCCTCTCCGGCCATCCCGGCAAAGCGGCAGAGCTTGCCGAAAAGTGCCGGGTGATCGAGGTCGACATGGTCTTCGAGGATCACCTCGCCCCGAGCCTGATCATCGACCGGGCGATCGTCGCCTGCCGCGAGCGGCGGCTGCGGGAGATGAAGGCGAAAAGCTAAAGCGCGCAGCGCTTTTGCGGCAACGACATGCGTGAAAACAAAGAGTTAAAGCGCAAGGAGCTAAACTGAAAGATCGCGACGCGCTTTATCGCCGCTGGTTCGGCAATACGCCGGCGCGTTTGTCGGCTTCGATCGCCGAGATCACGTCGGCATAGGGTTCCTGGCGGGCGACGCTCCAGTAACGCAGCTCGTCGAGGGGGATCTGTTTTCCGGTCATCGCACAAATGACATAGGAGCCGGGCGAGACAATCTGGAAATCGCCATCGAGATAGCGGATCTTCGCCTCGCGGTTTCCGTGCCCTTCGAACAAATTCATGCGCTCCGTTCCCTGCAGCCCTATCATCCGTCTGCCATACTCCCGCAAGGGCGGCTTTTCCAGCTTTTTTAGCTTCTGCCGAAAAGCCGCTCGATATCGCTGAGCTTCAATTCGATATAGGTCGGCCGGCCGTGATTGCACTGGCCGGAGCCGGGCGTCACTTCCATTTCTCTCAGCAGCGCGTTCATTTCCTCCGGCCGCAGCCGCCGGCCGGAGCGCACGGATCCGTGGCAGGCCATGGTCGCCGCCACATATTCGAGCTTGGCCGACAGGCCCGACGCCGTGTCCCATTCGGCAATCTCGTCGGCAAGCTGGCGGATCAGGCCATGGGCGTCGACCTCGCCGAGCATCGCCGGCGTCTCACGCACGGCAATCGCCCCGGGGCCGAAACGTTCGATCGCCAGGCCAAGCTCCGAAAGCTCGGCCGCATGCTGCATCAGCCGGTCGCAATCCTCTTCCGGAATGTCGATGATCTCGGGAATGAGCAGCACCTGCGAGGCGAGCCGCTTCGAATGCAGCGCCTTGCGCATCGCCTCGAAGACCAGCCGCTCATGGGCGGCATGCTGGTCGACGATGACGAGCCCGTCCTCGGTCTGGGCGACGATATAGTTTGCGTGGATCTGCGCCCGTGCGGCGCCGAGCGGATAGCGCCCGGTTGTTTCGGCAGAGGGGCTGGCGGATGCCGCCGGCTGCGGTGAAAACTGTGGTTCGGCCCGCGCCGTCGGCATCGATAGCCCGTCGAAGGAGGCCTGCGGTCGTTCACCGAGACCGCTTGCCGGCTGGTAGGGCCGGGAGGGCGAGGTCTCGGCCGACCATGCCGTCTGCGGCCGCTGCGCATAGGACTGAAAACCGGGACGGAAGGCGCGCAGCATGTCGCTGGCACCGGTCGTTGCCGCCCGGCTGCCGTCGCGCGCCAGAGCCTCGCGGATGGCGCCGACGATCAGGCCGCGCACCAAGCCGGGGTCGCGGAAGCGCACGTCGGATTTGGCCGGATGCACGTTGACGTCGACGAGGGCCGGATCGAGGCTGATCGACAGCACCGCCACCGGATAGCGTCCGGAAGGAATTGTCTCGGCATAGGCGCCGCGGATCGCCGACAGGATCAGCTTGTCCTGCACCGGCCGGCCGTTGACGAAGGCATATTGGTGGGCGGAGTTGCCGCGGTTGAAGGTCGGCACGCCGGCAAAGCCGGTCAGCGCAATCTCTTCGCGCACGGCGTCGAGCGCGATGGCGTTGTCGCGGAAGTCCTTGCCGAGCACCTGCGCCATGCGCGCCAGATGATCGTCGCCGGTCGCCGGAAATTCCAGCGTCGTGCGGTCCGAGCCCGACAGCACGAAGCGCACAGCGGGAAAGGCGATCGCCATGCGCTTGACGATCTCGGTAATGGCGCCAGCCTCGGCCTTTTCGCTCTTCAGGAATTTCAGCCGGGCGGGTGTGGCGAAGAACAGGTCGCGCACTTCGACGATCGTGCCGGGATTGGCGGCCGCCGGGCGTAGATGTGCAATCTTGCCGGCGTTGACGGCGATCTCGTGGCCGCCGGCGCTGTCGCGCCTGCGGCTGGCGATGCTGAGCCTGGCGACCGAGCCGATCGAGGGCAGAGCCTCGCCGCGGAAGCCGAGCGTGCGGATATCCTCGAGCGTGTCCGAAAGCTTCGAGGTGCAGTGGCGCCGGACCGCCAGCTCCAGATCGGCCGCGTCCATGCCCGAGCCGTTGTCGCTGACCCGCAGCAGTGCCTTGCCGCCGCCCGATGTGGCGATCTCGATGCGCGTGGCGCCTGCATCGAGCGCGTTTTCGATCAGTTCCTTGGCCGCGCTCGCCGGCCGTTCGATGACTTCGCCGGCGGCGATCTGGTTGATGAGCGTTTCGGAAAGCTGTCTGATGGCCATGGGCTATTTTCGAGGATTCGCGGGGCGGAGGGAAGGGCTTTCGATATACTTTCCCAAAGCGTAGTTCCGGCCTCCGCCAAATTCGGGGATAGGTAATGTTAAGCCGGTTTTAACATAAAAATGGCATTTCTATTCACATACCTCCGGAAGCTTTCGAAATCGAACAGATGTGGGACGCAATTGCATGAGTGCCGGCTTCGAAAAGGCGGACCCATCATCGGAAGCCGACGGGATTTCCGCCGGGGCCGATCTGCAGACGGGGCTTTTCGATGTGGTGTGCGACAGCCTTTCGGCAGCTTTCATCATCTATGACAAGAACGATCATCTGATTTTCGCCAGCCGCCAAACGCTGGAATTCTTCCCGCTGCCCCTGGAGATGCTGAAGCCCGGCACGCGGCTTCGCGATTTCCTCGGCGCGGTCTACGACACCGGCATTCGCCAGCAATATGACGTGAAGCAGCGCGGCTCGCTCAGCCGCGAGGACTGGCTGTCGCAGAAGATCGCCTCGCATTGGCGCGAGCGCTTCGAATCCGTCGAGCGCCACGGCGCCGACAGCTGGGTCCGTTTCGCCAAACGCAGGCTGCCCGGCGGTTACGGCGTCACCATCATTTCCGATATTTCCGAGGACAAGAAGCGCGAAGAGCAATGGCGCTCGGATCTGGAACGGGTGCAGCTCACCGAGGACATTCTCGACAACCTGCCTTTCCCGCTCTTCGTCAAGGACCGCAACCTCACCTATGTCGCGGTCAACCTCGCCTTCTGCGAGAAATATCAGACGACTGCCGACGAGGTGCTCGGGCGCAAGAGCAGCGATCTTTTTTCGGAAGAGATCGCCAAGCGCTTCGAAGAGAGCGACCGTCATGTGCTGGAGACCGGCGAGATGTCCATCTCCCGCCAGCGGCAGATCTCCCGCGACGGCATCGAGCGCGACATCGTCAGCCGCAAGCACCGCATCGGCAAGCCGGGCCGCTATTTCCTGGTGTCGACCATGCAGGACCTGCCGCGCGACGGCGCCGATCTCGACGAGTTCGGCCGGGCCTCGGCGATCACCACCTCGAGCAATCAAAGTTATCGCCGTGCCTATGTTCCGGTGCCGAGCGCCGTCGAGCGCCGCGAGCCGGCGGCGATGGAAGCGATCGTTCCGGAGAATTTCTCCGGCCGCAAGGTCCTGGTCGTCACCGCCGACCTCGCCGCCGAGACCGCCGCGCTGCGGACGCTGTCGAAATACGGGTTCGAATCCTGCGCGGTCCGCGGCGAGGACGAGGAGGAGCGGTTCCTGGAAATCGCCAGCTCCTCCGGCATCTCGCTCGATCTTTTGATCATCGACAACCAGATGGGCATGCGCTGCCTCGAACTGTCAGAGCAATACGGCATCCCGGCGCTTGTCATGGACGGTTTCCAGATCGCCAACGAGCTCACCTTCCAGATCGCCCGCCACTTCAACCGCAACAGCCGCAACAGCGGCGCCGGTGCGGATACGGATTGGGAAATCAGCATTTCCGAAGACGTCGTCGGCCTGCAGGTTCTCGTTGCCGAAGACAATGATATCAACCAGATAGTTTTTTCGCAGATCCTCGAAGGCCTCGGCTATCGCCATATGATCGCGGCGACCGGCGACGAGGCCGTGCGCCTCTGGGCCGAGCACCGGCCGCAGATCGTGCTGATGGATATTTCGCTGCCGGGCTTCAACGGCTTCGAGGCCGCCCGCCTCATCCGGCAGATGGAGGAAACCGGCGGGGGAGGCCGCACGCCGATTATCGGCGTGCTCACCCAGGCCTTCGAACGAGACCGCGCCGAATGCGTCAAAGCGGGCATGGACGATGTCATCATGAAACCCGTCAGCCCGGATATGCTCGAGGCCGTCTTTCAGCGGCATCTGATGGATGAGGTCATGCGAGCGCGCGGCTGATGCATCTCAGCGCATGTAAAGCGTTTCCAGGCTAAGGGCCTGCATAAAAACAAAGAAATTTGGCCGGACCGCCCGTCAACTCCTGGATTCTGGGGTGGTTCGACGCCAATGCAAGCTGATTTACTATCAAATTGTTAAGACATGCCGGTCATTCTTTGCATGGCGCGGGAAAGCTCGGGTGGATGATGAAATCGGCGGACATGGCTTTCTTGACCGTCGGTCAGAATGAGCTTCAGGCAATGGCCTATACCGATCCGCTGACCGGATTGGGAAACCGCAATCGCATGCGGGAAAAGGTCCTGCAGATCTCGTCCGAGCGCGCCAACGATCCGGCCCCCTTCACCATCGGTATCGCCAATCTCGACAGTTTCAAGCCGATCAACGATCTCTTCGGCTCCACCGCCGGCGATGAAATCCTCTGCCAGGTCGCCCATCGCCTCAGAGCCTGCATCCCCGATGGCGCGCTGGTTACCCGCCATGACGGCGATGAATTCGCCTTCGTGCTGCCGTTGATTTTCGAGCGGGCGAGTGCCGAGAAATTCGGCCAGATGATCCGCGAAGTGCTGTCGGCTCCCTATGACCTCGGCGACCGCAACGTCCGTCTCTCCGCCTCGCTCGGCTTTGCCATCTACCCGTTCGCCGGAGAAGATTGCGAGGAATTGCTGAAGAGCGCCGAAACCGCCCTCTACCGCTCCAAGCGCCGCGGCCGCGGCCAGATCACCGTCTATTCGCGCGAGATCGCCCAGGAAATGAAACGCGCGACGCAGCTGGAACAGGCGCTCAGAAACGCCATCATATCGGACGCGATCGACGTGCATTTCCAGCCGATCGTCTCGCTCTCCAATAATCAGGTCGTCGGCTTCGAGGCGCTTGCCCGCTGGAACGATCCCGATCTCGGCTTCGTCTCGCCCGGCGTCTTCGTGCCGCTCGCCGAAGAGCGCGGCTTCATCGATGCGCTGTCGGAAGCGCTGCTGCGCAAGGCGGCGGAAGCAGCCCTCTCCTGGCCGCGCGAACTCTTCCTGTCGTTCAATCTCTCCTCGGCCCAGCTGATGGATCCGGGCACCAGCGGCAGCGTCCTGTCGATCCTCGGCCGCGTCGGCTTCGATCCGCATCGCCTGGAACTTGAAATTACCGAGACGGCGGTGATGAGCTCGGCCGATACCGCCCACCGCATCATCGCCGATCTGCGCGCCGCCGGCGTGCGCATTTCCCTCGACGATTTCGGCACCGGCCAGTCGAGCCTCGGGCGCCTGCGCGACTTCATCTTCGACAAGATCAAGATCGATCGCGCCTTCGTCTCCCGCATCAATTCCGACCGTGCCTCCGAACACATCATCAAGGCGATCCTGACCATGTGTGACGGCCTGGAACTGGAAGTGGTGGCTGAGGGCATCGAGGATTACGCCGAGGCGGTGAAGCTGCGCACGCTCGGCTGCGGCATGGGTCAGGGCTATCACTTCGGCCGGCCGGCCGACGGCATCGCCACGCTGCGTTTCCTGCACGAGAATTACTACGATCCAGCGATGGTGGAGCGTGTCAGCGCATAGGGCAGTGATGCCGCAAAGTGTGAGCGGTTTACATCACGCTCTGGCCAATGGTGCGGCAAAAACGATGGCGCCCCCAGGAGCGCCATCGCCTACGCTATACTACCGCGCGGTTTGCTTGGCCCCAGCCTTGGCGCCAATTGACTTCAGCTCTGCCTACTTTGGCGTAGTCGAGCCGGTTGCCGTGGTATCGGTGCCGGTCGCAGCCGGAGCCTTTTCGGCTGACTGCATGGCCAGCGTCTTGAACTCAGGCGCGGCCTTCAGCGATTCAGCCGTTTCGCTTGTCGTCAGCTTGACGCTGCCGTCCTGGGTGTTCTGGGCGACGGTGATCTTGTCCATCGGGACGGCGACGTTCTTTTCGCCGATGCCGAGGAAGCCGCCCACACCAACGATCGCGGCGACCAGGCCGCCATCCTTCTTCATGATCAGGTCATTGACGCTGCCGATGCTTTCGTTGTTGCCGTTATAGACCGACTGGCCGATATAGGTATTGGCGCTGATCTGGTCCGGGGCCTGCTCGGTGATATAACCGGCCTGGGCCGTGTCTGCCGTCGGTGCCGGAGCCGGAGCCTGTGCCGCATCGCCTGCGGGCTTGGTCACATCAGGGGTGACCGGCGGTTTCGGTGCTGCCGGATCGGCGGGTGCCGCCTGTGTCGGCGCGGCTGGATCCGCCGGCTGCGGGGCCG
The DNA here is from genome assembly GCF_002211295.1 of Rhizobium sp. N122. Taxonomy (NCBI): domain Bacteria; kingdom Pseudomonadati; phylum Pseudomonadota; class Alphaproteobacteria; order Hyphomicrobiales; family Rhizobiaceae; genus Rhizobium; species Rhizobium sp. N122. Next base: position 6,102 of record NZ_LOKU01000026.1, on the reverse strand, counting down.
CCTGCGAGAATGCCGCCGGTGCGAAAGCCGTGGCAAACAGTGCGCCAGCGGCAACGGTCGTCAAGAGTTTGCGTGTCATTTCGAACCTACCTTCATCTCCTAGAGTGGTCGCTGACCCGGCAACGTGGGTGTTATTGCCACGCCGGTTCGAAAGGACAATGACTGGTGCGCCGATTGGTTCCGATTGAAAACACGGAAAATTTCTCGATTTTCACGGAACTTTTATCGTGTCACCCCACCAAAACAGGAAAAGGCGCTCCCGGTCGGGAACGCCTCTGATGGCTGCTTGCAGGCAAGTTCAGATCTGCCGGTCAGATCACATAGACGGGATCGAACACGCCTTTGACATCGATGCCGAGTTCGAGCAGCGCGCCGGCGCTGGGTTGCGCCGAACGCGCATCCTCGTCGAGCCCTTCCCAGGCGGTGGTCACCGCCAGCCGGTCGGCATTAACGCCGATGAAGGCGGGGCAGGAGGGCTGGACGGCGGGAACCTTGTAGCGCGAGATGCGCAGCCCGTCGGGATTGTAACGATCGACGACTCCGGCACCCCAGCGCGAGTTCCAGATATAGCCGTCGGCATCGACCACCGAGCCGTCGATATCGCCGGGTTCGTCGGCGCTGTCGACCAGCACGATCGGCTCGCCGGAGGGCAGGCCGGTGTGCGGATCGACCATGACGCGCATCAGCCGGTTGAGACGGGAGTCGGTATAATAGCCGATCGTGCCGTCAGGCGAGAAGCAGATCGAATTCGGGATGCTGATGCCATTGAAGATCTTCGTCACCTTGCCGCCGGCGACATGATAGATGGCGCCGGCCTGGTTTTCCGCCCGCTTGCTCATCGTGCCGATCCACAGCGCACCGGAGGGATGGGTGCGGCCGTCGTTCGAGCGGTTTTCCGGGCGGTCGTTTTCGAGTGCGGCATAGAAGGTCAGATTGCCGCTCGCCACATCGCGCACGAAAAGTCCTTCCTCCGTCGCGATCAGCTGCCGTCCGGCGTCGATACGGGCCAGCACGCTCGCCATGGCAGGCAGCGGATGCACCTTTTTGGCGCCGCTGGAAAGATTGAGCTCATGCAGTTCCTTGCCGAGGATGTTGAACCACCAGACGGTATTGCTGTCCGGATCATAGGTCGGGCCTTCGCCGAGAACGGAATTGGTGTTGCAAAGGGTCTTGCCCTCGAACTCGTAGATATCGGTCATACGCTCACGCTCCCAATGGCTGCATCATAGGCGTAAATGGTCGCCTTGGCGCGCTCGGCAACCTCCGCCGCGGTCATTCCCGGCTTGTAGAGGCTGGTGCCGAGGCCGAAGGCGAAGATGCCGGCCTTGGTATAATCGCCGAAATTCTTGTCCGACACACCGCCGACGGCGGCAATCGTCAGCTCCGGCGGCAGGATTGCCCGGATCGCCGTGATGCCGGAAGGCCCGAGCACGCTCGCCGGAAAGAATTTGAGACCGGTGGCGCCGGCGCGCGCGGCGGCGAGCGCCTCCGTCGGCGTGAAGACGCCGGGCATCGTCACCATGCCGTATTGGCGTGCCCGGATGATCACCTCGGGCTCGACATTCGGCGTGACGAGCAGCGTGCCGCCGGCCGTATGCAGGCTGTCGACCGCCTCGACCGTCAGCACCGTGCCGGCGCCGATCAGCACCTCGGCCGGCGCCATCTTGGCGGCGATCTCGATCGATTTGAACGGGTCCGGCGAATTCAGCGGGATCTCGATCGCCGTCAGGCCGTTGTCGATCAAGGCGCCGACGACGCTTTCGGTTTCGTCGGGCCGGATGCCGCGAAGGATGGCGATCAGCGGACGCTTCATGTCGGGGAAGGGGATACGGTTCATCGTGTCGGCTTTCTCAATTCGGCCAGATGGCTTCGGCAGCGGCCGAAAGCCCGCGGCGCACGGCGGCGTCCGCATCGATGGCGGTGAAGGTCAGGGAGAGAGTTCTGAAGGCCTGTTCGTAGAGCGCCTGCAGGCGTCCGGAAGCGACCAGGGTGATGCCTGAGTTGGCCGCATCCTGCAGCGCGCCGGCGATTTCGAGGCCGATCAGGGTGCCGGAGAGCCGGGCTTGCGCTGATGCGGCCGAGATCCCGTGCAGGAGCTGGCCCGAGCGGGCGGTAAACAGCAGATTGGAGGCAAGGGCTGGGCGCTGGAAAGCGGCCGATACCGCCGCCTCGAAGGCCGCTGCATCAGCCGGCTGCTCTTCGGCGCCGGCAACGGCATGCGACAGGATCGTGTGTTTGCTGATAACGTCGAAGAGCTCGCCGGTCATGAAGGTCGAAAAGCCGGTGACCTTGCCGTCGCCCACATGTACCCACTTCGAATGGGTGCCGGGCATGCAGACCGCCTGGGCGCCCGCGCTTGCCGTGCCGAGCGCGCCGAGAAGCTGGGTTTCCTCGCCGCGCATGACGTCGGGTGTCGCCATATCCCGCTGGGCAAGGCCCGGCAGAATGCGGATGTCGCGGCTTTCTCCCGGCACAGAGACCGCCGCCGTCAGCACCGAGGCGAGCGGTGCGGGCACGTCGATATAACCGGCCTCGACCCAGCCCTGCCGGGCGCCGGCCATGCCGCAGACGATCACGGGCAGCTGTTCCGGCGCCTCGACGGCGGCGAGATGGCCTGCCAGCACTTGGGAAAAGCCGGTTTTTGCAGCACTGGTCATGCCTTCGCCGCTGCGGCGCTCGGCAAGGATGCTACCGTCCCCGGCGATCAGCCAGAGCCGAAAGCTGCTGGTGCCCCAGTCCACCGCGACATAAGCGGGATTAGCCATTACAGAATGCCTCCATCGACAATCAGGGACTGGGCGGTCATTCCGGCCGCGCAGTCGGATGCAAGAAACAGGCAGGGACCGACGATCGCGTCGGGCTTGAGCGCGACCTTCAGGCACTGCTGCTCGACCGAGCGCGCGATGCTCTCTTCGGTCAGCCACAGCTGCATCTGCCGTTCGGTGACGACCATGCCGGGCAGGATGCAGTTGACGCGGATATTCTCCGGCCCTAGCCGGCCGGCCATGCTCTTGGTCAGCCCGACGACCGCGGCCTTCGCCGCCGCATAGGCGGGAAAACCGCCCATGTTCAGCTTGAAGGCGATCGACGACATATTGATGATCGCCCCGCCGCCGGCCGCCCGCATCGATGGCGCCGCCGCTTGCGAGGTGAAGAATACATGCCGCAGGTTGATCGCCTGGTTGTTGTCCCAATAGGCCTCGGTCACCGCGTCGAATTCATGGCGGTCGTCCCAGGCGGCGTTGTTGACCAGCACCCGGATCGGCCCTGAGCTGGCAACGACGGTCTCGACAGTGCGCTGGATCGCCTCGATGTCGCGCAAGTCGGCATGGTGGAAGGAGACGGGATGCGCCGTCTCCCGCGACAGGCTTTCGGCGAGCGCTTGGCCGGCGGCCTCGGCGATATCGATGAACGAGACCTTGGCGCCCTGGCGGGCGAAGCCTTCGACGATGGCAGCGCCGATGCCTGCTCCCCCGCCGGTCACCAGCACGGTTCGTTCTCTGAACTCCGGAAATTGTGCCGACATCGCGGTCGCCCTTGATATTTCATATGTTCCATTATCTGGAACTCAATTTGACTATATGGAATTATCGAATTATGCTGGCCTTGCTGTCAAGGGCGGACGAGACGATGACTTCAAATAGCGAAAGCATGGCGCAGGGCCGTGAGACCGGCACGCTCGGCAAACTGATGGTTCTGCTCGATCTCGTCACGCATGCCGATGCGCCGCTGCGTTTCACCGATATCCTGGCGCGTGCCGGCCAGCCGCGCGGCACCTTGCATCGGCAGCTGAGCCATCTGGTGGAGGAGGGGCTGCTCGAGCTTGACGGCGACGGCCGTTATGCGCCGGGCCTGCGCCTGCTCGATTTTGCCGCGCGCAGCTGGGCGCGCAACGAATTCCGTCTGATTGCCGAACCGCACCTCGCCGAGTTGCAGCAGGCGACCGGCGAGACGGTGCATCTCGGCGTTTTAAGGGGCCAGTCGATCATCTATCTCGATAAGGTCGACGGCCGGCAGCCGGTGCGGATGTATTCGCAGATCGGCAACGCTTCCCCCTGTTACTGCACCGGCGTCGGCAAGGCCGCACTTTCGCTGCTTCCGGCCGATCTGCTCACCGATCTGCTTGCCGGCCTGAGCTTCACCAGCTTTACCGCCTCGACCCATGTCTCGGCCGACTCGCTGCTTGCCGAAATCCGCGAGATCGCCGACCAGGGCTATGCCTTCGACCGCGAGGAGCATGAGGCCGGCATCCGCTGCGTCGCCGCTCCCGTCTGGTCGCAGGATCGAACCTTTATCGGGGGCATTTCGATTACCGGCCCGGCCTATCGCCTGTCGATGGAACTTCTGCGCCAATGGGCCGTTCCAGTTCAGCTGGCAGCTGGAAGGATCATGGAAGGCATGCGCATCCGGCTCGGCCCGCGCCGCTAAATGCAATCAGAGAGCATGCTTATGATGAGGGCGATATTGAGATTTGCCGGCGAATCACGACAACTGCAAATAGTCCGCGAAATCGATTAACCACCTGCCGGCCGAACGCTGCATGCCGAGGCCGGCTCCGTTTGATCCAGTCAGCGATCGTCATTCCCCGATGCAATCGAGCCGGCCGTTGCGCCGAAGATGAAGAAATGTGATGGCACCCTTGTCGCAAACATCCCCGGAAGACGACGACTACATTCAGGAAATAGCCGGCCTGAAGACCCAGTTCGATATCTTCCGTTTCCTGAAACGCGTGACGGAAGCCTATCGCAGCCGTGCCTTCCTGGTGCTCAACCTGCCGCCGATCACCTCCTTGGATATTCAGGGCAGCACCGTCATCACCAGCTGGCCGGCCGAGCTTCTGGCGCTCTACGACCAGGAGAGCCTGCTGGTCAACAGCCCGGTTCTGAGGCGGCTGAGAACATCGGCGCGGCCCTTCTTCTACGACATGTCGCGCGAGAACTGGTCGCGGGACGACGGCAAGTCTATTCTCGTCGCCTCGCTGTTCGAACGTTTCCGGATGATGCGCGGTGCCTATTTCCCGACGCATGAGCCATCCGGCGTGCGCGGCGCCATCTCTTTCGCCGGCGACCGCGAGCCCTTCAGCCCGGCTGAGATGCGGGAGCTCTGCTATATCTCCATCCATGTCTATGACCGGCTCGCCGAGATCCGCAACCTCGATACCCGCATGACGGACACGCTGACCGACCGGGAAATCGATTGCCTCAACTGGACGGCGGCGGGCAAGACCAGTGCCGAAATCGCCGAAATCCTCACCCTCTCCGAGCACACGGTCAATCATTACCTCAACCGCGCCACCAAGAAGCTCGATACGGTCAACCGCACCCAGGCGGTCGCCAAAGCGCTGCGGATCGGCCTGATCAAATAAGGTGCAAAAGGCGCTGCGGGTTTTCGCCGGTCGCCCAGTGCTTGGGCATATGCTTGCCGTGGGGGGCCGTCCCACGCCGCGTTTGTGCCGTTTCCGCCGATTTTCCGTCTGGCACGCTTTCTGCTTCTCTTTTGGCAAAGGCCCAGAGGGGACTTGGACCAGCGCCAGGAAATGGCGCGGCCGCGCACCGCTGCCCGACGCCGATGCCGCTTTCCCAAGCCCTCGGTGTCGGCGGCGGCTGTTGCGTTTTGGCACCGCCGCTTGCACGGCTGCGCGCCGTTTGGCCTTCCCTCTTCATTTTTCGCTGGCCTTTTTGTCGGCTTGCGCTAGTTCGCCCCGGATTGCGCCGGTTCTCGGGGAGACCGTTGCGGCCATCAGGGCGAAAGCCCGGCGGACTTGATGGCCGCAACGGATTGCCCGTTCTCCCCGGGCGCTTTTCGCAGGCCGGCAAATCGATTTTCCCGCCGATGATTTTGTTTGGCGAAGGCGTCCGTCTCCACTATCTCTACTGCATGATATCAGTCTTGATCGGAATCGATGAAGGCTGAAATCATGCAGTAATTCAAAGTGCTACAGCGCTCTTTGTGGGTCTTGAAAGACGCGCGGCGCTCTAGTTGTGGAGCCTCAACAGGTTGTCCTTGATCAGGCCGAGTCTACTGACGGGCGGTTTGGATTGTAGGCTGCCGTGCGGGCGATGCCAATTGTAACGGTGGAGCCAGAGCGGCAGGTCGGCGGCG
>NZ_LOKU01000025.1:0-68361 GCF_002211295.1 Rhizobium sp. N122 | reverse complement strand
AGCAGGCGGCCAGAGACACCCTGGAAACCGAGATCCAATCCTATGAGCTTCAGCTTTCGGAAAAGAACCGCGCTTGCGCTGTCACTGCTGCTGATCGTCAGTGGCTGCTCCGCCACTGAGCGGCTGAACCGTGCGGCTTCCGCCAAAGGGCAGGCGTCGGCCGGCGTGCTGCTTCCGCCATTGCCGGATGATCTCCGCAAGACAGAGCCCCACGCCGCGGTCACAGAAGGCCAGCAACTAGTTTCGATCTTAGCGCGGGAACGTCAGGCGCTTGATCGGGCGAATAGCCGTGTCGAGCGATGGCAACTCTTCTATGAGGATATTAAGCGTCGATTTTCTCATTAGGTAAGCCACGCCCATACATGGCCATTGTGGATGTTGGAGACAGTCTGTCGTGATACACCAAACCGCTCGGCAAGTGTTCGTTGCGGTTCCTTGCCTTTAAACGAGAGGATCTCGCGGGCTTGCTCCTCCGATAATTGGGCCTTCCAGGACCGTCCGCCTCTGTTGTGGGTGCCGTGCTCCAGCCTGTCGGCTTGGTTTGCTACCCTCGTCTTCCACTCCAGATGGTTTGGGTTAATACATCCATCCTTGCCTCGGCCACATGAATGCGCCGCCTCATGCTTCTCTGTCGGTGGTGCGCCGTGAGCCAGTTCGCAAATGTAGCGATGCGCGTATAGCATCTTGTCCTTTAGCCACAACTTACCATAGCCATCTGCGTTTCTCCCGAACGGCCATGGCACGCAATCGTCACCCTTGTGCGACAAGGCGACTTCGTTGATGAACCGCATTGGCTCGCCACTTTTTGTCTGATTGGGGCCGCCTCCAAGGGGGTCACCGTGCTTCCGGAAACGCCAATAATGGGCCGGACAGTATCCTTTGCATTGGACTGGCTTGCCGCAGTCCGGAATCGAGCATAAACGGGAATTAGCCATGTGGAGCCTCCGATGCTTCCTTGGTTAGAACCCGTCGCAGCGCTGGAACGCTCGGCGGGTTCGCTATTTTTACCCCAAAAATCGAGGAATAACAACATGCTGCATCCCAACAGCACGCCGTTGATTTCGATCCTCGCCCGCGAGCGGCAAGCCCTCGATCGCGCCAACGCGCGTCAGCGCCGCTCTGTGGCCTTTTACGATGATGTTGCCTCGAAATACGGGACCTCAAAATGAGTCTTATGCTGGGATTGTCCACCGCCATCACCAACCAGTTGGGCGGGGGCGGTGCTGCCGCGTTGCCCAATTTCGTCTTCCAGACCGAGACGGACACGCTGAACACGTCGAAGACGGCGGCCGGCATTCCGATGACACGGCGGCAGAAGCTGGCCTTTGACCGCCTGATCGTCCGCATCAAGGGCGCCGGCATCAGCATGGCGAACGCCAAGGCTCTGTATACCCCGGATACGCCGACCGAGATCAACAGCCGCGTCAACAAGTTCCATCCCGGCACGAATGATCTCACGCTGACCGGCGCCGGCACGCCGACATACACGGCGAATGATCGGTGGAGCGGGTGGAGTTCGACCACGAAATACAACACTGGGATCGGCCTGCAGTCCTTCGCGCAGGGCCAGTTCACCATCTTTTACTATTCCCGCACGGTGACCGGGGCAGCCAGCGGCGACTTCGGCGCCCAGACGGCCGGCGGCGATGGCATCGGGGCGAATATCCGGGATGCCTCGAACAAGTTCAATGCCCGCCTGCAAGCCACGAACTACGCATCGACGGCGACGAACATAACGCCTGGCCAGGGGATGCACAGCATCCGGCCGAACAGCCTTGACACCTTCGGGATCACCCGCGAGGCGCCATCACCGACATATGTCTCGCCAGCGACGAATCCGACCATCCACCTCGGCGGAATCAACGGCGGCGCTGTGTCGGCGCATGATTGCGGCCTCTTCGCGATCTTCGACGTGACCTTGACCGATGCGCAGTGTCGGGAGGTGAGCGCTGCGCTGCTGGATTATTACTACAAGATCCGCTTCGGCATGATGGACACCTATGACGCCGGGTTCGCGCCGACCACGGCGGATTACGATATCCTCGTTTACGGGGCGAGCTGGACGGCTCTTTGCGCCGCCTACGCCGCCAAGCAGGAAGGCAAGACGGTTGCGATCGTCTGCGACGACTTCGCGAAGACGGATTGGGATGTCGCCGGCATGCCCGGTGCTGGTCTGGCCTATGTGGACTGCTACAATTTCACTGCCCTGAAAGGGCTCTATCGAGACCTCACATCGTGGGTCAACAGCACCATCATCAACCGAGCTGACACGAACACGCAGACGGGCAACTCGGTTGAAAGCTGGCAGTTTGTCCAGGGCGCTCGCCGCATGCTGGATCCGACGCGGACGAACGGCACGCTCATTCTCGGGCAGGATATCCCGGTCTATTTCTCCACCGGAATCCAGTCGATTACGTCGGTCGGCACCACGGACACCGCGCTGAAGACGAACGACGGGCGAACATTCACGGCTCGCCAATTCATCGCCGCGGACTATGACGGGGAATACATCCACAAATCCGCCGGCATTCCAACGTTTACGGGCAGCGAGGCGGCCGGCTCGGGCTCCGAGGCCAACAATGGCTACAAGGGCTCAAGCGCGCTCAGCAAGCCGTATGGCTCGGATATCAGCCCTTACATCACCGATGGCGTCCAGGCTTCCGGGCTGCTGCCTGATATCCAGGGCGAGATGCCGCTTCCAGGCCTGACCGTCGATGGCGTTGATCCGTCGATCGAGAGCATGAATTACCGCCTGGCAATGACGACCGACCCGGCGCGGCTTGTTCCCGTCACCACAATGGACCCGCACCGCAATTACAATGCGTCTCGCTACGAGACTGCGGCGCGCGCCTATGTCCTAAATCCCACCGTTACGATCGGCAACCCGGCGGATACCCGGACCATCCTGCAGTTCGCGGTCGGCGGCTCGACAACGAAGATGGACGTGAACAACGGTTCTGGTGGCCTCTCCACCGACCTGCCAGGCAGCGGCTATCGATACGCCACGGCGGCGAACCGTGCCGCGCAGCTTGCGGTCATCGACGACCTCAGGGATTATCAGCTCGGATGGTTCTGGTGGCATGCCAATTCCGGCGATGCACGAATCCCCGGAACACTGGTCACGCAGTTCCAAGCCTTCGGGCTCGACGCCGGCACGTTCCTCGATCCCGGCCCCGGTGGTTTGCTGTTCTGGCCCAACCGCCCGTATCAGCGCGACCCGATCTGGCGGCTCAAGAACACCGGCTACGTCTCCACCGCATCCGACTATTGTAAGACGGATGGATCGGCGCCACGGTCGCTCAAGACCATCGCCGTCACCTCCTATGACTGCGACAAGCATCCGCCGTGGAAGGTCGCATCTGGCGGGTTGCTGTATACGCAGGGCAGCGTTCCCGGCTCGCTGGTGGCCGGCGCCGACAAGATCGCGCCGATCCCGCTTGAGGAGATCGTTCCAGACATAGCGGTCAAGACCAATCTTGTCGTTGCGTGGGGATCTTCCTGCACCATCCTCTGCTGGTACATGGGCCGTCTGGAGCCAGCCGGAGGCGGCAAGGGCGAGGCCGCCGGCGTCATCTCTTCATCCGCGATCGATGCGGGCGTGGCGGTTCAGAACGTCGATTACGACAACGTGATCAGGCCGAAGCTCTTGGCTCGGGACGTGAACCACTTGATCCTGCCTCAGGTTGCTTGAGGTCGCAGACGACGTGAAAACCGTCTCATCATCAGAAATCGATAGGCCGCCTTCGGGCGGTTTTTCTTTTGCGGGCCACCGCTCTGTTGCGAGCAGAACGGCGACCCTAACCACCGACGATCACCGGGATCGCCAAGGGCTGGGCAGACGTTACCAGCCTCAGGTTCTCAAATTACTAAAATGGCATGGCATAGGCAGGGCGAGCAGGAATGAACGGAGACACGATGAACATCGAAATCGAAAAGCCGAAGATCAACCCGGCTCATTTCATCGCCATCGTTGGGGGTGTCGCCATCAATGCCTTCGCGCTCGGCGGGGTGTGGGTGAGCCTTGGCAACACGATAGACGATCTGAAGAAGACGCAGACGGAGTTGGCCGACAGGTTCGAGCGTGAGGCCGTGGACCGCAAAGACAGACAGCGGGCCTATCAGCTCAGCATGGACGGCATGAACACACAGATAGGTCAGATTGCCCCGCTCCAGTTCCAGCAGTCCCGCATCATCGAGCAATTGAGCGAGAATAAGACAGCGGTAAGCGAGACGAACAAGCGGATTGACCGGGTGGTTGAATCCTTCGGCGGCAAGCTCGACACCGCGATAGACAGCATCAACAAGGTCGCGACGAGGGTGGAAGTCCTATCGAGCAAGCTCGACGACATGCAGGAGAAGAGCAGCAAGACCCTCTTCCGTACCCCGATCGTCCGGCCTTAGCCCAGCGCCCACTTCCCAATCCAATATACCGCGGTCCCAACCAACATCACGACGACCATAAGGGCTTGGAGGTGGAGTTTGCGGCTGTTAAACATTCAGGCGCCTTTCGTGGTTGTCCACAGGCTCGCAAAACTGTGGATTTCATTTTACAGTTTGCACTTGACGCCCCTAGAAACATCGGGCCTGTACTGGCTTCACTTTACACCCATGATCGCCGGATAGAATTGAAATCACTGAATGTGCGATTGGATTTGTAATCAGGGGGTCCCGGGTTCGAACCCTGGCGGGGGCACCATTCCTTCCCATGCGGTAGCCTGTCCAGCCATAGTCTCGTTTCGACTCACTTCGCTCGACCGCACCGGCAGATTTTTCCAGCCCTCATGCATCGCCCGATGAACGCTGCCTGAAGGGCTGCTTCAGCGCCAATTCAGCCGCGTTGGCTTACCTTCGTCTCATCATCAATGAGGAAGCAGCCATGAAGCTCGCACATCTCTTTTTCGCCGCAACCATGTCTGTCGGTGCGGGCTTGGCATCCGTCGCCCCGGCAACCGCCATGCCCGTCGACCGGCCGGCGGTGTCGGCCCAAGGCGATATCGTTCAAATTCGTGATGGCTGGCGCCATGATCGCGGCGGTGACGACCGTGGCTGGCGTGATGAGCGTGACGACCGTGGTTGGCGCCATCAGCGCGATTGGCGCCGGTCCGACTGGCGCGGTGATGACTGGCGCTGGCGCCGGTGGCGTGCCGAGCGTTGGCAGGAACGTCGTGAGTGGCGCCATCGCGATCGTGATATGCCTTTCTGGCTCTACCGCGGCTGACGCCAACAGCGTCCGTTGCGCGCCCGAGACGCGCGGCGAGAGAACGGCCCGGATCATCCGGGCCGTTTTTTAATGACTGACGGGTTCGTTGACGCTTGCCTCGAGCTTGTTGCCGGTCTGGCCGGCGCCCGACGGCGACAGGATTGCGATGCTGAGCACGGAGGCGACCATGAAGGCAACGACGGCAATCATTATGCGCATAGGCGTTAAATCCTCGTTCAGTGGGGATTAACGCGCCATTGTCGTCCGCGTTCCTGTCAGGTCTAAAGCGCGCCGCATCGAATTTGATTCATGCTATGCGCTTTAGCCTTTTGTTCTTATGCATGTCGTTACTCCGGAACCGCTGCACACTTCCGGGCGACATGCATTATTGCATCGTCCCCGGCGTCGCGGGGCCGGGCGCCGTCGGCGACAGGGGATCGGGCTGGTGGACCGGATGCGAGGTGTCCACCCAGATGATGCTGAGGATGATCCCGACGAAGACCGCGATGAAGAGGATACCGAAAATCAGCGGTCGAATAGCCATGATGGGGATCGTTCCTTCTTGCTTCCGACCGGTCGTTGCAATCGGTCATCGCCCGATCATAATGCTCCAGGAGGTCTTTCCAAGGCAAAATCGAATTTCTCCGGCTTCACTCGAGCCGCGCTGGGCTATCGCAGGCCTCCGTTTTCCATCTGTCGCACCGGGTTGAACTGTGTCAGGGATGCCTGGAAACAGTTGGGGACGGACGTCATGAAATGCATGGTTACAGCATCGGTCATTGTCGCGGCATTCGTCTCCGTCGCCGGAGCCTCGGAAAATGCGGCCGCTTTCGACAAGCCGATAAAAGTCGATGTGGTCGCGTTGCCGAAGGATGAGCTCAATCCCGATGCGAAACCGAAGATCACCTGCAGCCGCTATCCCGCCTTCATGGTCAAGGTGGTCGATCTCGGTGAAGTCGGCGCCGAAAAGCTGGCGCTGCTTGCCGCCGATGCGCCTTGTGAGCGCACAAGCGAGCGCGAGCGGGTGATCGCCGACGATACCGCCGGCTATCTCATGGGTGTCAGCGGCGGTTTCGTCTTTTTCCGGGCGGCGGACGGGTGGAACGGCGGACTGCCTTTCGTCGTCTACGATGCGGCGACGGGTGAGAGGCTGCTCGACGATTCCCTCGAGGGCGACGATTTTGCCGCGATCAGAAGCGGGAAGGGGGAGCTGACCCTCGATTTCCGCCGCGTCTACACGGCGTCCTGTTCGCTCTATCTGGAGCGTGCTGCCTGTGCGAAGACGATCGCCGCCGACATTGGCCTGTCGCAACTGCCGGATTGCACCGCCGCCTACAAGGCGGAAATCAAACGCAGCCCCGACCATGCCGGCGAAATCGACAAGCTGCCGAGCGTGATCGTCTATCCCGTCGAACTGACCTATGCGGCGGGCGACACAGCGCGCCGCGCGTTGGAAGGACCGAGGGCCTGCCGCGTACCGGACTGACCGGCGTGTTGGCGGTTACGTTCGAATCATTGACGCACGAGCGACAGCGGCTTGCCGCCTTCTTCCTTCGATTTGTCGAAATTGCCGTCGGCGCGCATGTCGAAGCCAAGCGATGAGCCGTCACCGCCCATCAGCGTCAGGCCGAAACCTTCGATATGCCAGACCGCGAGTTTCAGCCTGGCGACATTGGCGGCGCAGTCGCCGGACAGCGACAGCGGCGCATTGCCGTCCGCATCGGCATGGCCGTCGAGCGTCACCCCGCAAAGCCTTTCGCCGTCCGGTCTTTGCATCGTCCATATCCCGGCAAGGCTGCTAACGCTCGGCAGGCGATCGATGCCGTCAGGCGCGGCGATCAGCAAAAGCGGCGTATCGTCCTGCGTCTTCAGCGGCGAGCCCTCGTTTTCGACGAAACGGGCGAGCACCTTGCGCGTCGCATCGATCAGGATGACGCTGCCATTGCCGTCGAAATTCCAGGCAGCGGCTTCGGCAAGAGCTGGAAGCGGCTTGGTGCAGGCGTCCTGGCCGGACAGCGAATGACCGCCGATCGCCATGTCGGTTTCGAGCGTCATCCGGCATCCGGCGCGCCCATCTTCCGGAGCGACGAGATAGGTTCCTGCCTGCGCTTTAAGGATATCGGGATCGATATCCTGCCCGTACGTCTGACCGCAGACGAAGAGGGCGGCTGCGGAAGCCGCGAGCCGAAAGACGAAACGGATCATGACAGTCCCCCCTTGTCGCTGCCCGCATGCGGACCGGCCTATGCCTTCAGGTAAAGCTGCGCCGCATAAAGCGCAATTGCCGCAGCATTCGAAACGTTCAACGATTTGATGGCGCCAGGCATGTCGAGACGGGCAAGCGCGGTAACGGTTTCCCGCGTCTTCTGCCTGAGCCCCTTGCCCTCTGAGCCGAGCACCAGCGCCACTTTCTCGCCAGAGAAAGTACCTTCGAGGGGCGCCGGTCCTTCCGAATCGAGGCCGATGGTGGAGAAGCCGAGCTTGTGCAGTTCACCGAGCGCATCGGCAAGGTTGGTCACCTGTATATAAGGTATCAGTTCCAGCGCGCCGGAGGCGGATTTGGCAAGCACGCCTGACTCTGTCGGGCTATGTCTCTGGGTGGTGATAACGGCACCAGCATTGAAGGCGACGGCCGAGCGCATGATCGCGCCGACATTGTGCGGATCGGTGACCTGGTCGAGAACGAGCAGGAGAGGGCTGTCCTTCAGGGCTTCGAGCCGGCGCACCGGCAGCGGCCGTGTTTCCAGCATGACGCCCTGATGGATCGCCTCGGGGCCGAGCACCTTGTCGATATCCTGCGGCGAGACGATCTCGAAGGGAATGCCGAGCGCTTCGGCGTCGACTTCGAGCCGCGCCAGCGCGTTCTGGGTCACGAAAAGCTTGATCTTCTTGCGCTCGGGATTGTCGAGGGCGGCGCGCACCGTATGCAGGCCGTAAAGATGCACCTGGTCGGGCGCCAGCGCCGGTGGCTTCCAGTCGTCGCCGCCGCGCCTGCGCTTCTGCGGCTGAGGCGTCGGAATCTCGCCGCGTTCACGCTTGGCGTCACGGTGGGCGCGCCGCAGCGTGGCGTAATGCGTATCCTTGGCCGATGGGTCTGTCGCGGCCTTGCCGCCGGGTTTTTTGTCTTTGCTCATGCGGCTTTATAGCCATGGCGCTCGCCGCCGCATAGGCTTTCTTTCATATGCCGGCTTTCGGCGGCGAATGAAATTTTTCGTGTTTTTTCCGTGGTCATCGTGTTGACAGACTGAAATGCTCCGGTCATATACGCGGCGCAGACGACGGGCGGCTTCGCTTCGAAGTCTGACAAACTTGGTCTTCTAGATCCGGACGAAAAACTGGAGAGATGCCCGAGTGGTTAAAGGGGACGGACTGTAAATCCGTTGGCTCAGCCTACGTTGGTTCAAATCCAACTCTCTCCACCATTCGTCATCGGATCGGACCAACCCCGCGGGTATAGCTCAATGGTAGAGCAGCAGCCTTCCAAGCTGAATACGCGGGTTCGATTCCCGCTACCCGCTCCAGTTCTCAAAAGCTCAATTCAAGTGACCGGCGCCGCGGCGATCAATTGCCACGCGGATGTTTCGGATGACGCCCGGCGACAGCTTGTCATCGGCCGACAGGCGAGGGCCCTCGGTGCCGGGCGCGGCCGCTCATCTCCGCCAGCCCACGCGATTTTATCCAAGCATTTCAGTGATTTTCGATAGGGCCCCGACGAATCATCTTGCAGGCGGCGAATTGTCCCCCATATGCGCTGTCACACCAAGAATGGCGTCTGCAATTAAGTCTTGCGCAATTTCGCCGAAAGCCTTAAACGGCGGCACTAAACCGGTTCGCCGGGGCCCACCATTTCGTTCACAGGAAGCATTCAAATGGCAAAGAGTAAGTTTGAGCGCAACAAGCCGCACGTCAACATCGGCACGATCGGCCACGTTGACCACGGCAAGACGTCTCTGACGGCAGCGATCACGAAGTACTTCGGTGAGTTCAAGGCGTACGACCAGATCGACGCTGCTCCGGAAGAAAAGGCCCGTGGCATCACCATTTCGACGGCGCACGTCGAATATGAGACGCCGGCCCGCCACTACGCGCACGTCGACTGCCCCGGCCACGCCGACTACGTCAAGAACATGATCACCGGTGCTGCCCAGATGGACGGCGCGATCCTGGTGTGCTCGGCCGCTGACGGCCCGATGCCGCAGACGCGCGAACACATTCTGCTGGCCCGCCAGGTCGGCGTTCCGGCGATCGTGGTGTTCCTGAACAAGGTCGACCAGGTTGACGACGCCGAGCTTCTCGAACTGGTCGAGCTCGAAGTTCGCGAACTGCTGTCGTCCTACGACTTCCCGGGCGACGATATCCCGGTCGTCAAGGGTTCGGCACTGGCCGCTCTCGAAGATAGCGACAAGAAGATCGGCGAAGACGCGATCCGCGAGCTGATGGCTGCGGTCGACTCTTACATCCCGACGCCTGAGCGTCCGATCGACCAGCCGTTCCTGATGCCGATCGAAGACGTGTTCTCGATCTCGGGCCGCGGCACGGTCGTGACCGGCCGCGTCGAGCGTGGCATCGTCAAGGTTGGCGAAGAAGTCGAGATCGTCGGCATCCGCGCGACCTCGAAGACGACGGTGACCGGCGTTGAAATGTTCCGCAAGCTGCTCGATCAGGGCCAGGCCGGCGACAACATCGGCGCACTGGTTCGCGGTGTGAACCGTGACGGCGTCGAGCGTGGCCAGATCCTGTGCAAGCCGGGCTCTGTCAAGCCGCACAAGAAGTTCATGGCGGAAGCCTACATCCTGACGAAGGAAGAGGGTGGCCGTCATACGCCGTTCTTCACCAACTACCGTCCGCAGTTCTACTTCCGCACGACGGATGTGACCGGCATCGTGACGCTGCCTGAGGGCACGGAAATGGTCATGCCGGGCGACAACGTCACGGTTGCCGTCGAGCTGATCGTTCCGATCGCGATGGAAGAAAAGCTGCGCTTCGCGATCCGCGAAGGCGGCCGCACCGTCGGCGCCGGTATCGTTGCTTCGATCGTCGAGTAATCCTGGGATTACCCGAAATTCAGGAAAAACCCCGCTGGAAACGGCGGGGTTTTTTCGTTTTGATGCCTATTCGGGTGTTTTAACAGGTGTTGTAAAAATATCGTTAAATTCGCCCGTCACAGTATTTTGTTCATCTCACATTCAGAAACCGGTTGTGATTGGTTCATTTTAGTCCAGACTCCTTCATGCAAAGAGGAGAGCCCGGATGATTCCAAAGGCCACATTCGCTGCGACGATATTCGCAATGTATGTTTTCACGATGTTTTTCATCGCTGCCATTCCGCAGGAGGTTGTTCAGGCAGCCGGCGTGCAGATTGGCGAGGTAAGTGTTGTTAAGTGATGATTAGCGCAGTTCCTTAAGGGGCTGCGATGATCGGAAATGATCGGCCAGGCGCTCCCGGATCGGATGCTCTTGGCGACGCGGGGGTGAACCCTTGCAGGACGCTCGCTTGCTCTTCGCGCGGAAGCGTCTAACTATGCCTCCGATTTGATGACGCGGAGGACATTCCATGAAGAAGCGAATTCTGTTCACGGGCGGTTCGGGCAAGGCAGGTCGCCATACCGTGCCGTGGCTGGTCAATGCCGGTTACGAGGTTCACAACCTCGATCTCGTGCCGCTGGACAGTCCCGGCGTCACCAATCTCATTGCCGATATCACCGATAGCGGTCAGGTCTTCAACGCGCTGTCGATGCACCGCGATTTTCCCGATCTCGATGCGGGCAGGGGCGTGCAGTCCTTCGATGCCGTCGTGCATTTCGCCGCCATCCCGCGCATTCTGATCAAGCCCGACAACGAGACTTTCCGCATCAACACGATGGGCACTTATAATGTCATCGAGGCGGCGGTGAAGCTCGGCATCAGGAAGATTATCGTCGCATCGAGCGAGACGACCTACGGCGTCTGCTTTGCCGAAGGCCATCGCGATTTCCACCAGTTCCCGCTGGAGGAGGACTACGACGTCAATCCGATGGATTCCTACGGGCTGTCCAAGGTGGTCAACGAAAAGACGGCTCGCGCCTTTGCCGAACGGTCTGGCTTCGACATCTATGCGCTGCGAATCGGCAACGTCATCGAGCCGCACGAATATGAGAGGTTCCCCACCTTTTTCGCCAATCCCGAGATGCGCAAGCGCATCGCCTGGAGCTATATCGATGCCCGCGACCTCGGGCAGATCTGCCATCTCTGCATCGAAAAGGACGGTCTCGGCTATCAGGTGTTCAACGCCGCCAACGACACCGTCTCGGCCAACACGCCGTCGAAGGAGCTTGCGCAGCGATTCTTTCCGAACGTGCCCTTCACTCGCGAGATCGGCGAATATGAAGGCCTTCTCTCCAACCGTAAGATTCGCGAGGTGCTGGGGTTCAAGGAAGAGCACGATTGGCGGAAATATGTGACGGTCTGAACGGATCCCGGCAGCGCGACGAGCAAGCCGATCGCTCGCATATACGCAGAATGGCTATGAAAATCGAAAATCGTGCTTGCCAATCCGCTGTCGTCGTCTTAAAGGGAGCGCCATGCTTTTCAGCAGTGATTTGCGGGCCTTGGCCCGGCGCTGAATGATCGGTGTGAAGGGGTATAGCTCAGTTGGTAGAGCGGCGGTCTCCAAAACCGCAGGTCGTAGGTTCGAGCCCTACTGCCCCTGCCATTTTCCTTGATGCGGGACAGCGCGGACATGCTCGCGGCATTCCGGCCGGGGATTGATGGGTGATGACTAATTTCGTTAAACTTCGGTTTCCCTCTTGTGTATTCGGAAATCGGTGTTTATTTAGGGTTCAACAGACACGCGGTGCGTGGGGCTGATAGTTTCAGCTTTACGCGCCGTAATTGCGTGGGCAGTCGATGGCATCCAAATCCAATCCGTTTGCGTTTCTGCAGCAGGTTCGCTCCGAGACGTCCAAAGTTACATGGCCGTCGCGCCGCGAGACGATGATCTCGACGGTTATGGTGCTTGTGATGGTGGTTTTCGCTGCACTGTTTTTCTTTGCCGCTGACCAGCTGATCGGCTGGGTTCTGAGCTTCGTGCTGAATACCGGCAACTGATACGGGTGGAGATGAAAATGGCGGCACGTTGGTACATCGTCCACGCATATTCAAATTTTGAAAAGAAGGTCGCTGAAGACATCGAGAACAAGGCTCGCCAGAAGGGGCTTGAGCACCTGTTCGAGAAGATCCTAGTGCCGACCGAAAAGGTTGTGGAAGTGCGTCGCGGCCGCAAGGTCGACAGCGAGCGCAAGTTCTTCCCGGGCTATGTCATGGTTCGCGCCAATCTGACGGATGAAGCCTATCACCTGATCAAGAATACGCCGAAGGTCACTGGCTTTCTCGGCTCTGACAACAAGCCCGTTCCGATTCCGGATTATGAAGCCGAGCGCATTCTCGGTCAGGTCCAGGAAGGTGTCGAGCGGCCGAAGGCCTCCATTACCTTCGAGATCGGCGAGCAGGTTCGCGTTTCCGACGGCCCGTTCGCGTCGTTCAACGGCACAGTTCAGGATGTCGACGAAGAGCGTTCGCGCCTGAAGGTTGAAGTGTCGATCTTCGGCCGCGCAACGCCGGTCGAGCTGGAATACGCTCAGGTCGAGAAGGTCTGATTGTAAGAGATTGGAAGCAGGCCTCGCGTGGCCGGTTTCCCGCGGACCTTGTCCGCACCCGCGTGGAAGGTGAGGGGTCTTAGCCGGACCCTAATGATCCGCACCACGCAACCGCAGCCGCCGGAGCGATCCGGCATCACGGGCCGGGCGACCGGCCGCTCATGAAAGGCAGAGAGATATGGCTAAGAAAGTTGCAGGCCAGCTCAAGCTTCAGGTCAAGGCAGGATCGGCAAACCCGTCCCCGCCGATTGGTCCGGCGCTTGGTCAGCGTGGCATTAACATCATGGAATTCTGCAAGGCGTTCAATGCCGCCACGCAGGAAATGGAAAAGGGCATGCCGATCCCGGTCGTCATCACCTATTACCAGGACAAGTCCTTCACCTTCGCGATGAAGCAGCCTCCGGTCAGCTACTGGCTGAAGAAGGAAGCGAAGATCACGTCCGGTTCCAAGACTCCCGGCAAGGGCGCCAAGGCCGGCTCCCTCACCAAGGCTCAGATCAAGACGATCGCAGAAGCCAAGATGAAGGATCTGAACGCAGCGGATATCGAAGGTGCAATGGCGATGATCGAGGGCTCTGCCCGCGCCATGGGCCTGGAAGTGGTGGGTTAAGATCATGGCTGGTAAGCGCACGCAGAAGATCAACGAAGGTGTTGATCCCACCAAGCTCTACGCTCTGAGCCTCGCCATCGGCATGGTCAAGGAACGGGCTGTCGCCAAGTTCGACGAAACCATCGAAGTCTCGATGAACCTCGGTGTCGACCCGCGCCATGCGGACCAGATGGTTCGCGGCGTCGTCAACCTGCCGAACGGCACCGGCCGTACGGTTCGCGTCGCCGTCTTCGCTCGCGGCGTCAAGGCTGACGAAGCCAAGGCTGCCGGTGCCGATATCGTCGGTGCTGAAGACCTCGTCGAAATCGTCCAGGGCGGCAAGATCGAATTCGATCGCTGCATCGCCACCCCCGACATGATGCCGCTCGTCGGTCGTCTCGGTAAGGTTCTCGGCCCCCGCGGCATGATGCCGAACCCGAAGGTCGGCACCGTCACCATGGACGTCGCCGGAGCCGTCAAGGCTTCCAAGGGCGGCGCAGTCGAGTTCCGCGTCGAGAAGGCTGGTATCGTCCATGCCGGCATCGGCAAGGCCTCTTTCGACGCCAAGGCTCTGGAAGAAAACATTCGCGCTTTCGCTGACGCCGTCATCAAGGCGAAGCCGGCTGGCGCCAAGGGCAACTACGTCAAGCGCGTGGCGATTTCTTCGACCATGGGTCCGGGCGTCAAGATCGAAGTCGGCTCGGTCACCGCAGCGCCGACTGCATAAATTGATTGCCGGACCTCGGTCCGGTCACTGAAATTCCGGCCTCGCAAGGGGCCGGAATATTCCGGAGAAATCCGGAATCCTGTCCGAGATTGCAGGTGGTTTTCCCTTAATCACTTCGCCTGCATGAGACGGGTAAGACCCGAATTGCATGAAGTTCGCTTCTCGTAACTCGGTTCGAGCCTTGGATGCCTTGTGCCTCTTCAGCCTTCATTGGCGCGGGAGCGCGGGGGGACAGGATCCTCAAGCGTCGCTTGGGATCTCGCATGATCCCGGGAGGCAAAAGGCAACCCGGCGGGCCCGTTTTCGGTCCCGCCAACTGGAGATAGGCAGTGGAAAGAGCGGAAAAACGCGAATTCGTCACGGAACTGAACGAAGTCTTCAAGGCTTCGGGCTCGGTTGTCGTGGCCCACTATGCTGGTGCCACAGTCGCGCAGATGAACGATTTTCGTTCGAAGATGCGTGCAGCTGGCGGTACCGTCAAAGTCGCGAAGAACCGCCTGGCCAAAATTGCCCTTCAGGGTACGGAAGCGGAAGGGATCACCGATCTCTTCAAGGGTCAGACGCTGATTGCATACAGCACCGACCCGATCACCGCTCCGAAGGTCGTCATGGATTTCGCCAAGACCAACGACAAGATCGTTGTTCTGGGCGGCGCCATGGGAACAACCACGCTCAACGCCGATGCAGTCAAGTCGCTTGCGACCCTGCCTTCGCTCGATGAGCTGCGTGCGAAGCTGCTGGGCATGATCCAGACACCGGCTACCCGCATCGCTGGGGTTGTTGCAGCACCGGCAAGCCAGCTTGCCCGCGTGTTTGCGGCCTACGCCAAGAAGGACGAAGCCGCTTAAGGCGGTTTTTCGCTGTTTATAATCAACCGGTTCGAACCGAACAAAAGGAACTAGTAAAATGGCTGATCTCGCAAAGATCGTTGACGACCTCTCCGCTCTGACCGTTCTGGAAGCTGCAGAACTGTCGAAGCTTCTCGAAGAAAAGTGGGGCGTTTCCGCTGCTGCTCCGGTAGCTGTTGCTGCCGCTGCTGGCGGTGCTGGCCCGGCTGTCGTTGAAGAAGAAAAGACCGAATTCGACGTTATCCTCGTCGACGCCGGTGCCAACAAGATCAACGTCATCAAGGAAGTCCGCGCCATCACCGGTCTCGGCCTCAAGGAAGCCAAGGACCTCGTCGAAGGCGCTCCGAAGGCTGTCAAGGAAGGCGTCAACAAGGCTGAAGCCGCTGACATCAAGAAGAAGCTTGAAGACGCTGGCGCCAAGGCCGACGTCAAGTAATCTTGAAACGCTTTTGGGAGGCAGTCTCTGCTGCCTCCCATTTGCCGTTTTTCTGAACGAATTACCCAAAAGCCGCGTCAAACCGGCTTTTGGGTAATGGGTTCTTCAAAAGGATAGTCTCGCACCGAGGGCAGCACAGCAATCCGAGCTGAGCGTTTTCGGGTGTCGGACGAGATTGAACTACCCATTGATAGACGGGATCGACTGGCCATCGGTTCCCGTCCGTTGCAGGCCCGGGTGCAAGATTTTGAAGGAGCGACGATGGCTCAGACCCTTTCGTTCAATGGTCGTAGGCGCGTACGCAAGTTTTTTGGTAAGATCCCCGAAGTCGCAGAAATGCCGAACCTCATCGAGGTTCAGAAGGCGTCCTACGACCAATTTTTGATGGTTGAAGAGCCGAAAGGCGGCCGGCCCGACGAGGGCCTTCAGGCCGTTTTCAAGTCGGTTTTCCCGATCACCGATTTCTCCGGCGCTTCCATGCTGGAATTCGTGTCCTACGAGTTCGAGCCGCCGAAGTTCGACGTTGACGAATGCCGTCAGCGCGACCTGACCTATGCCGCGCCGCTGAAGGTGACGCTGCGCCTGATCGTGTTCGATATCGACGAGGATACCGGCGCCAAGTCGATCAAGGACATCAAGGAACAGTCCGTCTACATGGGCGATATGCCGCTCATGACCAACAACGGCACGTTCATCGTCAACGGCACCGAGCGCGTCATCGTTTCCCAGATGCACCGCTCGCCGGGCGTCTTCTTCGACCACGACAAGGGCAAGAGCCATTCTTCCGGCAAGCTGCTCTTTGCCGCCCGCGTCATCCCCTATCGCGGCTCCTGGCTCGATATCGAATTCGACGCCAAGGATATCGTCTACGCCCGTATCGACCGTCGCCGTAAGATCCCTGTCACGTCGCTGCTGATGGCGCTCGGCATGGATGGCGAGGAAATCCTCGACACCTTCTACACGAAGTCGCTCTACAAGCGCGACGGCGACGGCTGGCGCATTCCCTTCAAGCCGGAAACGCTGAAGGGCGCCAAGGCGATCACCGAGATGGTCGACGCCGATACCGGCGAAGTCGTCGTGGAAGCCGGCAAGAAGCTGACCCCGCGCCTGCTGCGCCAGCTGTCCGACAAGGGACTGAAGGCGCTGAAGGCCGGCGACGACGATCTTTACGGCAATTACCTCGCCGGCGACATCGTCAACTACTCCACCGGTGAGATCTACCTCGAAGCCGGCGACGAAATCGACGAGAAGACGCTCGGCATCATCCTGGCGAACGGTTTCGACGAGATCCCGGTTCTCGGCATCGACCACATCAATGTTGGTGCCTATATCCGCAACACGCTGACCGCCGACAAGAACGAGAACCGTCAGGACGCTCTGTTCGACATCTACCGCGTCATGCGTCCGGGTGAGCCGCCGACCATGGAATCGGCCGAAGCCATGTTCAACTCGCTGTTCTTCGATGCGGAGCGTTACGACCTCTCCGCCGTCGGCCGCGTCAAGATGAACATGCGTCTCGACCTGACTGTCGAAGACACCGTCCGCATCCTGCGCAAGGACGACATCCTGGCCGTGGTCAGGATGCTGGTCGAACTGCGCGACGGCAAGGGCGAGATCGACGACATCGACAACCTCGGCAACCGCCGCGTCCGTTCGGTCGGCGAGCTGATGGAAAACCAGTATCGTCTCGGCCTGCTGCGCATGGAGCGCGCGATCAAGGAACGCATGTCCTCGATCGAGATCGACACGGTCATGCCGCAGGATCTGATCAACGCCAAGCCGGCAGCCGCCGCTGTGCGCGAATTCTTCGGTTCCTCGCAGCTCTCGCAGTTCATGGACCAGGTCAACCCGCTCTCGGAAATCACCCACAAGCGCCGTCTGTCGGCCCTTGGCCCGGGCGGTCTGACCCGTGAGCGCGCCGGCTTCGAAGTCCGCGACGTGCATCCGACCCACTACGGCCGCATTTGCCCGATCGAAACGCCTGAGGGCCCGAACATCGGTCTGATCAACTCGCTTGCGACCTTTGCCCGCGTCAACAAGTACGGCTTCATCGAAAGCCCGTACCGCCGCATTGTCGACGGCAAGGTGACGAGCGACGTGCTCTACCTCTCCGCCATGGAAGAGGCGAAGTACTACGTCGCCCAGGCCAACGCCGAAATGAACGCCGACGGTTCCTTCGTCGACGAGTTCGTCGTCTGCCGTCATGCCGGCGAAGTCATGCTCGCACCCCGCGACAGCATGAACCTGATGGACGTTTCGCCGAAGCAGGTCGTTTCGGTCGCAGCCGCGCTCATCCCGTTCCTGGAAAACGACGACGCCAACCGCGCCCTCATGGGCTCGAACATGCAGCGTCAGGCCGTGCCGCTGCTGCGTGCCGAAGCCCCGTTCGTCGGTACCGGCATGGAGCCGGTCGTTGCCCGTGACTCCGGCGCTGCCATCGGCGCCCGCCGCGGCGGCGTGGTCGACCAGGTCGACGCGACGCGTATCGTTATCCGCGCCACCGAAGACCTCGAAGCCGGAAAGTCCGGCGTCGACATCTACCGCCTGCAGAAGTTCCAGCGTTCGAACCAGAACACCTGCGTCAACCAGCGTCCGCTGGTCACCGTCGGTGACGAGGTCAACCGCGGCGACATTCTCGCCGACGGCCCGTCGACCGATCTCGGCGACCTGGCGCTCGGCCGCAACGCGCTCGTCGCGTTCATGCCCTGGAATGGCTACAACTACGAAGACTCGATCCTGCTCTCCGAGCGTATCGTTGCCGATGACGTGTTCACCTCCATTCACATCGAGGAATTCGAAGTGATGGCGCGTGACACCAAGCTTGGTCCTGAGGAAATCACCCGCGACATTCCGAACGTTTCGGAAGAAGCGCTGAAGAACCTCGACGAAGCCGGCATCGTCTATATCGGCGCCGAAGTTCAGCCGGGCGATATCCTGGTCGGCAAGATCACCCCGAAGGGCGAAAGCCCGATGACGCCAGAGGAAAAGCTTCTGCGCGCCATCTTCGGTGAAAAGGCCTCCGACGTGCGCGATACCTCCATGCGCATGCCGCCCGGCACCTACGGCACGATCGTCGAAGTTCGCGTCTTCAACCGCCACGGCGTTGAGAAGGACGAGCGCGCGATGGCGATCGAGCGCGAAGAGATCGAGCGTCTGGCAAAGGACCGCGACGACGAGCAGGCGATCCTCGACCGTAACGTCTACGGCCGTCTGATCGAAATGCTGCGCGGCCAGGCTTCCATCGCCGGCCCGAAGGGCTTCAAGAAGGGCACCGAGCTTTCGAACGCCGTCGTCTCCGAATATCCCCGCTCGCAGTGGTGGATGTTCGCCGTCGAGGACGAGAAGGTTCAGAGCGAACTCGAAGCGCTCCGCGGCCAGTACGACGAATCCAAGTCGCGCCTTGAACAGCGCTTCATGGATAAGGTCGAGAAGGTCCAGCGCGGCGATGAAATGCCCCCGGGCGTCATGAAGATGGTCAAGGTCTTCGTCGCCGTGAAGCGCAAGATCCAGCCGGGCGACAAGATGGCCGGCCGTCACGGGAACAAGGGCGTCGTCTCGCGCATTGTGCCTGTCGAGGACATGCCGTTCCTCGAAGACGGCACGCATGTCGACGTCGTTCTGAATCCGCTCGGCGTTCCCTCGCGCATGAATGTCGGCCAGATCCTTGAAACCCACCTGGGTTGGGCCTGCGCCGGCATGGGTCGCCAGATCGGCGAACTGATCGAAGCATACAAGGCCAATGGCAACATCGAGCCGCTGCGCAAGACCATCGGCGATGTCGTCGGTGACGGTCCGAAGGCCGAACAGGTGCAGGAGTTCGACGACGACTCCGTTCTGCGTCTCGCCGACCAGTGGAAGCGTGGCGTTTCGATCGCGACGCCTGTCTTCGACGGTGCCAACGAAGGCGACGTCAACGACATGCTGCGTCTGGCAGGTCTCAAGGATACCGGTCAGTCGACGCTCTATGACGGCCGTACCGGCGAGCAGTTCGACCGCCAGGTGACCGTGGGCTACATCTACATGCTGAAGCTCAACCACCTGGTCGACGACAAGATCCATGCCCGTTCGATCGGTCCTTACTCGCTCGTGACCCAGCAGCCGCTGGGTGGCAAGGCGCAGTTCGGCGGCCAGCGCTTCGGCGAAATGGAAGTCTGGGCGCTCGAAGCATACGGCGCGGCCTACACGCTGCAGGAAATGCTGACGGTAAAGTCGGACGACGTCGCCGGCCGTACCAAGGTCTACGAAGCCATCGTCCGCGGAGACGACACGTTCGAAGCCGGTATTCCGGAAAGCTTCAACGTTCTCGTCAAGGAAATGCGCTCTCTGGGTCTCAGCGTCGAGCTCGAAAACACCAAGCTTGACGAGGCGCAGGCAGCTCAGCTGCCCGACGCGGCCGAGTAAGCACTTGATAGGGCGTGCGCTGCCAAGGCGGCGCACGCCGGTCCCGCCGGGCGCCGTATCCGTGTCGGCCCGGAAGGGAAGTTTCGCCGCAGCTTGCGGTTATTCTCGTTTAAGCGAGGGAGGCGGCTCCCGGGAAATTGCCGCCGACCATCGCATTTTGAGGGCGCTTTAGCCCATGAAGGAGACAGGCATGAACCAAGAGGTCATGAATCTTTTCAATCCGCAGGTGCCTGCACAGAATTTCGATTCTATTCGGATTTCGATCGCGTCTCCGGAGAAGATCCTCTCCTGGTCTTACGGTGAGATCAAGAAGCCGGAAACCATCAACTACCGCACGTTTAAGCCGGAACGCGACGGCCTGTTCTGCGCGCGCATCTTCGGGCCGATCAAGGATTACGAATGCCTGTGCGGCAAGTACAAGCGCATGAAGTACAAGGGCATTATCTGCGAAAAGTGCGGCGTTGAAGTGACGCTGTCGCGCGTTCGCCGTGAGCGCATGGGCCATATCGAGCTCGCTGCTCCCGTTGCCCATATCTGGTTCCTCAAGTCGCTGCCGTCGCGCATTTCGACGCTGCTCGACATGACGCTGAAGGATGTCGAGCGCGTCCTCTACTTCGAAAACTACATCGTCACCGAGCCGGGCCTGACCGCTCTGAAGGAGCACCAGCTCCTCTCGGAAGAAGAGTACATGCTTGCCGTTGACGAATACGGCGAAGACCAGTTCACCGCGATGATCGGCGCCGAGGCGATCTACGAGATGCTGGCCTCGATGAATCTCGAAAAGATCGCCGGCGACCTGCGCTCCGAGCTTGCCGACACCACGTCGGATCTCAAGCAGAAGAAGCTGATGAAGCGCCTGAAGATCGTCGAGAACTTCATGGAGTCGGGCAACCGTCCGGAATGGATGATCATGAAGGTCGTCCCGGTCATTCCGCCGGACCTGCGTCCGCTGGTTCCGCTCGACGGCGGCCGTTTTGCGACGTCGGATCTGAACGATCTCTACCGCCGCGTCATCAACCGCAACAACCGTCTGAAGCGCCTCATCGAGCTTCGTGCGCCTGGCATCATCATCCGCAACGAAAAGCGCATGCTGCAGGAATCGGTTGACGCGCTGTTCGATAACGGCCGCCGCGGCCGTGTTATCACCGGCGCCAACAAGCGTCCGCTGAAGTCGCTCTCCGACATGCTGAAGGGCAAGCAGGGCCGCTTCCGCCAGAACCTGCTAGGCAAGCGCGTCGACTATTCCGGCCGTTCGGTCATCGTCACCGGTCCGGAACTGAAGCTGCACCAGTGCGGCCTGCCAAAGAAGATGGCGCTCGAGCTCTTCAAGCCGTTCATCTACGCCCGCCTCGACGCCAAGGGTTACTCCTCGACCGTCAAGCAGGCCAAGAAGCTGGTCGAGAAGGAAAAGCCTGAAGTCTGGGATATCCTCGACGAGGTCATCCGCGAGCATCCGGTTCTCCTGAACCGCGCGCCGACGCTCCACCGCCTGGGCATCCAGGCCTTCGAACCCACCCTGGTCGAAGGCAAGGCGATCCAGCTGCATCCGCTCGTCTGCACGGCCTTCAACGCCGACTTCGACGGCGACCAGATGGCCGTTCACGTGCCGCTGTCGCTGGAAGCCCAGCTCGAAGCCCGCGTGCTGATGATGTCGACCAACAACATCCTGCATCCGGCCAACGGCGCGCCGATCATCGTTCCCTCGCAGGACATGGTTCTCGGCCTCTATTACCTGTCGATCCTGAACCAGAACGAACCGGGCGAAGGCATGGCTTTCTCCGATCTCGGCGAACTGCATCACGCCCTCGAAAGCAAGGTCGTGACGCTGCACACCAAGATCCGCGGCCGCTTCAAGTCGGTCGACGAGGATGGCAAGCCCTACTCGAAGATCTATGAGACGACGCCTGGCCGTCTGCTCATCGGCGAACTGCTGCCGAAGAACGGCAAGGTGCCTTTCGACATCTGCAACCAGGAAATGACCAAGAAGAACATCTCCAAGATGATCGACACGGTCTACCGCCACTGCGGCCAGAAGGACACGGTCATTTTCTGCGACCGCATCATGCAGCTCGGCTTTAGCCATGCCTGCCGCGCCGGCATTTCGTTCGGCAAGGACGACATGGTCATTCCGGAAACCAAGGCAAAGATCGTTGGCGACACCGAAAACCTGGTCAAGGAATACGAGCAGCAGTATAACGACGGTCTGATCACCCAGGGCGAAAAGTACAACAAGGTCGTTGACGCCTGGGGCAAGGCAACCGAGAAGGTCGCTGAAGACATGATGGCCCGTATTAAGGCTGTCGAGTTCGATTCGAACACTGGCCGCCAGAAGCCGATGAACGCCATCTACATGATGTCGCATTCCGGCGCCCGCGGTTCTCCGAACCAGATGCGCCAGCTGGGCGGCATGCGCGGCCTCATGGCCAAGCCGTCGGGCGAAATCATCGAGACGCCGATCATCTCGAACTTCAAGGAAGGCCTGACCGTCAACGAGTACTTCAACTCGACGCACGGCGCCCGTAAGGGTCTGGCAGACACTGCCTTGAAGACCGCCAACTCCGGCTACCTGACCCGCCGTCTCGTCGACGTCGCGCAGGATTGCATCGTCACGCACGTCGATTGCGGCACCGAAACCGGCCTCACCATGACCGCCATCGTCGATGCCGGTCAGGTCGTTGCCTCGCTCGGCGCCCGCATCCTCGGCCGCACGGCGCTCGACGATATCGATCATCCGGTGACGGGTGAGCGCATCGTCGATGCCGGCAAGATGATCCTCGAGCCCGATGTCATCGAGATCGAGAAGGCCGGTATCCAGTCGATCCGCATCCGCTCGGCGTTGACCTGCGAAATCCAGACGGGCGTCTGCTCGGTCTGCTACGGCCGTGACCTTGCCCGTGGTACGCCTGTCAACATGGGCGAAGCCGTCGGCGTCATCGCCGCTCAGTCGATCGGTGAGCCGGGCACCCAGCTCACCATGCGTACCTTCCACCTTGGCGGTACGGCAACCGTGGTCGACCAGTCGTTCCTGGAAGCCTCGTACGAAGGTACGGTGCAGATCAAGAACCGCAACATCCTGCGCAACTCCGATGGCAACCTCGTCGCCATGGGCCGCAACATGACCGTCCAGATCCTGGACGAGCGTGGTGTCGAGCGGTCGTCGCAGCGTGTGGCCTACGGTTCGAAGCTGCATGTCGACGAAGGCGACAAGGTCAAGCGCGGCCAGCGTCTGGCGGAGTGGGATCCTTACACCCGTCCGATGATGACCGAAGTGGCTGGTACCGTTCAGTTCGAAGACCTCGTCGACGGTCTTTCGGTCCTGGAAGCGACCGACGAATCCACCGGCATCACCAAGCGTCAGGTCATCGACTGGCGTTCGACCCCGCGCGGTTCGGACCTCAAGCCGGCGATCGTCATCAAGGATGCCAGCGGCAATGTCGCCAAGCTGTCGCGCGGCGGCGACGCCCGCTTCCTGCTCTCGGTCGACGCCATCCTGTCGGTCGAGCCGGGCACCAAGGTCTCCCAGGGTGACGTTCTCGCGCGTTCGCCGCTGGAAAGCGCCAAGACCAAGGACATCACCGGCGGTCTGCCGCGTGTTGCCGAGCTCTTCGAAGCCCGCCGTCCGAAGGACCACGCCATCATCGCAGAGATCGATGGTACGATCCGTCTCGGCCGCGACTACAAGAACAAGCGCCGCGTCATCATCGAGCCGGCGGAAGACGGTGTCGAGCCTGTCGAATACCTGATCCCGAAGGGCAAGCCCTTCCACCTTCAGGAAGGCGACTATATCGAAAAGGGTGACTACATCCTCGACGGTAACCCGGCTCCGCACGACATCCTGGCGATCAAGGGCGTGGAGGCTCTGGCCTCCTACCTCGTCAACGAGATCCAGGAAGTCTACCGCTTGCAGGGCGTTGTCATCAACGACAAGCACATCGAGGTAATTGTCCGTCAGATGCTGCAGAAGGTTGAGATCACCGATGCAGGCGACTCGACCTATATCGTCGGCGACAATGTCGACCGGATCGAGCTCGAAGACGTCAACGATCACCTGATCGAGCAGGGCAAGAAGCCCGCCTATGGCGATCCGGTTCTTCTCGGTATCACCAAGGCGTCGCTGCAGACCCCGTCCTTCATCTCGGCCGCATCCTTCCAGGAAACGACCAAGGTACTGACGGAAGCTGCGATCGCCGGCAAGACCGACGGCCTGCAGGGTCTGAAGGAAAACGTCATCGTCGGCCGGCTCATCCCGGCCGGCACCGGCGGCACCATGACTCAGATCCGCCGTATCGCCACGTCGCGCGACGAGCTGATCCTCGAAGAGCGCCGTAAGGGCACGGGTGCTGCCGTTGCCACGCCGATGCTGCAGGACATGGCCGAAAAGGCTCCGGCTGCGGAATAATCCGCGGCCCTTGCCCACCACCTGGTGGCACACGAATTGAAAAACCGCCCGGAGCGATCCGGGCGGTTTTTGTTTTTGGTCTGGGTTGATCAGTCTGGGGGAGGGAGGGCCTTTCCTCCGCTTGTGCTGCCTCAGCTTATGCTGCCTCTGGCGACCTGCAGCTTTCGCGGCGGCTCCCGTCAGTTGAAGCGGATGATCGCGACCTCGCCATCGACGGCGCCTTGGTAGGCAGAGGCATGCGGCTCTTCGGCGGGCACCTCGGTCAGCATGCCGATCTGGTCGAGATCGGCCTCGATGAAGCCTTCCTCGGCAAGGGCGTTCAAGGCTTCCCGCACGGCGGTGTCGTCGTCAGGCGCCTTCAGCATGATGTGCAGGTCGATGCCGTCGCTGTCGTCGGACTCGTAGCCTTTGCCGATGATGATGAAGATCATCGGCCCGTCGAAATTATTGTCGTTATCAGGTGTCGTAATCATCGCCTGTCCTTCGGCTCTTTGACGATTCGGTCGCTCGAATCCTGCTGTGAGGGCCGCACGCCGCAATTGCTGATTCCTTAACTGCTTTTGCCGCGATGCCCAAGTTTTTATCTTGGTGCATGGCCGCCATTTCGTCTAGAAGGATGAAATCAGGGCGTTAGGCCCGCAGATCAAGGCGATACGGCGAGTTTATTTCTTAACCGGCCTTGACGAGAGGGGTGGAAACCAGTAGTACCCGGGCCATCAGATCCCATGTGAGGCTTGGCTGTTCGGGGCGACGCGCCCTGAAGTTCACCTCAAACAAGGTTCTAAACGCACGTTGAAGTCATGATGCTGCACGCATGACGCATATTTTATGCGTCCTCTGCTCCTTGTGGTCCATCTGCGGAAGCGGATCGGGCCATATTTTGCGCATTGACGGAAAGCATGCGTCACTGCCGGAGACGGCGCGAGTTCAAGCCCGCAAGGGTACTGAGATAAAACGTAAGGGATGGTTGAATGCCTACCGTAAACCAGCTGATCCGCAAGCCTCGCCAGGCGAACGTAAAGCGTAACAAGGTTCCCGCACTCCAGGAGAACCCGCAGAAGCGCGGCGTTTGCACGCGCGTCTATACGACGACGCCGAAGAAGCCGAACTCGGCTCTGCGTAAGGTCGCAAAGATCCGCCTGACCAACGGCTTCGAAGTCATTGGTTACATCCCCGGCGAAGGTCACAACCTTCAGGAGCACTCTGTCGTCATGATCCGTGGCGGCCGCGTCAAGGACCTTCCGGGTGTCCGTTATCACATCATCCGCGGCGTTCTCGATACCCAGGGTGTCAAGAACCGCAAGCAGCGCCGCTCCAAGTACGGCGCGAAGCGTCCGAAGTAATTCGGTTTTGAATAATTCGGCGCTGCGCGAGGTCCTCCGCGTGATGAAGCGCCTTAACGGTTGAAGAGACGAAAACTATGTCCAGACGTCATAAAGCAGAAAAGCGCGAGATCAATCCGGACCCGAAGTTCGGCGACCTCGTCGTCACCAAGTTCATGAATGCCATCATGCTCGACGGCAAGAAGTCCGTTGCTGAAAACATTGTCTATGGCGCGTTCGACGTCGTCCAGGGCAAGTCCAAGCAGGAGCCGCTCACGGTATTTCATTCTGCGCTCGACAACATTGCTCCGCACGTTGAAGTCCGCTCGCGCCGCGTCGGTGGTGCGACCTATCAGGTGCCGGTCGATGTTCGTCCGGAGCGCCGCCAGGCTCTCGCCATTCGCTGGCTGATCGCTGCTGCCCGCAAGCGCAATGAAACGACTATGGTTGACCGCCTTTCCGGCGAACTGCTCGATGCGTCCAACAACCGCGGCTCCGCCGTCAAGAAGCGCGAAGACACGCACAAGATGGCTGACGCCAACCGTGCATTCTCGCACTATCGCTGGTAATTCCGAACGGTATCGAAAGGCAGTCCACAATGGCTCGCGAATATAAGATCGAAGACTACCGTAATTTCGGTATCATGGCGCATATCGACGCCGGCAAGACCACGACCACCGAGCGTATCCTTTATTACACCGGCAAGTCGCACAAGATCGGCGAAGTCCACGACGGCGCAGCCACCATGGACTGGATGGAGCAGGAGCAGGAGCGTGGCATCACGATCACCTCCGCTGCCACCACGACCTTCTGGAAGGGCCGTGACGGCAAGACGCGCCGCTTCAACATCATCGACACCCCCGGCCACGTCGACTTCACCATCGAAGTCGAGCGTTCGCTGCGCGTTCTCGACGGCGCCATTGCGCTGCTCGACGCCAATGCCGGCGTCGAGCCGCAGACGGAAACCGTCTGGCGCCAGGCCGAGAAGTACAATGTCCCGCGGATGATCTTCTGCAACAAGATGGACAAGACCGGCGCCGACTTCTACCGCTCGGTCGAGATGATCAAGACCCGTCTCGGCGCAACGGCTGTCGTCATGCAGCTGCCGATCGGTGCCGAAACGGAATTCAAGGGCGTCATCGACCTGATCGAGATGAACGCTCTCATCTGGCGCGACGAGTCGCTCGGCGCCCAGTGGGATGTCGTCGAGATCCCCGAGGACATGAAGGCCAAGGCTGAAGAATATCGCGAAAAGCTGATCGAAACGGTCGTCGACATCGACGAAGCCGCGATGGAAGCCTATCTCGAAGGCATTCTGCCCGACAACGATCAGATCCGTGCGCTCGTTCGCCGCGGCACGATCGACGTCAAGTTCCACCCGATGTTCTGCGGCACCGCCTTCAAGAACAAGGGCGTTCAGCCGCTGCTCGACGCCGTCGTCGACTACCTGCCGTCGCCGATGGATATCCCGGCGATCAAGGGCATCGACTTCAAGACGGAAGCCGAAATCGAGCGTCATGCCGATGACAGCGAGCCGCTTTCCATGCTCGCCTTCAAGATCATGAACGACCCCTTCGTCGGTTCGCTGACCTTTGCCCGCATCTATTCCGGCAAGCTCGAAAAGGGCGCATCGGTCATGAACACGGTCAAGGACAAGCGCGAGCGCGTCGGCCGCATGCTGCAGATGCACTCCAACTCGCGTGAAGACATCGAAGAAGCCTTCGCAGGCGACATCGTCGCTCTCGCCGGCCTCAAGGAAACCACGACGGGCGATACGCTCTGCGATCCGCTGAAGCCGGTTATCCTCGAGCGCATGGAATTCCCCGAGCCGGTCATCCAGATCGCCATCGAGCCGAAGACCAAGGGCGACCAGGAAAAGATGGGCCTCGCGCTCAACCGCCTGGCTGCTGAAGATCCGTCCTTCCGCGTCAAGACCGACCAGGAATCCGGCCAGACCATCATCGCCGGCATGGGCGAACTGCATCTCGACATCATCGTCGACCGCATGCGTCGTGAATTCAAGGTTGAAGCAACCGTCGGCGCGCCGCAGGTTGCCTACCGCGAAACCATTACGCGCCAGCATGAAGAAGACTACACGCACAAGAAGCAGTCCGGTGGTACCGGCCAGTTCGCGCGCGTCAAGATCATCTTCGAACCGAACCCGGAAGGCGACGAATTCAAGTTCGAATCGAAGATCGTCGGTGGTTCCGTTCCGAAGGAATACATCCCCGGCGTTCAGAAGGGCATCGAAAGCGTTCTGTCTTCGGGTCCGCTCGCTGGCTTCCCGATGCTCGGCGTCAAGGCGACCCTCATCGACGGCGCCTTCCACGACGTCGACTCCTCGGTTCTCGCCTTCGAAATCGCATCGCGTGCCTGCTTCCGTGAAGCGGCCAAGAAGGCCGGCGCACAGCTGCTCGAGCCGATGATGAAGGTCGAAGTCGTTACCCCGGAAGATTATGTCGGCGACGTCATCGGCGACCTGAACTCCCGTCGCGGTCAGATCCAGGGCCAGGAAAGCCGTGGTATCGCCGTCGTCATCAACGCGAACGTCCCGCTCGCGAACATGTTCAAGTACGTCGACAACCTGCGCTCCATGTCTCAGGGCCGCGCCCAGTACACGATGACCTTCGATCACTATTCGCCGGTCCCGTCGAACGTCGCAACAGAAATCCAGGCAAAGTATTCCGGTCAGAAGTGACCGGAATACCAATTGACCGATAACAAGAATTAGATCCCCTCGGGGACTAGCAAAACGGAGAGCCGAAAATGGCAAAGAGTAAGTTTGAGCGCAACAAGCCGCACGTCAACATCGGCACGATCGGCCACGTTGACCACGGCAAGACGTCTCTGACGGCAGCGATCACGAAGTACTTCGGTGAGTTCAAGGCGTACGACCAGATCGACGCTGCTCCGGAAGAAAAGGCCCGTGGCATCACCATTTCGACGGCGCACGTCGAATATGAGACGCCGGCCCGCCACTACGCGCACGTCGACTGCCCCGGCCACGCCGACTACGTCAAGAACATGATCACCGGTGCTGCCCAGATGGACGGCGCGATCCTGGTGTGCTCGGCCGCTGACGGCCCGATGCCGCAGACGCGCGAACACATTCTGCTGGCCCGCCAGGTCGGCGTTCCGGCGATCGTGGTGTTCCTGAACAAGGTCGACCAGGTTGACGACGCCGAGCTTCTCGAACTGGTCGAGCTCGAAGTTCGCGAACTGCTGTCGTCCTACGACTTCCCGGGCGACGATATCCCGGTCGTCAAGGGTTCGGCACTGGCCGCTCTCGAAGATAGCGACAAGAAGATCGGCGAAGACGCGATCCGCGAGCTGATGGCTGCGGTCGACTCTTACATCCCGACGCCTGAGCGTCCGATCGACCAGCCGTTCCTGATGCCGATCGAAGACGTGTTCTCGATCTCGGGCCGCGGCACGGTCGTGACCGGCCGCGTCGAGCGTGGCATCGTCAAGGTTGGCGAAGAAGTCGAGATCGTCGGCATCCGCGCGACCTCGAAGACGACGGTGACCGGCGTTGAAATGTTCCGCAAGCTGCTCGATCAGGGCCAGGCCGGCGACAACATCGGCGCACTGGTTCGCGGTGTGAACCGTGACGGCGTCGAGCGTGGCCAGATCCTGTGCAAGCCGGGCTCTGTCAAGCCGCACAAGAAGTTCATGGCGGAAGCCTACATCCTGACGAAGGAAGAGGGTGGCCGTCATACGCCGTTCTTCACCAACTACCGTCCGCAGTTCTACTTCCGCACGACGGATGTGACCGGCATCGTGACGCTGCCTGAGGGCACGGAAATGGTCATGCCGGGCGACAACGTCACGGTTGCCGTCGAGCTGATCGTTCCGATCGCGATGGAAGAAAAGCTGCGCTTCGCGATCCGCGAAGGCGGCCGCACCGTCGGCGCCGGTATCGTTGCTTCGATCGTCGAGTAATTAGCGGCTGGGCCACCAGGCCCAAGGAAAGGATAGGGACGCCGATCTCGGTGTCCCTCTCGATCTTTGAAACCGGTGGCCCGCTAACGTAACTGAAGGTAAGTCGTG
Organism: Rhizobium sp. N122; assembly: GCF_002211295.1. Classification (NCBI taxonomy): domain Bacteria; kingdom Pseudomonadati; phylum Pseudomonadota; class Alphaproteobacteria; order Hyphomicrobiales; family Rhizobiaceae; genus Rhizobium; species Rhizobium sp. N122. The sequence goes on along the minus strand of NZ_LOKU01000025.1, from coordinate 38,755 downwards.
TCCCTGAATGGTGACACGCGGATAACAGACACAAGGATAAAGTCGAATGAACGGCCAGAATATCCGCATCCGCCTGAAGGCGTTCGATCACCGGATTCTCGATGCCTCCACGCGCGAGATCGTATCGACGGCTAAGCGCACCGGTGCAAGCGTCCGGGGCCCCGTTCCGCTTCCGACCCGCATCGAGAAGTTTACGGTCAACCGGTCCCCGCACATCGACAAGAAGAGCCGTGAACAGTTCGAGATGCGCACGCACAAGCGCCTTCTCGATATCGTTGACCCGACCCCGCAGACGGTAGACGCGCTGATGAAGCTCGATCTCGCCGCCGGTGTCGATGTTGAGATCAAGCTCTGAGACTTCGGGTCTTCGGGCTGAGTGAGAAGGATTGAACCGATGCGTTCAGGTGTGATTGCACAGAAGGTGGGAATGACCCGCGTCTATAACGACGCCGGTGAGCATGTCCCGGTAACGGTACTGCGTATGGACGGCTGCCAGGTCGTCGCCACGCGCACTGTCGAAAAGAATGGCTATACTGCAGTTCAGCTCGGTGCCGGCCAGGCGAAGGTGAAGAACACGTCGAAGGCGATGCGCGGCAACTTTGCCGTTGCCAACGTCGAGCCGAAGGCCAAGGTTGCTGAATTCCGCGTGTCGGAAGACCAGCTGCTGGAGATCGGCACGGAGATCAAGGCAGGTCACTTCGCAGCCGGTCAGCTCGTCGACGTGACGGGCACGACGATCGGTAAGGGTTTTGCCGGCGCTATGAAGCGTCACGGTTTCGGCGGTCTTCGCGCCACGCACGGTGTGTCGGTGTCGCACCGCTCGCACGGTTCGACCGGCTCGCGCCAGGATCCGGGCAAGGTTTTCAAGAACAAGAAGATGGCTGGTCACATGGGCCAGACGCGCGTCACGACGCAGAACCTTGAAGTGGTTTCGACCGACGAAGATCGTGGTCTGATCCTGATCAAGGGTGCTGTTCCCGGTTCCAAGGGTGCCTGGATCATCGTGCGCGACGCCGTCAAGTCGGCCGCGAAGTAAGGGAGCCAGATCAATGGAATTCAACGTCAAGACCCTCGAGGGAAAAGACGCCGGGAAGGTTTCCCTTTCGGACGCGATTTTCGGCCTCGAGCCCCGCGAAGACATTCTTGCCCGCGTCATCCGCTGGCAGCTTGCCAAGAAGCAGCAGGGCACCCACAAGGCAAAGGGCCGCGCTGAAGTTTCGCGCACCGGCGCCAAGATGTACAAGCAGAAGGGTACGGGCCGCGCCCGCCACCATTCGGCTCGCGCTCCGCAGTTCCGCGGCGGCGGCAAGGCCCACGGCCCGGTCGTCCGCAGCCACGAGCATGACCTTCCGAAGAAGGTTCGTGCGCTCGGCCTGCGTCACGCTCTTTCGGCCAAGATCAAGGCCGATGACGTCATCGTCATCGACAACCTGGTTGCTGCCGAAGCCAAGACCAAGGCTCTCGCGTCCGTATTCGAGACGCTCGGCCTGACCAACGCCCTTTTCATCGGTGGCGCAGAACTTGACGGCAACTTCAAGCTCGCAGCTCAGAACATCCCGAACATCGATGTTCTGCCGATCCAGGGCATCAACGTTTATGACATCGTGCGCCGCGGCAAGCTCGTGCTTTCCAAGGCTGCGGTTGAAGCGCTAGAGGAGCGATTCAAGTGACCGATCTTCGCCACTACGATGTGATCGTCTCTCCGGCGATCACCGAAAAGTCCACGCTGGTATCCGAAAACAACCAGGTTGTTTTCAATGTCGCCAAGCAGGCGACGAAGCCGGAAATCAAGGCTGCTGTCGAGGCGCTGTTCGGCGTCAAGGTTACGGCCGTCAACACTCTGCTGCGCAAGGGCAAGACCAAGCGGTTCCGCGGTTTCGTCGGCAAGCAGAAGGACGTGAAGAAGGCTGTTGTGACCCTGGCTGAAGGCCAGACGATCGACGTCTCCACCGGTCTCTGAGGTATAAGAAAATGGCATTGAAAACATTCAATCCGATCACCCCGAGCCAGCGCCAGCTGGTCATCGTCGACCGTTCGGCCCTCTACAAGGGCAAGCCGGTCAAGGCGCTGACGGAAGGCCTGACCAAGAGCGGCGGCCGTAACAACCTCGGTCGCATCACCGCCCGCTTCATCGGCGGCGGTCACAAGCGTACCTATCGCCTGATCGACTTCAAGCGTCGCAAGTTCGACGTTGAAGGCACGGTCGAGCGTATCGAATACGACCCGAACCGCACGGCGTTCATCGCGCTGGTGAACTATGCTGACGGCGAGAAGGCTTATATCCTCGCTCCTCAGCGTCTCGCTGCCGGTGACAAGGTCATCGCTTCGGAGAAGGCTGTCGACGTCAAGCCCGGCAACACCATGCCGCTGCAGTTCATCCCGGTCGGCTCCATCATCCACAACGTGGAAATGAAGCCGGGCAAGGGCGGTCAGATCGCTCGCTCCGCCGGTGGCTACGCACAGCTCGTTGGCCGCGACCAGGGCATGGCGATCCTTCGCCTGAACTCCGGTGAACAGCGTCTCGTGCATGGCTCCTGCCTTGCTTCGATCGGCGCCGTCTCCAACCCTGACCACGCCAACATCAACGACGGCAAGGCCGGTCGTACCGTTTGGCGCGGCAAGCGTCCGCATAACCGCGGTGTCGTCATGAACCCGGTCGACCATCCGCACGGCGGTGGTGAAGGCCGGACCTCCGGTGGTCGCCATCCGGTGACACCGTGGGGCAAGCCGACCAAGGGCAAGCGCACCCGGTCGAACAAGTCGACCGACAAGATGATCATGCGCTCGCGTCATCAGCGTAAGAAATAAGAGAGGAAGTCTCCAATGGCTCGTTCAGTATGGAAAGGTCCGTTCGTTGACGGCTATCTTCTCAAGAAGGCTGAGAAGGTTCGTGAAGGCGGACGCGCAGAAGTAATCAAGATCTGGAGCCGTCGCTCCACGATCCTGCCGCAGTTCGTCGGTCTCACCTTCGGCGTCTACAACGGCAGCAAGCATATCCCGGTCAGCGTCAATGAAGACATGGTCGGCCACAAGTTCGGTGAATTCTCTCCGACCCGCACCTATTACGGTCACGGCGCGGACAAGAAGGCGAAGAGGAAGTAACGATGGGCAAGGCAAAAACAGAACGCCGGCTCAAGGACAACGAAGCGCAGGCAGTCGCCCGCACGCTCCGCGTCAGCCCCCAGAAGCTCAACCTGGTTGCTGCGGCCATCCGCGGCAAGAAGGTCGAGCGCGCACTCGCTGAGCTGGAGTTCTCCCGCAAGCGTATCGCAGGCGCCGTTAAGAAGACGCTCGAATCTGCGATCGCCAACGCCGAGAACAATCACGATCTCGACGTCGACGCACTCGTCGTCGCCGAGGCCTATGTCGGCAAGTCGATCGTCATGAAGCGTTTCCACGCTCGTGGCCGCGGTCGCGCGTCGCGCATCGAAAAGCCTTTTGCGCACCTGACGATCGTCGTTCGTGAAGTGCAGGCAGTAGAGGAGGCCGCATAATGGGTCAGAAAATCAATCCAATCGGTTTCCGTCTTGGCATCAACCGTACCTGGGATAGCCGCTGGTTTGCGGACAATGCCGAGTACGGCCAGCTGCTGCACGAAGACCTGAAGATGCGTAAGTTCGTCATGAGCGAACTGAAGCAGGCCGGGATCTCCAAGGTGGTCATCGAGCGTCCGCACAAGAAGTGCCGCGTCACGATCCACTCGGCACGTCCGGGCCTGATCATCGGCCGCAAGGGCGCCGACATCGACAAGCTCCGCAAGAAGCTGTCGGATATGACCAACTCGGAAACGCACCTCAACATCGTCGAAGTGCGCAAGCCCGAAGTCGATGCGACGCTGGTTGCTCAGTCGATCGCCCAGCAGCTCGAGCGCCGTGTGGCTTTCCGTCGCGCCATGAAGCGCGCCGTTCAGTCCGCAATGCGTCTTGGCGCCGAAGGCATCAAGATCACCTGCGCCGGCCGTCTCGGCGGTGCTGAAATCGCCCGTACGGAATGGTACCGTGAAGGCCGTGTGCCGCTGCACACGCTGCGCGCCGACATCGACTACGGCACGGCTGAAGCAGAAACCGCGTTCGGCATCTGCGGCATCAAGGTCTGGATCTTCAAGGGCGAAATCCTTGAGCATGATCCGATGGCTTCCGAGCGCCGTGCGATGGAAGGTGACGCCCAGGGTCCGGCAAGCCGTGATCGTGACCGCGACAGAGACCGTCGCCGCGACAACGCTTGATAGCGCGCGTGGCAGAGAAGTTCGGAGAATAAGAAAATGTTGCAGCCAAAGCGTACCAAGTACCGCAAGCAGTTCAAGGGCCGCATCAAGGGCGTCGCCAAGGGCGGTTCTGACCTGGCATTCGGCGAATTCGGCCTGAAGGCACAGGAACCCAACCGCGTCAACGCGCGCGAGATCGAAGCGGCCCGCCGCGCGATCACGCGTTATATGAAGCGCGCCGGCCGTGTATGGATCCGCGTGTTCCCGGACGTTCCGGTAACCGCAAAGCCGACCGAAGTCCGCATGGGTAAGGGTAAGGGCTCCGTTGAATACTGGGCATGCAAGGTCAAGCCCGGCCGTATGATGTTCGAGATCGACGGTGTCAGCGAAGAAATCGCCCGTGAGGCGCTTCGTCTCGGCTCTGCCAAGCTCTCGGTCAAGACGCGCTTCGTTCAGCGCATTGCAGAGTAAGGGATTGAGCTCATGAAAGCCTCAGATGTTCGCGGGTTCACCGCCGACCAACTCAAGGACGAGCTTGCCAAGCTGAAGAAGGAGCAGTTCAACCTGCGCTTCCAGAAGGCGACCGGCCAGCTCGAAAAGTCCTCGCGCATCAACGAAGTCCGCAAGGACATCGCCCGCGTGAAAACCATTGCCCGCCAGAAGGCGGCAGAAGTTAAGGCCTAAAGGAAGAAAAATATGCCGAAGCGCATCCTGCAGGGCGTCGTCGTTGGCGACAAGAACGAGAAGACGGTAGTGGTTCGCGTCGAGCGTCGTTTCGCTCACCCGCTACTCCAGAAGACCGTTCGTCGTTCCAAGAAGTACAAGGCCCACGACGAGAACAACCAGTACAAGATTGGCGATACCGTATCCATCGAGGAATGCGCGCCGATCTCCAAGGACAAGCGCTGGACGGTAATTTCCGCCCAGGGTCAGTAAACAGAATTTCGTGCGAGGCCTTGCGTCTCGCCGAAATATCTGTATGAAGCAGCGTCAGAACGCTCGAATGCCGGGCGTTCTTTTGCTTTGAGCGCACGGAAGGTCCTTCGGGAAACCACCCTGGCACGATCGATCCCGCGCTATTCAGCTATTGCCGCGTCTGTGCTGCCGTTACGGCAGTTCGGCCGGCGAAAATTTTCATAAGCCGGAGTAGGGGGCTAGCCCAACCATTCCGGTAAACCAAGAAGGCGACCTGATATGATTCAGATGCAAACAAACCTCGACGTCGCGGATAATTCCGGCGCACGTCGTGTCATGTGCATCAAGGTGCTGGGCGGCTCGAAGCGCAAGTATGCCTCGATCGGCGACGTCATCGTCGTTTCGATCAAGGAAGCGATCCCGCGCGGCCGTGTGAAGAAGGGTGACGTGATGAAGGCGGTTGTCGTTCGCACCGCCAAGGACATCCGTCGTCCGGATGGCTCTGTCATCCGCTTCGACACCAACGCAGCAGTCCTCATCGACAACAAGAAAGAGCCGATCGGCACCCGTATCTTCGGACCGGTTCCGCGCGAACTTCGCGCCAAGAACCACATGAAGATCATCTCGCTGGCTCCCGAAGTACTGTAAGGAGCGGAAGCGATGCAGAAGATTCGTAAGGGCGACAAGGTCGTCATGCTCGCTGGCAAGGACAAGGGCCGTACCGGCGAAGTTGTCCAGGTCATGCCGAAGGAAGATCGTGCCGTTGTTCGTGGCGTCAACGTCGTCAAGCGCCACCAGCGCCAGACGCAGACCCAGGAAGCCGGCATCATCAACAAGGAAGCCCCGGTTCACCTCTCCAACGTTGCAATCATCGACAAGGACGGCAAGCCGACCCGCGTCGGTTTCAAGGTTGTTGACGGCAAGAAGGTCCGTGTGGCCAAGCGTTCTGGAGAAGTGATCGATGGCTGAGGCAAAATACGAGCCGCGGCTCAAGAAGGAATATGTCGAGCGCATCCGCAAGGCGATGCAGGAGCAGTTCTCCTACGCCAACGAGATGATGATCCCGAAGCTCGACAAGATCGTGATCAACATGGGTGTCGGCGAAGCGACCGCTGACTCGAAGAAGCCGACGGTAGCTGCCGCCGACCTCGCAGCGATCGCCGGCCAGAAGCCGGTCATCACCCGCGCACGCAACTCCATCGCAGGCTTCAAGGTCCGCGAACAGATGCCGATCGGCGCGAAGGTCACCCTGCGCGGCGCCCGCATGTACGAGTTCCTGGATCGCCTGGTCAACATCGCGCTTCCGCGCGTTCGCGACTTTCGCGGCCTGAACCCGAAAAGCTTTGACGGCCGTGGCAACTTCGCCATGGGCATCAAGGAGCACATTGTGTTCCCTGAGATCAACTACGACAAGGTTGATCAGATGTGGGGCATGGACATCATCGTTTGCACGACGGCGACGACCGACGACGAAGCACGGGCTCTTCTGAAAGAGTTCAGCTTCCCGTTCCGTCAATAACCGTAACGACGAGCGTAGAAAAGGAACCTGACATGGCGAAGACAAGCGCAGTTGAAAAGAACAAGCGCCGCCGTACTACGGTCGCCAACCAGGCCGCTAAGCGGGCTGCGTTGAAGGCGATCATCATGAACCAGGCTCTTCCGATCGAAGAGCGGTTCAAGGCCTCGATCAAGCTGGCATCCCTGCCGCGTGATGGATCGAAGACCCGTATTCGCAACCGTTGCGAAGTTTCGGGGCGTCCGCGCGCATATTACCGCAAACTGCGCATGTCGCGTATTGCGCTGCGTGAACTGGGCAATCTCGGCAAGGTGCCGGGCATCGTCAAGTCGAGCTGGTAAGGAGCAGGTTACATGACAATGACTGATCCGTTGGGCGATATGCTCACCCGTATCCGTAACGGCGCTTCCCGCCGCAAGTCGTCGGTCTCGACGCCTGCGTCCAAGCTCCGTGCACGTGTTCTCGATGTCCTGCAGTCCGAAGGCTACATCCGTGGCTATTCCGTTGTCGATTTCGGCAATGGCAAGTCGGAACTCAGCATCGAGCTGAAATATTATGAAGGCGCTTCGGTGATCCGTGAGATCGGCCGCGTGTCCAAGCCGGGCCGCCGGGTTTATGTCTCGGTCAAGTCCATTCCGCAGGTCGCGAACGGCCTCGGCATCACCATCCTTTCGACTCCGAAGGGCGTGATGGCCGATCACCAGGCTCGCGAACAGAACGTTGGCGGCGAGGTTCTTTGCTCGGTCTTCTAAGATCGGGCAGAGATCTCCATAGCGAACAGACAGGATTGAAACATGTCTCGTATCGGTAAAAAGCCCGTTCAGGTGCCTGCTGGGATCACGGCTACGGTCGATGGCCAGAAGGTCACTGCAAAGGGCCCGAAGGGCGAACTGTTTTTCGTTGCTAACGACGAAATCAGCCTCAAGCTCGAAAACAACGCGGTCGTCGTGACGCCCGTGAATCAGACCAAGGATGCGCGTTCGAAGTGGGGCATGTCCCGCACGATGATCGAAGGCATCTTCAAGGGCGTCAAGGACGGCTTCGAGCGCAAGCTCGAAATCAACGGCGTCGGTTACCGCGCCTCCCTGCAGGGCAAGAACCTGCAGCTGGCCCTCGGCTTCAGCCACGACGTGATCTATGAGCCGCCGGTCGGCATCACGATCGCCGTTCCGAAGCCGACTGAAATTGTTGTCTCCGGCATCAATAAGCAGCAGGTCGGTCAGGTCGCCGCCGAAATCCGCGAATATCGCGGTCCTGAGCCTTACAAGGGCAAGGGCGTCAAGTACGCTGACGAGCGGATCGTCCGCAAAGAAGGCAAGAAGAAGTAAGGATCACGCGAAATGGCTAGCAGGAAAGAAGCACTTGCACGTCGTGCCAACCGCGTGCGCCGTCATCTCAAGTCGGTGGCCAACGGCCGTCCGCGCCTGTCGGTTCATCGCTCCTCGAAGAACATCTACGCTCAGGTTATCGACGATGTCGCCGGCAAGACGCTTGCCGCTGCATCGACCCTCGATAAGGATCTGCGCGGTTCTCTGAAGACCGGTGCTGACACCGCAGCAGCTGCCCTCGTCGGCAAGCTCGTTGCAGAGCGCGCTTCGAAGGCTGGCGTCACCGAGGTCGTATTCGACCGTGGCGCCTTCATCTATCACGGCCGCATCAAGGCTCTTGCCGATGCAGCCCGCGAAGGCGGTCTCACCTTCTGATCAATTTCCGGCCGGACGCTTTTGGCGCCGGCCGGATTTTCGCCGGACCGCAGGCACTCTCCGAAAGGGGAGGCTGACGCGGTCCACATGTATTTGCCGATTGCACCCGGAAAAGAAAAAGGAAGAGGACAATGGCACAGGAAAGAAGGCCGCAGCGGGAAGACCGCCAGAGCCGTGAAGAGCGCGATAGCGAATTCGTCGACAAGCTGGTCGCGATCAACCGCGTCGCCAAGGTCGTCAAGGGCGGCCGTCGTTTCGGTTTCGCAGCACTCGTCGTCGTCGGCGACCAGAAGGGCCGCGTCGGCTTCGGCCATGGCAAGGCACGCGAAGTGCCGGAAGCCATCCGCAAGGCAACCGAAGCCGCCAAGCGCGAGCTGATCTTCGTACCGCTGCGTGACGGCCGTACGCTGCATCACGACGTTCATGGCCGCCACGGCGCCGGCAAGGTTCTGCTGCGCTCGGCCAAGGTCGGTACCGGCATCATCGCCGGCGGTCCGATGCGCGCCGTATTCGAAACGCTCGGCATGCACGACGTCGTCGCCAAGTCGACTGGTTCGTCGAACCCCTACAACATGGTTCGCGCCACCTTCGACGCTCTGAAGCACCAGGTTCACCCGAAGGACATCGCAGCTCAGCGCGGCATCAAGTATGCAACGCTGCAGGCTCGTCGTAGCGCCTCCGGCAACGCCTCTGAAGAATAAGAGGAGTTTGACAGATGGCCAAGGCTACCAAGAAGGCTGAAGCGAAGACTGTCACGATCGAACAGATCGGCAGCCCGATTCGCCGTCCGGATGTTCAGCAGCGCACGCTGATCGGTCTCGGACTGAACAAGATGCACCGTCGCCGCACGCTGGAGGATACTCCTTCGGTTCGCGGCATGATCCGTGCTGTCCAGCATCTCGTTCGCGTCGTCGACGAGAAGTGAGACGGAGGAAACGCTCATGAAACTCAATGAAATTAAAGACAACGAAGGCTCGACCCACAGCCGCAAGCGCCTCGGCCGCGGTATCGGCTCGGGCTCCGGCAAGACCGCTGGCCGCGGTGTGAAGGGTCAGAAGTCCCGTTCGGGCGTCGCCATCAACGGCTTCGAAGGCGGCCAGATGCCGATCTATCGTCGCCTGCCGAAGCGCGGCTTCAACAACATTTTCGCTTCCGATTTTGTTGTTGTGTCGCTCGCTCGCATCCAGGCGGCGATCGACGCCGGCAAGCTCGATGCCAAGGCGACCGTTGACGCAGCTGCCCTCAAGGCTGCCGGCGTCATCCGCCGCACTAAGGACGGCGTTCGCGTTCTTGCCGACGGCGAGCTGAAGGCCAAGATCACTATCGTCGTTGCAGGCGCCTCCAAGCCTGCCGTCGAGAAGATCGAAAAGGCCGGCGGTACCGTGACGCTGCTTTCGGCTCCGGCTGCAGCCGAATAATAATCTGATGATATGTCGCCCGGGGTGCTTCACACCGGGCGATTTTGCTCCCATATGTGGGCCTCACAAAATGTTGGCTGGCGCGCCCGCGTCATGCCGGTAAGACTAAAACAAGGGTGAGGCATGGGGTTGCGCTGCAATCCGTACTGAACCCGGTTTTGAATAATTTTCATACTGATTCCGGGCCGGCCTATCCCCAGAGACGCCGGAATTGGTAGCGCGGAGAAACGCATGGCTTCTGCAGCGGAACAATTGGCATCCAACCTCAATTTTTCGACCTTTGCCAAAGCCGAGGATTTGAAGAAGCGCCTGTGGTTCACACTGGCAGCTCTCCTCGTTTACAGGCTCGGCACCCATATTCCGCTTCCGGGCCTCAATCCCGAAGCCTATGCCCAGGCTTTCCGCGGCCAGTCAGGCGGCATTCTCGGCCTTTTCAATATGTTTTCGGGCGGCGCCGTGCAGCGCATGGCGATCTTCGCGCTCGGCATCATGCCCTATATCTCGGCTTCGATCATCGTGCAGCTCATGACGTCGGTCGTGCCGGCGCTCGAAAACCTCAAGAAAGAGGGTGAGCAGGGCCGCAAGATCATCAACCAGTATACCCGCTACGGCACGGTCATCCTCGGGGCGCTGCAGGCCTACGGCATTGCCGCTGGCCTTGAGAGCGGCCAGGGCCTCGTCGTCGAGCCGGGCTGGTTCTTCCGTGTTTCCACCGTTCTGACGCTGCTCGGCGGCACGATGTTCCTGATGTGGCTCGGCGAGCAGATCACCTCGCGCGGCATCGGCAACGGCATCTCTCTGATCATCTTCGCCGGCATCGCCGCCGGTCTTCCCACCGCTCTTGCGGGCACGCTCGAACTCGGCCGCACCGGCGCGCTGTCGACCCCGCTCATCCTGCTGGTCATCCTTGTCGCGATCATCGTCATCGCCGTCATCGTCTTCGTCGAGCGTGCGCAGCGCCGGCTGTTGATCCAGTATCCGAAGCGCCAGGTCGGCAACCGGATGTTCCAGGGCGATACCTCGCACCTGCCGCTGAAGCTCAACACTTCGGGCGTCATTCCGGCGATCTTCGCCTCGTCGCTGCTGCTGCTTCCGGCAACCGTCGCAGGCTTTGCCAGCACCACGGCAATGCCTTCCTGGGCAACGTCGATCGTCGCGGCCCTCGGCCATGGACAGCCGCTCTATATGGTGCTCTATGCGGCGCTGATCGCCTTCTTCGCCTTCTTCTACACGGCCATCGTCTTCAATCCGAAGGACACGGCCGACAATCTGAAGAAGCATGGCGGTTTCATTCCGGGCATCCGCCCGGGCGAGCGCACCGCCGAATATATCGACTACGTGCTGACCCGAATCACGGTGATCGGCGCAATCTATCTCGTCTTCGTCTGCATTCTCCCGGAGATCTTGGTGTCGCAAACCGGCATTCCATTATCCCTTGGTGGGACTTCGCTTTTGATCGTGGTTAGCGTAACTCTTGATACGGTTGCACAGATCCAGGGTCACCTGATCGCGCAGCAATACGAAGGCCTGATCAAGAAATCGAAGTTGCGTGGAGGAAAGAGGGGGCGATGAGACTTATCCTTTTAGGGCCGCCGGGCGCGGGTAAGGGAACCCAGGCCCAGCGGATCGTGGAAAAGCACGGCATTCCGCAGCTTTCCACGGGGGACATGCTGCGCGCAGCGGTCAATGCCGGCACGGATGTCGGCAAGCGCGCTAAGGCGGTGATGGATGCCGGCAAACTCGTCTCGGACGAGATCGTCATCGCCATCGTCTCCGAGCGAATCGATCAGCCCGATTGCGTCAACGGTTTCATTCTCGACGGCTTCCCGAGGACGCTCGTCCAGGCCGATGCCACCGAAGCGATGCTGCGGGCAAAGGGTCTCGGCCTTTCCGTCGTCATCGAATTCCGTGTCGACGACGACGAGCTGGTTCGCCGTGTCGCCGGTCGCTATTCCTGCGCACAGTGCGGCAGCGTCTATCACGATACCGACAAGGTTCCGGCCGCCGAAGGCGTGTGCGACAAGTGCGGTTCCACGCACTTCAAGCGCCGTCCTGACGACAACCCGGAGACCATGACGGCTCGGCTGCAGGTCTACTACAAGGAGACCTCGCCGCTGATCGGCTACTACCATGCCAAGGGCAAACTCAAGTCCGTGGACGGCATGGCGGAGATCGATCAGGTGACGGCCGAGGTCGAAAGCATTCTTTCCAAGCTTTAAGGCTTTGAAAATAAACTTGGCGGAACGGTTGCTTTTCAGCAGTGATTCCGCTAAACACCGCGCCAACTCGCGACATTCCATGCGATCGGCGCGGATTTCCCAGGGAAGTCCGGGTGCGGTCGTTTTGACATGTTACGGACGTAAATCTGAACGAGCGGTCCCAAAGACCGCATAACGAAGCCCACTTGCCGGATGGCAACTGGAATGCAAGGAGAACAGGCGTGGCACGTATCGCTGGCGTCAACATCCCGACTGCAAAGCGCGTTGTTATCGCGCTGACCTACATTCACGGGATCGGTCCGAAATTCGCACAGGAAATCGTCGAGAAGGTCGGTATCCCGGCTGAACGTCGTGTGCATCAGCTGACGGACGCCGAAGTCCTTCAGATCCGCGAAGCCATCGACCGCGACTATCAGGTCGAAGGCGATCTTCGTCGCGATACCGCGATGAACATCAAGCGCCTGATGGATCTCGGCTGCTACCGCGGCCTGCGTCATCGCCGCGGCCTTCCGGTCCGTGGTCAGCGCACGCATACCAATGCCCGCACCCGCAAGGGCCCGGCAAAGGCAATCGCTGGTAAGAAGAAGTAATTTCCGGGAAACCGGGGTGGGGAGGCTGGCGGTCTGCGCCGGCCTCTTTTGAGTTTGGAGCGGGACCATATAGGCGCCGTTCCGGTGTAGCCGCTGGCATTACGGCGGTGAAGAGATCAACGAAAGGAATACCATGGCTAAGGAAGCCGTCCGCGTTCGCCGTCGTGAGCGCAAGAACATCTCGTCGGGTGTCGCTCACGTCAACTCGACCTTCAACAACACGATGATCACCATCACCGATGCCCAGGGCAACGCGATCGCTTGGTCGTCGGCTGGCGCCAAGGGCTTCAAGGGCTCGCGCAAGTCGACCCCGTTCGCTGCCCAGATCGCTGCCGAAGACTGCGCCAAGAAGGCTCAGGAGCACGGTATGAAGTCGCTCGAAGTCGAAGTCTGCGGTCCGGGTTCGGGCCGTGAATCGGCTCTGCGCGCGCTCCAGGCTGCAGGTTTCATGATCACGTCCATCCGCGACGTGACCCCGATCCCGCACAATGGCTGCCGTCCGCGCAAGAAGCGCCGCGTCTGATCATCGCTCTCGTCACTGGTGAGCGCCTTGGCGCTCCCGGTGGTTTTCAAGCTCGGTTGCCACGATTGGATGGTGGCAACGAACGGAAGGCAAACTCATGATTCAGAAGAACTGGCAGGAACTGATCAAGCCGAACAAGGTGGAGTTCTCCTCGAGCTCGCGCACCAGGGCGACGCTTGTTGCCGAACCGCTGGAGCGCGGCTTCGGTCTCACCCTCGGCAATGCGCTTCGCCGCGTTCTGCTCTCCTCGCTGCGCGGCGCTGCCGTCACGGCGGTGCAGATCGATGGCGTGCTGCATGAATTCTCCTCGATTCCGGGCGTCCGCGAAGACGTGACGGACATCGTGCTCAACATCAAGGAAATCGCCATCAAGATGGATGGCGACGACGCAAAGCGCATGGTCGTGCGCAAGCAGGGCCCGGGCGTTGTCACGGCTGGCGACATCCAGACGGTCGGCGATATCGAAATCCTCAACCCCGAGCATGTCATCTGCACGCTCGACGAGGGCGCCGAGATCCGCATGGAGTTCACCGTCAACAACGGCAAGGGCTACGTTCCGGCTGAGCGCAATCGCGCGGAAGATGCTCCGATCGGTCTCATCCCGGTCGACAGCCTCTATTCGCCGGTCAAGAAGGTGTCCTACAAGGTAGAAAATACCCGCGAAGGACAGGTTCTCGACTACGACAAGCTGAACATGACCATCGAGACCGATGGCTCGATCACCGGTGAAGACGCCGTCGCATTCGCGGCGCGCATCCTCCAGGATCAGCTTGGCGTCTTCGTCAACTTCGACGAGCCGCAGAAGGAAACCGAAGAGGAAGCAGTCACCGAACTCGCTTTCAACCCGGCTCTCCTCAAGAAGGTGGACGAACTCGAACTGTCGGTCCGTTCGGCAAACTGCCTGAAGAACGACAACATCGTCTACATCGGCGACCTCATTCAGAAGACCGAAGCAGAAATGCTCCGCACCCCGAATTTTGGTCGCAAGTCGCTGAACGAAATCAAGGAAGTTCTCGCTTCCATGGGCCTGCACCTCGGCATGGAAGTGCCGGCATGGCCGCCCGAGAACATCGAAGATCTCGCCAAGCGTTACGAAGACCAGTACTGAGCGGCGTGAGGAAAAGTGTGAAGCGGTTTTTCGCCCGCACGCCGATCGCAAGAACATAACAAAAGGCAGGCTCTTTCGGCTGCCTTTCCCCGTCAAACAGCAGGCCGATCGCCTGCATGTGCCAGGAAACGGCAGGCCCACTTAGCGTAAGGGCACCTGCATTAAAGGAGAATAGCAATGCGCCATGGTAAAGCCGGCCGCAAGCTGAATAGAACTGCAAGCCACCGCAAGGCGATGTTCGCCAACATGGCGGCTTCGCTGATTACCCACGAGCAGATCGTCACGACCCTGCCGAAGGCCAAGGAAATCCGCCCGATCGTCGAAAAGCTCGTCACGCTCGGCAAGCGCGGCGACCTGCATGCTCGCCGCCAGGCGATCTCGCAGATCCGCGACGCCGCTGTCGTTTCGAAGCTGTTCGACACGATCGCAACGCGTTACGCCACCCGCAACGGCGGTTACCTGCGCATCATGAAGGCCGGCTTCCGCCAGGGCGACAATGCCGCCATGGCCGTTGTCGAATTCGTTGACCGTGACACCTTCGCCAAGGGCGCAGCCGACAAGGCCCGCGTCGCTGCCGAAGAGCAGGCCGTCGCCGCTTAATCTTCCGCTCCGTCGGAAACAAAACAGCCGGGCTCACAAAGCCCGGCTGTTTTTGTTTGTGCATCGGTCGTGGACGAACGTGGAAGCTGCGACGACAGGCAGCACCTCGCCGGATAATTGGATATCTCCGCCTCAGCACTCCAATGGTCGATCTCTGTAGGACAGATTCTATTGCTCGAATTCATTCAGATGCGCACGCAAGCGCAGTTCCTTCGCCTCGCGGCCCTGCTTGTGGTAATCGTGCTCGGACTGGCGCTCAGGCGTTTCGGCTACGCGATCGACCTGCCCTTCATCGTCGTCAAATATGGCGGGTCGGCGCTGTGGGCCGCGATGGTCTATCTGCTCGTGGCGCTCTTTGTCGCAAGGGCCCGACCGGCAATCATCGCCGTCATGGCGCTGTTCATCGCGATCGCAGTGGAGCTGTTCCGGCTCTACCACACGCCCTGGCTCGACGCATTTCGGCTGACGACAGCAGGCGCGCTGCTGCTCGGCCGAATATTTTCGCTCTGGAACATGCTGGCTTATGCGATCGGGATCGCCGCGGCCTGCGCCTGCGATCCCGCGCGTCGCGCTGCGTTTGGCCGTCGCCGGTAGTCTAAAGCATGTCGCGCAAAAGTGTGCAGCGGTTTTCCCAGGCAAAGCGCGAAGCGCTTTTGCCGCAACGACATGCGTAAAACAAATACCTAAAGCGCGAGGAGCGAATCTGAAAGATCGCGACGCGCTTTAAGGTCTCACGAAGCCGACGCCATGGCGCGATTGCGCGTCCGGCCCTGGCCCTTTTTCCGGTTGCGGGCAATCGGCCGCCAGGAGCGGTAGAGGATGAGCGCGATGATCAGCCCGACATAGATATATTGCTCGAGATCGAGGATCTTGGTCGAGAGCGCGAAGTGCAGCGCTCCGCAGGCGGCGACAATGTAGACGAGCCGGTGCAGCCAGATCCAGTTCTTGCCGAGGCGGCGGATCGAGACATTATTGGATGTCACCGCCAGCGGAATGAGCATCGCAAGCCCGGCCATGCCGAACATGATAAAGGGGCGCTTCAGCACGTCATTGACGACGGCGTGGATATCCATCGCCTGGTCGAGCACCATGTAGACGGTAAAATGCATCAGCGCGTAGTAGAACGTCAGCAAGCCCAGCGCGCGGCGATAACGCAGATAATTCCAGCCGAGGAGCTCGCGGGCCGGGGAGACGGCAAGCGTTGCCATCAGGAAACGGATCGTCCAGATGCCGAGGAAGAGCTCGAAGGTCTTGACCGGATCGGCGCCGAGCTGATCGGTCGCGCCGAGATAGAAGGTCCAGGCCGCCGGCACGAGGCCTGCCACATAAAGCAGCCAGACGGAGGCCGGCTGCCAGCGCTTCGGGATGGCGAGCGACAATTCCGCCATCAGAAATTCGCCTTCAGATCCATGCCAGCATAGAGGCTCGCCACCTCGTCGGCATAGCCGTTGAAGGGCAGGGTGGGATGGCGGCTCGCGCCGAAGAAGCCGCTTTCGCCGATGCGCCGTTCGCTCGCCTGGCTCCAGCGCGGGTGGTCGACTTCCGGATTGACGTTGGCGTAGAAGCCGTACTCCTGCGGATTGGTCACCTGCCAGGTGTTCTTCGGCTGCTGGTCGGTAAGCGTGATCCTGACGATCGATTTGATGCCCTTGAAGCCGTATTTCCACGGCACGACAAGACGGATCGGCGCGCCGTTCTGGTTCGGCAGTGTCTCGCCATAAAGCCCGACGGCAAGCAGCGTCAGCGGATGGCGCGCCTCGTCGAGGCGCAAACCTTCGACATAGGGCCAGTCGAGCGACTGAAAGAAGCCCTTCTGTCCCGGCATCTCGTCCGGCCGCACGACGGTTTCGAAGGCGACATATTTGGCGCTGCCGAGCGGCTCCACCTTGTCGAGCAGCGATGCCAGCGGAAAGCCGTCCCAGGGAATGACCATCGACCAGGCTTCGACACAGCGCATGCGATAGGTGCGCTCCTCGATCGGGAATTCCTTCATCAGCGCCTCGAGGTCGAAGGTGCCTGGTTTGTTGACCATGCCGTCGACCTTGATCGTCCAGGGCAGCGGCTTGAAATCGCCGGAATTGGCTGCGGGATCGGCCTTGTCGAGGCCGAATTCATAGAAATTGTTGTACGTGGTCACGTCCTTGAGCGGCGTCGGCTTCTCGTCGACCTTGTACTTGCTCCCGATAGCGGAAAGCGCGGCAGCGCTCGCCTTGCCGGCGCCGTAGAGCGCCATGGCGCCAAGAGCCGCTGCGCCCAGGAATTCACGCCGGCGCACATAGATCTGGCGCGGCGTGATCTCCGACGACGCGATCTTCGGGGGGCGATAGCTTGGCATGACGAAAAACCTCCAGGGCGGATTTCCCGAATATAGTCTCTAAACGAACCGCCCGCATATTCGGATTAGTGTCTAAGCCTTGAATATTGCTGACGGGAAGCCAACTTTTTGTGTTCGGCTGTGATGGAATAGGCTGTAACCGAACCGCGCGCCGAACCGTATATCATCCATGGCGCTCAAGGCGCTCCGTCCGCAGCGTACCGGATTTGACCTTGCCGGTAGTGACAGCCCCCGTCGATTGGATTAGGACAATTCCAAAAGGCAGCGTTCGCCCGGCCCGCAGGCTTCATGCCGCTTCGCTTCGCCTGATCATTTCCGACACGTCGAGGAAGACACCGATGCCAGCTTACCGTTCGAGAACCACGACCCACGGCCGCAACATGGCAGGCGCGCGCGGCCTTTGGCGCGCCACGGGCATGAAGGATTCGGATTTCGGCAAGCCGATCATCGCGGTGGTGAATTCCTTCACCCAGTTCGTGCCTGGCCACGTGCACCTGAAGGATCTCGGTCAGCTCGTCGCCCGCGAAATCGAGGCGGCCGGCGGGGTCGCCAAGGAGTTCAACACGATCGCCGTCGACGACGGCATCGCGATGGGCCATGACGGCATGCTCTATTCGCTGCCCTCGCGCGAGCTGATCGCCGACAGCGTCGAATACATGGTCAATGCCCATTGCGCCGACGCCATGGTCTGCATCTCCAACTGCGACAAGATCACGCCCGGCATGCTGATGGCGTCGTTGCGCCTCAACATACCCACCGTCTTCGTCTCCGGCGGTCCGATGGAAGCGGGCAAGGTCGTGCTGCACGGCAAGACCCATGCACTCGACCTCGTCGATGCCATGGTCGCCGCAGCCGATGAAAAGATCAGCGACGAGGACGTCCAGACCATCGAGCGCTCGGCCTGTCCGACCTGCGGCTCCTGCTCCGGCATGTTCACCGCCAATTCGATGAACTGCCTGACTGAGGCGCTCGGCCTGTCGCTGCCCGGCAACGGCTCGACGCTCGCCACCCATGCCGACCGCAAGCGCCTCTTCGTCGAGGCCGGCCATCTGATCGTCGATCTCGCCCGCCGTTACTATGAGCAGGACGATATCAAGGCGCTGCCGCGCACGATCGCCTCCAAGCAGGCCTTCGAGAATGCCATGGCGCTCGACATCGCCATGGGCGGCTCGACCAATACGGTCCTGCACATCCTTGCCGCCGCCCATGAAGGCGAGATCGATTTCACCATGGCCGATATCGACGCGCTTTCGCGCCGGGTGCCCTGCCTGTCGAAGGTCGCACCCGCCAAGAGCGATGTGCATATGGAAGACGTGCACCGCGCCGGCGGCATCATGTCGATCCTCGGCGAACTCGACAAGGGCGGTCTCTTGAACCGCGATTGCCCGACCGTGCATGCCGAGACCCTGGGCGATGCGATCGACCGCTGGGACATTACCCGCACCAACAGCGACACCGTCCGCAATTTCTATCGCGCCGCGCCCGGCGGCATCCCGACCCAGGTCGCCTTCAGCCAGGAGGCCCGCTGGGACGAACTGGACACCGACCGCCAGAACGGCGTGATCCGCTCGGTCGAACATCCTTTCTCCAAGGATGGCGGCCTTGCCGTGCTCAAGGGCAACCTTGCGGTCGACGGCTGCATCGTCAAGACCGCCGGCGTCGATGAATCCATCCTGAAATTCTCAGGTCCGGCCCGCGTCTTCGAAAGCCAGGATGCCTCGGTCAAGGCGATCCTCGCCAACGAGGTCAAGGCGGGAGACGTCGTGGTCATTCGCTATGAAGGCCCGAAGGGCGGCCCCGGCATGCAGGAAATGCTTTATCCGACGAGCTATCTGAAATCGAAGGGCCTCGGCAAGGCCTGCGCGCTGATCACCGACGGCCGCTTCTCCGGCGGCACCTCGGGCCTCTCGATCGGCCACGCGTCGCCGGAAGCAGCCAATGGCGGCACGATCGGCCTGGTGCGCGAAGGCGACATGATCGACATCGACATCCCGAACCGCACGATCAGCCTGCGCGTCGACGAGGCCGAACTTGCCGCCCGCCGCGCCGATCAGGACGCCAAGGGCTGGCATCCCACAGAAGTGCGCAAGCGCAACGTCACGACGGCGCTGAAGGCTTACGCTGCCTTCGCCACGAGCGCCGACCGTGGTGCCGTGCGCGATCTGAACGCCCGCTGACCCACCTATCAGACCTGCTGATTAAAAGTCAGCTACTCAAGACCGGTCGCTTTCAAAGCGGCCGGTTGATGTTTTTATAGGTCTCGCCGAGCTGTTTCAGCCGCTCCTCATAGGCAGCCTTGATACAGGCGGCATCCGCCGCGCATTCCTGCCGTTTCTTCAGCCAGGCGGTCTGCTCGTCCTGCAATGTTCCGCGTGAGCCCATCGCCAGCAGACCGGACAGCAGCTCGAAGGTCGTCACCATCTTCACGTCGGCATCGTTGAGCGCGCGATTGTCGCAGATCGCCTTTTCATCAGGCTTCAATTCCTTCGCATCGCAGTCGAAGCTCGCCGCCTGCGCCATATCCGATGCGAAGATCGAAATCGCAAAACCAAAACCCATCATCATCGCTCTTGCCGTCATCATTCCATGTCCCTTTTGCTCCTGGTCAGCCCAGTTTGCGCAATGCCAGAGCCAGGAAGATGATGCAGGCAAACCAGACGGCAAGGATGAAGATCAGCCCGGCCCGGCCGGAAGGACGCTCAATGCGTCTTGCCGCTTCATCGCGCAGCGCGCTCATCACCTCAGCCGGGATAAGCCGCGTCGCCAGCAGAATGCCGAGCGGCACGATCAGGAGATCGTCGAGATAGCCGAGCACCGGAATGAAATCGGGGATGAGATCGATGGGTGACAGCGCATAGGCCGCAACGGCGCCGGCCACCGCTTTCGCATGCCAGGGCACCCGCGGATCCCGGGCGGCAAGCCACAGGGCGACGATGTCACGCTTCAGTGACTTCGCCCAGGTTTTGGCTTTTGATATCAGTCGCATGGCCGCTCTTCCTGAATCGAATTCGCAAAGACTTCCAGCGAAGTCTTGCGGGCACATATCTGCCTTATTCTTCCATGCTTCCGCCCTCTTTCCTTTCTAGCGTTGGGCCGCAGAACAAGATGATTTTGGGTCGGTTCGGCCTGAAATCTGAATGCTGTTCGCATTAAATAGTTAGAGCACGATGTCGTCTGAAAACCGCTCACACTTTTCGGCATCATGCTCTAAAACGATCCACAAGAGGATTCAAAAGGAATACCCATGCAAGGCCTGTTCAAGCGCGCCTCCGTCTCGCTACTCGCTCTCATGCTCGTTCTGCCGGCTGCGGCCAATGCGCAGACCGCAAAGACCGTGCCCGAGAGCCAGATGCAGATGCAGCTCTCTTTCGCGCCGCTCGTCAAACAGACGTCGGGCGCCGTCGTCAATGTCTATGCGGAAAAGACCGTCCGGCGGCAGTCGCCCTTTGCCGGCGATCCCTTCTTCGAGCAGTTCTTCGGCCAGCAGATGCCGAATCGCTCGGAGAAGCAGTCCTCGCTCGGTTCCGGCGTCATCGTCGAGGCGAACGGCACTGTCGTCACCAACAATCACGTCGTCGAAGGCGCCGACGACATCAAGGTTGCGCTGCCGGATGGACGCGAATTCCCCTGCAAGGTGGTGCTGCGCGACGATCGTGTCGATCTTGCCGTGCTGAAGATCGACACCAAGGAAAGTTTTCCGACATTGCCGATCGGCAATTCGGATGCGGTCGAGGTCGGAGATCTCGTGCTGGCGATCGGCAATCCCTTCGGCGTCGGCCAGACGGTGACGAGCGGCATCGTCTCAGCACTCGCCCGCAACCAGGTGGTCAGGAACGAGTTCGGCTTCTTCATCCAAACCGACGCCTCGATCAATCCCGGCAATTCCGGCGGCGCCCTGATGAACATGAAAGGCGAGCTGATCGGCATCAACACCGCGATCTTCTCGCGCGGCGGCGGCTCGAACGGCATCGGCTTCGCCATTCCCGCCAATCTGGTCAAGGTCTTCCTCGCTTCGGCCGATGCCGGCGTCAAATCCTTCGAGCGGCCCTATGTCGGCGCGAGCTTCGATGCCGTGACCTCCGAAGTCGCTGAGGCGCTGGGGCTGAACAAGGTTCGCGGCGCGCTCGTCGTCAAGGTTTCGGAAGGCGGCCCGGCCGCCAAGGCCGGGCTGAAGGCCGGCGAAATCGTCACCGCCGTCGACGGTATTTCGGTCGAACATCCGGATGCGCTGCTTTACCGGCTGACGACGGCCGGTCTCGGCAAGTCGGTCAAGCTCACCGTCGTCGAGAACGGCCGCGAGGAGCAGTTGCCACTGACGCTCGATCGCGCCCCGGAAACTTCGCCGCGCGACCAGCGCACCATCGGCGGGCGCACTCCCTTCAGCGGCGCTGTCGTCGAGAACCTGTCGCCGCGGGTCGCCGACGAGTTGCGCATGCCGCCGGAATCGGCGGGCGTCGTCGTCTCCGAGGTGAAGGAGGATTCACCGGCCGCCCGTCTCGGCTTCGAGCCGAAGGATATCATCGTCTCGATCAACGGCACCGATGTGAAGACCACCAGCGATTTGTCCGAAATCGCCGAGAGCGACCCCGGCCTTTGGCGGGTGGAGATCGAGCGCGACGGTCAGCGCATCCGGCAGTTCTTCCGATGAGCAATGATCTCTTCGCGCCGCGCGTTCCGGAGGAGGTCGCCGCCAGGCGGCCGCTTGCCGACCGGCTGCGGCCGAAGACGCTTGCCGATGTCACCGGTCAGGAACATCTGACCGGTGAAGACGGCGTGCTGAAACGGATGATCGAAAGCGGTTCGCTCGGTTCGATGATTTTCTGGGGCCCGCCCGGCACCGGCAAGACGACGGTCGCACGGCTGCTTTCGGGCGAGGCGGGGCTGGCTTTCGAGCAGATTTCGGCGATTTTCTCAGGGGTCGCCGACCTGAAGAAGGTGTTCGAAACTGCCCGCCTGCGGCGCATGGACGGCCGTCAGACGCTGCTCTTCGTCGACGAGATCCACCGCTTCAACCGCGCCCAGCAGGACAGTTTCCTGCCCGTCATGGAGGACGGCACCGTCATCCTGGTCGGCGCCACCACCGAAAACCCGTCCTTCGAGCTCAACGCCGCTCTGCTGTCGCGCGCCCGCGTGCTGACCTTCAAGTCGCATGACGAGGAGAGCCTTGAGGAATTGCTGAAGCGCGCCGAGGCGATCGAGCAGAAGCCGCTGCCGCTGACGGAGGAAGCGCGCGTCAGCCTGATCCGCATGGCCGATGGCGACGGCCGCGCGGTGCTCACACTTGCCGAAGAGGTCTGGCGGGCCGCGCGCGAGGGCGAGAGTTTCGATACCGAAGGCCTGACGCGTATCGTCCAGCGCCGCGCCCCGGTCTATGACAAGGCGCAGGATGGCCACTACAATCTGATCTCGGCGCTGCATAAATCCGTGCGCGGCTCGGACCCGGATGCCGCCCTTTATTATCTCACCCGCATGTTCGATGCCGGCGAGGATCCGCTCTATCTCGGCCGGCGGCTGGTGCGCATGGCGGTGGAGGATATCGGCCTTGCCGATCCGCAGGCGCTGGTGATCTGCAACGCCGCCAAGGATGCCTATGAGTATCTCGGCTCGCCGGAGGGAGAGCTGGCGCTCGCCCAAGCCTGCGTCTATCTCGCCACCGCGCCGAAATCGAATGCCGTCTACACCGCCTTCAAAGCCGCAAGCCAGGCCGCCAAGCAGAACGGCTCGCTGCTGCCGCCAAAGCATATTCTCAATGCGCCGACCAAGCTGATGAAGGGCGAGGGTTACGGCGAGGGCTACCGCTACGACCATGACGAGCCGGATGCCTTTTCCGGCCAGGATTATTTCCCGGAGAAAATGGGCCGCCAGACCTTCTACGATCCGCCGGAGCGCGGCTTCGAGCGCGATATCCGCAAGCGGCTGGAATGGTGGGACAAACTGCGCAAGGAGCGCAAGCCGCGCTGATGCATCTGAACCTGTTCGGTTGGTGAACGGCGCTCAGCCGCCAAGCGCGATCGCTATTGCAACCAGAAGCAAGCCGAGACAAGTCATTGTCATGCCTGCATAAACAGGCCTCCCTCCTGAAAACCTCGCCCATGCATAGCCCGTCACGAACAGCAGCGTGATGAGAAACAGGTTGCTGGTCCTCAGGGCAAGGTGCGCATCGTCAATGAAAAAGAAAGGGATCACTGCCGGAATGGCGGTGGCAGAGACCAGAACGAAGACCGCGATTGCGGCGAACAGATCACCTTTCGGGAGGGACGCCTTCACAGGATCGCCCCGGCATGCGAGCGTCGGGAGCGTTCGATAGAGTGCGTCCGCGTCAGCGCCCCTTGCAGAGAACGGTGCCTCCGCTATCGGGAATTCGTTCGCAAGCACCGTCAGCGCCGCGGATTCAGTTCTGGCGGTTTTGATTTGCCGAAAAAGGCGCCGCCGTCTGCTTTTGTAAAACGTCGTACCCAGGAAGAACAAGACGGCGTCAATGATCCCCCAAGCGACGTTGCAGCCGATCGTCGCGACGATCAGATCGTGGATATCTAACCCTTCCCTTTCAAAAACCAGCCTCGAACCGACCGTCAGCGTCAGCGCCATAATCAATCCGAAAAGGACTTCGCCGAGCGCATCGCCAGGATCAATGATATTGGTGAGGCGACCGATCGGTATCGAAGTCATGGACCGCTTCCCATGTGATGAAGACCCTAGTGGCGTCGCGGCGTGGTCTTGATCTTGCGGCCGTCACTGTGATCGACATTGCAGCCTGATTCATTGATCGTGATCAAAGAACAGCGCGATCGGACGTGTCCAGGGAGCGCGTCGGCGCTACCGCGACGCTTCCCGGAGAGACGCGCGGTGCTGTAAAGCTCAGGAGGCGCGCGGCGTCTTCTGATTTGGCGGCGCGGCGATCACCTTGACGGAAGAGTCCGCCAGCCCGTGATGGCCTTCCATATCGACGACGACGTGCCAGTGGCCGCTTTCCGGAACGGCGATCTTGATCGGCGATTTGCGTGCCACGCCACCGATATATTTGAAATCGAGAACCTCGGTGAAGCGCTGGAAATTCGGCGCCGTCATCAGCCGGACATTGTTCACCGCATTCAACGACACCTCGATGATCGTTCCGGCGCGTTGTTCTTTAAGATCGTAATGGGTGAAGCGGAAATTCGGTTTCGGCATCGGTCTCGTGGTGTCTGAAGTCTCTGCGACGAGATTTTACCAGCATGCCGGTTAAGGAAAAGTTGGATATCGGTCGCAAAGCCTGATCGGAGAAATTCCGAAGCGCGGTGTCGGAAAAGCCCGGCCGCCGCCGTCCTTGCGGTATCGACGCAAAAACGGAGCAAGGACATGTCGAAGATGAGGCTGATTTCGATGATTGCAACCGCTGCCGCATTCCTGGCCGCGCCCGACATGGCAGGCGCCGGCGGTGCGCCGGCGAGCGAGGATAAGGCGGTCGCGCCGATCGTCAGGAAGGGAAGCCTGCCGGTCAACGGCATCGACTATTATTACGAAATCCGCGGGGACGGCGAACCGCTGCTGTTGCTGCACGGCGGTCTCGGACAGATCGAGATGTTCGCACCGGTCATGCCCGTTTTCACCGACCACCGCCAGGTGATCGCCGTCGATCTGCAGGGCCATGGCCGCACGCCGCTCGGCAATCGGCCGATCGATCTTGCGGCAATCGGCGCCGATCTTGCGGTCCTGGTGAAGCAGCTCGGATACGACAAGCTCGACGTCTTCGGCTATTCCTTCGGCGGCGGCGTGGCGCTGAACATGGCGGCGAACGCGCCCGACCAGGTGCGCCGCCTGGTGATTGTGTCGGCGCCCTATGCGCAGAACGGCTTTTTCCCGGAGATGCTGCCGCAGCAGGCTGCCGTCGGCGCCGGCATGGCCGAGATGATGAAGGACACGCCGATGTTCCTCTCCTACAAGGCGGTGGCGCCCGACGTGTCTGAATTTCCGAAGCTGCTGGACGCCATGGGTGCGCTGATGCGCGAACCCAAGGATTATGGCGATGCCGTCGCCAAGCTCACCATGCCGGTGATGCTGATCTACGGCGATGCCGACATGATCCGCCCCGAGCATATGGTCGATTTCTATCACAAGCTCGGCGGCGGCCTGCGCGACGCCGGCTGGATGCGGGAGAATATGTCGACGAATCGGCTGGCGATCCTGCCCGATCTCACGCACTACGAGACCTTCGCTTCGCCACTGGTGGCTAATGTGGCGATGACTTTCCTCGACGGCGGCGGCAAGGCGCCGAACTGGGCCGAGCAGGTCGGCAAATGAAGTGAGCAGTCGTCCTTCTGGGCACGAGCGAACCTGCGCCGCACCCGGATATCCGGAAAGCGGCGCAGGCATAGTCTTGCGTATCAGGCCGAGGCCGTCGCATCGCTCGGAAAATCTGTCGAGAGGGCAAGTTCACGCCAGCCGGCAAGCTCCTTTTCGACGCTGGCATGCTGCGCTTCGATCATCGCCACCGTATCGCTGCCGAATGGCATGCGCAGCGGCGGGTTGGCGGAATTGACCATCGTCATGATGCCGGCGGCGAGCCTGGCGGGGTTGCCGGGCTGGGCATGATTGGCGTCGGCGGCGAAGGTGCGCATGTTGCCGGCCGGCGTGCCTTCGTAGTCAGCGATGGAGGCCGGGCTGACCGCGAGCGACGTGTCGGCGAGGAAGTCCGTGCGGAAGAAGCCGGGCTCGACGATCGTCACCTTGATGCCGAAGGGTTCGAGTTCGGCGGCCATCGATTCCGACAGGCCTTCGACGGCGAATTTCGTCGAGCCGTAGACGCCCCAGCCGGGATAGCCGAAGTAGCCGCCGATCGAGGAGAAGTTCAGGACATGGCCGGAACGCTGGCGGCGCATATAGGGCAGCACGGCGCGCGTCACCTTCAGGAGACCGAAGACATTCGTGGCGTAGAGCTTTTCGATCTCTTCGGCCGTGGCTTCCTCGACGGCGCCGAGCAGGCCGTAGCCGGCGTTGTTGGCGAGAATGTCGATGCGGCCGAAGCGAGCGATGCCGGCAGCCGCAGCTTCTTGCGCCTGCGCCTCGTTGGTGACGTCGAGCGCGACGGCAAGCAGGTTCGGATGATCGCCGAACTGCTCGGCCACGGTCTTCGGGTTGCGGGCGGTGGCGATGACGGCATCGCCTGATGCAAGGGCTTCCTTGGTCATCAGCGCGCCGAAGCCGCGGGATGCACCTGTGATGAACCAGACTTTCATGGTGAATTCCTTTCGAGGTCTATTTGGGTGTCTCGGCGTCGCATCTCTGTGCTGACGGGTCGAATTTGACCGAAAATCTGTTGGTGTATAAGATTTGTTATTCTCGAGACTATGATGAGTGTAATTCAGCAATGCGCGCCACCGAGCTTTCCGAACTCGCGGCTTTTGCGGCCGTTGCCCGGCATAAGAGCTTCCGCAGGGCCGGCGAGGAGAGGGGTGTTACCGCCTCAGCGGTCAGCCATGCCGTCCTCAATCTCGAAGACCGGATCGGCATTCGCCTGCTCAACCGCACGACGCGCAGCGTCTCGCTGACCGAGGCCGGCGAGTTGCTGATCTCGCATCTCGACCCGGCTTTCGGAGAGATGACGGCAGCGCTCGATGCGCTGAACCGCTACCGCGACACGCCCTTCGGCAAGGTGAGGATCAACGTGCCGAATTCGATCGGCCCCTTCGTCATCGGTCGCATCATCGGCCCGTTGCTGAAAAGCAATCCCAATCTGCAGCTGGAGATCAACGCGACCGACAGGCTGGTCGATATCGTCGAGGAGGGCTTCGATGCGGGCATCCGCTTCGGCGAGCGTGTCACCGAAGGCATGATCGCGCTGCGCATCAAGCCGCGCATCCGGCTGATCGTCGTCGGTTCGCCCGCTTATTTCGAGGCCCGTCCGAAGCCGGCGACGCCGCACGAGCTCAAGCGCCATCTCTGTATCCAGAACATGTTTCCGTCAGGCGCGCGTTATGCCTGGGAATTCGAGAAGGATGGCCAGACGGTGAGTTTCCAGCCGACCGGACCTCTGTCGCTCGACGATCACGAACTGATGATGCAGGCAGCCCTCTGCGGGGTCGGCCTTGCCTATATCTGGGAGCCGCGCGTCGAGAAGGCGATCGCCGGCGGAGAGCTGATCCAGGTGCTCGACGACTGGTGCCAGCCGGAGGAACCGCTCTATCTCTATTATCCGAGCCGACGCCACATGTCGGCGGGCTTCAGGGCGGTCATCGATGCGATGAGAGCCGAGTAAAAAAGGTGAGGATTCGCATCCTTCAGCCTTTTGACTCCTGCACGCGAACTGGCCAAAGATGCTGCCATGGCCGCCATGGCCCGCACCATCGGGAGAGGTTGATGAACGGTCGGATCTTGCCAACTGTCAATCGAAACGCATCAAAGCGGCTCGGCGGTCTGTTGCCGGCATTGGCCGCGCTGATGCTGCTGGCCCCGGCGGCGCTCGGCAAGGACATTGGACCGCAAAGCCAGGCCTCGCGCGAGCAGGTCGAAAAGCTTGTCGGCCTCTGGAAGGATCATTTTGCCGGCGCCGATAGCCTGCAGCAGCGGCGCACAGCCTTCCGGACGCTGATGGAAACGACGCCGGGGCCGACCCGCATCCAGGTCCGGCAGGTCGATGCCGATGGCGTCGATGCGGAGCTGATGTGGCCGGCCCGTCTCCATCACCCGATCGGTCACAGGGTGATCCTCTATATTCATGGCGGCGGCTTTTCCGGCGGCTCCATCCGCACGCACAGCCTGCTTGCCGGCTCGCTCGCCAAGGCCGCATCCAGCGACGTGCTGCTGATCGACTATCGGCTGATGCCCGAATATACCTATCCCGCCCAGATCAACGACGCGCTGACGGCCTATCGATGGCTTCTCGACAACGGCTATCGCAACGACAACGTTATCATCGCCGGCGACGACGCCGGCGGCAATATCGCAATCGAGACGGTGCTGCGGCAGAAGCAGGCGGCAAAGCCATTGCCGGCGGCTGTGATTGCGCTCAGCCCGATCACCGATCTCACCGCGACCGGCGGATCAATGACATCAAATGCCGATAGCGATCCGCTGGTCGGAAGCGCCTCGATCGAGGTCTTGCGCAAAGCCTATCTCGGCAACCGCTCGCCGACCGATCCCCAGGCGTCGCCGCTTTATGCAAATATGACCGGTTTTCCGCCGCTTCTGCTGCAGGTCGGTTCCGGCGAGGTCTTGCTCGACGATACGCTGCGGCTCGCCGACAAGGCGCGCCAGGCGGGCGTTGATGTCACCACCGAGATCTGGCCCGGCATGCCGCATCAGTGGCAGTTGTTTCCCTCGCTGCTCGACGATGCCGATCGCTCGAGTCAGAATATTGCCGAGTTTGCGATCCGGCATTTTGAGGACAAGCCGGAAGAATAAGCCAGCAAGGGTAGGGGCTACTCTCTCATTGTGATGTGCCACGCGCCTGTGACGGCGCCAGAGGCCGTTCGACTTCCCGGCCGACGCTGAGCGCCTTTCTGATATTCGGCTCCAGCCGCTCGATATAGGCGTGATCGGGTGCGGCACCCAGCGCATCCAGCATTTTCGAGAAGAAACACCGGGCCGCTGCCGCGGCCGTGACGTCGAAGACCTCGGCGTCGCTCAGCCCGTGTTTTTTCAGCCCGTCTATATCCTGCTGCGTGACCGACGTCGCATCGCGCGCCACCTTGGCGGCAAAGGCCATGATGGCCCGTTCGCCTGCATCGATCGGCGCTTTCTCCGTCTCGTTGACGACAGCTGTCAGCCCGTCGCTGGTAAACCCCTCGCGCAGCAGCACCGAGCCGTGCGCCAGCATGCAATAGGAGGATTTCAGCTCCTTGGCGGCGGCCAGCGTCACCAGTTCATAGCGCCTGAGGCTCATATGACCGCGAATGCTCGAAAGCAGCGCTGCCCAGTTCTCCATCACCTCCGGCCGGTGTCCGAAGGCACGGTACATGTTCGGCAGATAACCATAATTCGCTTCGGCCGACGCATACATCGACGTCGTCTTCTCGCTGGCGGATGCATTGGGGGTGTGAATGAAAGCCATGGCATGGTCCTCCTCTATAGCGAGAAGGATAGGGTAGATATTGAGGACAGCAATCCTGAAAAATCAGGCGGCGTCGCTGCTCGCAGAAGCGTGACCGGTTCGCTTGATCGGAAGGGTGACGGTAAATGTCGATCCGCATCCTCTGGCGCTTTTAACCTCTATCGAGCCGTGGTGCAGTTCGACGATCTGCTTCACCAGGTTGAGGCCGATGCCCGTTCCGGCAATGCCGGTCGACGTTCCTGCCCGAAAATAGCGCTGGAACAGCCGGGGCACGTCTTCGGGATCGATCCCCACCCCGTCATCGCTGACAGACACTTTGACGTTTCCCGTCTCCTGCCATGCCGTGACGCGAATTTCGGGGGTTCCAGGCGCATATTTAACGGCATTGGACAGCAGGTTGGTAAAGACCTGCGCCAAAGTGCGGGGATCGGCATCGATGCACTCCGGCAGCCTGTCGATATCCAGCACGAAGCTGTGCGTCTTGGCGATCGTCGATTGCCGCTCGCAACAGGTTCTTATCAAGGATCTCACGGCGCAGGCGTCGTAGCTGATATCGATCTTGCCGGTGTCGAGGCGCCCGGCCGACAGGATGCTCTCCATGAGATCGACGATCCGGTTCACCGAAGCCCGGATCTGATCGACCTTGTCGCTCAAGAATTCGGGCTCGACCGCTCCTCTTTTGCGCAGCAGCCGCTGGGCGGCAGCGTCGATGATGGCGAGCGGTGTGCGGAATTCATGGGATGCCATTGCCACGAACTGCCGCTGCAATTCGTTGATGTTGCGCTCCTGCGCAAGCATTCGCTCGAGTTCCCGGGCCTGGCGCTCGACCTCGGCCGTGCGGCTCTGCACCGTCGTCTCGAGCTGATCGTGATGCCGGCGCAGTTCTTCCGTCAGCCGAACCGTCTTGGTGACGTCTTCGTGGGTGGCCACGTAACCGCCGTTTTGCATCGGATTGTGGGTGATTTTGATGACGCGGCCGTCGGAGAGCACGATATTCTGGCTGGCCACTGCACCGCGCGCCGTCGCTTCGAACACCACATCGAAATAGGTCGCGGTGTCGGCCGGACCATTTCCCTCGCGGCTGCGATAGGCCAGGATATCGACAAGCGGCGTCCCTGGCTGCGTCAGTGAAAGCGGCAGATTGTACATCCGTGCGTAGGACGGGTTGCACAGGATCAGATTCTTCGTCGAATCGAACATGCACAGCCCGTGCGGCATGTTGCGGAGCGCCGCGTCGAACCGGTGATGTTGTTCGGTGAGACTGTCCTCGACACGGATCAGGGTAGAGATGTCTTCATAGCTCAGGATCCAGCCTCCCTCTTTCGATGGGGCGCAGGTCAATGAAACCATCCGTCCGTCGGAAAGCGCAAACTGAGACGTATGCGGCCTGCCGGTCGTCGACTGCCGGCAAGCGGCTGCGCGGCAATCGGCGGTGCCCGGCAGTCCGTCGATATTCATTCCTCTGCCGATGGCTCCATCCGGCAGGCCGAGAATATCCAGCGTGCGGGAATTGAACGCCGTCACCCTGTTGGCAGAATCAAGCAGAACGATGCCCTGCGGCAGGCTCTCCAGAATGGATTCAAACGAGTGTGGCATCATCCGGCCCTGCTTCAGATCTGGCACGTTGCACGTATCCGTAGCATTCGTCAGAAACGATAAAGTTTCGCTAATGGCTATCGATCGCACTTCCTCAATTGAAGAGAGGGCACTGTCACATCGTTCGGAGCAACCACCTGGCAAGGACACTCATCCTTTCTCCAGAGGATCTTGATCGCTCCTCTGTCGGTCGAGAATGTCGAGCGATGGCGCTGACGCCAGAGGATGGACGGCCTCAAGCCTATTGGATCCACGACGGCTGCCGCGATTTATCCTCGGAATTGAAAAGCACGATCGCTGCCTTCGCATAGATGTTGTCATCGGGGACGAACCCCATATCGAAGCGGCTATCCAGGCTGTTGTCGCGATTGTCGCCCAGCACGAAATAATGCCCGTCGGGGACAGTGAATTCCCGGGTGTTGTCGCCACGAGAGTTGTCCACTTGCTCAACGATCATATAGCTGCGGCCAGATGGCAGCGTCTCTTTAAAGACATGCACTGTCTCTGATTGATAGGTCAAATCGCCCGCCGGCTCGCGCTCGACAGCGGTACCATTCAAGTAGAGAATACCCGATTTCATCTGAATGCGGTCACCCGGCAGGCCGACGACGCGTTTCACGAAATCAATCCGCGGGTCCATCGGCTGGCGGAATATGACGACGTCTCCTCGCTCCGGCCCATGTCCAAATATACGATGCCGCGGTCCAAGCCCGTACGGGAAAGAATAGCGGCTGTATCCGTAGACATATTTTTGCGCGAACATGTAGTCGCCGCTCTGCAAGTTAGGCAGCATGGAACTCGCCGGTATTGTGAATGGCTGGAAGAGCAGACTGCGAACCAGCATCGCCAACGCCAGTGATGCAATCAAAAAGATCAGAATAAGACTATACCACCGAGAGTACAAAGGAAACACGGTCTTTGCTGGTATCTTCTTTGCCGTGCGATAGCCATGCAGCAGGCCGATCAGATGCCAGGCAAAGATCAGCAAATACCCAAAAACAGCAGCAGAAGGAACGCCAAACAACCAGAGTTGCGCGATCGAGATGATGATGCCGCCGATAAAGTAGGCGATGGCATTCCAGCCGCGCCCGAGATAGGCCATAACCACATCCGGACCGAATAGAAGTCCCAACGTCGCTGCGCAAATGGGACGACGAGCGCGAAAAGCTCTAAAAATTTGCATAAAAAATCTCAACAGATTTGGCGAATATACTCAGGTCACGATCACTCTTTGATCGGCGCCTCATTTCGACTTGTAGTCGATGTCCTGAAAAATACCAGCCCTGGATTGACCGCGTTCTACCGCAGAAAAATGTAGCTCTCTCTTGTCTGGGAATATCGGGAGACAACCCTTGATCGCGGCTCAAATTTAGAACGTTCCAATTTTATAAGCGCTTCATTGCTGCATAGGTGGTCGATAAATTCCTGGAAAAGGTGATTGTGAATAGCGTGTATGAAAAATTTCCTTGACATAATTGGAACGTTCCAAATATTTTATCCAGCAATCGACGTTGTCGGAGAGGGAAATGACAAAGGCGCGGGTAACCGTCATTGATATCGCGAAGGCCGCCGGCGTCTCCAAGTCGACGGTGTCGCTGGTGCTGCAGGGCTCCTCCCTGGTCAATGAGGGTACGCGCTCCAAGGTCAATGCTGTGATGCGCGAACTCGGCTACGTCTATAATCGCGGCGCAGCCAATCTTCGCCAGGCCGGCGCCAAATCGCGGATCGTCGGAGTTGTCGTCAACGACCTGACCAACAGCTTCTTTGCGGAGCTGGCGGTCGGCGTCGATATGGTCGTTCAGTCGGCCGGCTTCGTGCAATTCCTGTCGAACACCGGCGAGAGCATCGACCGGCAGCGTGAGGTTGTCGCATCGATGCGTGAGCACGGCATTTCCGGTCTCATCGTCTCTCCGGCCCGCGCCACCGATGCCGCGGACTTCAAGCCGCTCGTCGCCGCCGGGATTCCGGTCGTGGTCGTCGTGCGAAACCTGCCCGGCGCCAAGGTCTCGTCGATCGTTTCCGACAACCAGGCCGGCATGATGTCCGCGGTCAAGCACCTGGCGGGGCTCGGCCACAAGCGCATCGCTTTTCTCGGCGGCTTTCCCGACACCGCGGTCTTCGACGACAGGCTTGCCGGCTACCGAAGCGGCGTCGAAGCAGCCGGACTCGATTATCACGAAGAACTCGTCATCGCGTCGGCGCCGTCGCGGGCCGGCGGGGTAGAGGCGATCGGAAAAGCGCTGGCGCTCGGCCGCCGGCCGACCGCGGCCGTCTGCTTCAACGATGCCGTGGCCTTCGGCGTTTGCGATGGATTGCGGGCGCGCCGCCTGGAGCCCGGCGTCGATTTCGCCGTGGTGGGTTTCGACGACGTCATCGAGGCCCAGGCAGCGGTCCCGGCGCTGACGACGGTCTCGGTCGATCCGCAGGGGATCGGGCGCCGCGGCGCGCAGATGCTGCTCAAGCAGATCAATGCGGGCAAGGCCGAGGCGGAGACGGTGACCACGGCCGTTCGGCTGGTCGTTCGCGAGAGCTGCGGCGCCGGCAAGGCCGCGACGTCGAGGACCGGCAAGAGCGTAAAATCGAAACAGGACGCCGAGTAATGCCCATGAAGAAGCATCTCACCCCAGCCGAAGCGGCCGCGCTCATCCCGGATGGCGCCGTCGTCACGGTATCGTCCTCCAGCGGTCTCGGTTGCCCGGACCTGATGCTGAAGGCGATCGGCGAGCGTTTCGAGGCGACCGGCCATCCCCGTGATTTGACGACCCTTCATCCGATCGCCGCCGGCGACATGAGCGGCATCAAGGGCATCGACCATATTGCCAGGAAGGGTCTGCTCAAGCGCATCGTCGGCGGCTCCTATCCATCCGGGCCGTCATCGTCCGAGCCGCCGCTGATCTGGCAGATGATCACCAATAACGAGATCCCGGCCTACAACATTCCCTCCGGCATCCTGTTCGACATCCATCGCGAGGCGGCTGCCAAGCGGCCGGGCGTGCTGACCAAGGTCGGCGTCGACACATTCGTCGATCCCCGGCGACAGGGCTGCGCGATGAACGAGCTGGCTTCGCAACAACAGGTGGTCAAGCGCGTTAGCTTCGAGGGTGACGACTGGCTGTTCTTCCCCTCGATCGTCCCTCAGGTCGCCATCATCCGCGCCACCACCGCCGATGAGCGTGGCAACCTGACCTACGAACATGAGGGCGCCTATCTCGGCGGTCTCGATCAGGCGCTCGCCGCCCGCAACAATGGCGGCATCGTCATCGCCCAGGTCAAGCGGATCACCAAGGAAGGCTCGCTGAAACCGCATGATGTCCGGGTGCCGGGAATGCTGGTCGACTATATCGTCGTCGATCCCGATCAAAAGCAGACAACGCAGACGGGGTATGATCCGGCGATTTCGGGTGAGATCTTCCGCCCGCTCGACGGCTTCCACGTTCCGGAGTTCAATGTTCAGAAGGTGATCGCGCGCCGTGTCGCGCAGGAG
Organism: Rhizobium sp. N122; assembly: GCF_002211295.1. Lineage (NCBI taxonomy): Bacteria > Pseudomonadati > Pseudomonadota > Alphaproteobacteria > Hyphomicrobiales > Rhizobiaceae > Rhizobium > Rhizobium sp. N122. The sequence continues at coordinate 4,516 of NZ_LOKU01000025.1, read as the reverse complement.
CTGCAGGCGGGAAGCTGCGTCAATCTCGGCTTCGGCATCTCGGCCAACGTGCCGCGCATTCTGCTGGAGGAGGGGCTCCACGGCGCCGTCACCTGGGTCATCGAGCAAGGCGCAGTCGGCGGCGTGCCGCTGCTCGATTTCGCCTTCGGCTGCGCGTCCAACGCGGACGCCTTCATGCCGTCCCCCTATCAGTTCACCTATTTCCAGGGCGCGGGTTTCGATGCGTCGCTGCTGTCTTTCCTTGAAATCGGCCGGGACGGTTCGGTCAATGTTTCCAAGCTCTCCTTCCGGCCGCATGTGACGGCCGGCGCCGGCGGCTTCGTCGACATCACCGCGCGGGCAAAGAAGATCGTCTTCTCCGGCATGTTCAACGCTGGCGCAAAGCTTTCGATCGCCGATGGGGCGCTCCTCATCGAAAAAGAAGGCAAGCTGAAGAAGCTGGTGAACGAGGTCGAACACGTCACCTTCAGCGGCAGGCGGGCGATCGAGCAGGGCCAGGACATCACCTATGTCACCGAGCGGTGCGTGATGAAGCTGACCCCCGATGGCATCGTGCTGACCGAGATCGCGCCCGGCGTCGATCTTCAGTCCCACATATTGGACCAGTCGGAATTTCCGCTGATCGTCGCGCCGGACTTGAAGGTCATGGATGCGGCACTCTTCGGCGAGGCGAACATCGGCCTGTCGCTTCCGACAAAAAGCGCGCCGACATTGGAGGGCACCTTCCATGGTTAGCGGAACGGTCAGAGTTGACGTCGATGGGCATGTTGCAATCCTGACGATTTCCCGTCCGGAGAAGTTGAACGCGCTCGATCTCGACATGCTGAAAGCGCTGGCCGAGGCGGCGGATGCGGTGGAGGCGAATGCGGATGTGCGCGCTGCCGTTCTCACCGGCGAGGGTAAGGGTTTTTCTGCCGGGGGTGATATCAAAGCCTGGGGTGGAATGCAGCCGCAGGAGTTCGGTCACGCCTGGGTGAGGCACGGTCACCGTATCTTCGAAAGGCTGGCGACGCTCCGGGTGCCGCTGGTCGCGGCACTGAACGGCCACGCGCTTGGCGGCGGGCTCGAACTGGCGGGTGTTGCCGACATTCGCATCGCCGAGGAACACATCAAGATCGGCCTGCCGGAGACCGGCCTTGGAATGGTGCCGGGCTGGTCCGGCACCCAGCGTCTCGTGCGCCGGTTCGGCGCGCAGGCCGTCCGCCGTATGGCGCTCGGCGGCGAAATATTCACCGCCGAGGAAGCCCGCCTGCTCGGTATCGTCGACGCGGTCGTTCCGACAGGAAATTCGGTCGCCGCCGCCAGGCAATATGCCGGGCGGATTGCCGCCCGGGGACCGGCGGCCCTCGAGATCGCCAAGTTGATGATCGCATCGGCGAACGGCGAAGACAACGGAACCGCGGTCGAAGCCCTGGGCTCGATCCTCGCCGCGAAGACCGGCGATCTGAAGGAGGGCGTCGCATCATTCAGCGAGAAGCGCCCGGCAACATTCAAGGGAGAATGGTAATGACGGTTCTCGTCAACCCGACGGCGCTCAGCGACCACAAGGCGCGGGATTTCAAGATGCTGATCGACGGCAAATGGGAGGCCGGCGCCTCCGATCCGATCGAACGTATCGCGCCGAGCCATGGTGTGACGGTCAGCCGCTTCCCCGCCGGCAGCCGGAAGGACGCCGAGCGCGCCATTGCTGCGGCACGCAAGGCCTTCGACGAGGGGCCGTGGCCGCGCATGACCGCGTCCGAACGCTCCGCCATCCTGCTCAGGGCTGCCGATCTGATCGCGGCGCGTGCCGAAGAGCTGGCATTTCTCGATGCCATCGAGGCGGGCAAGCCCATCACCCAGGTACGGGGTGAAATTGCCGGTTCGGTCGACATCTGGCGTTACGCGGCGGCTCTCGCACGCGACCTCCACGGTGAAAGCTACAACACGCTCGGCGACGGCACGCTCGGCGTCGTCCTGCGCGAAGCGATCGGCGTTGTCTCGATCATCACGCCCTGGAACTTCCCGTTCCTGATTGTCGGCCAGAAGCTGCCCTTCGCGCTCGCCGCGGGCTGCACGACCGTCGTCAAGCCTTCCGAGCTGACGTCGGGATCGACGCTCGTCTTGGGCGAAATCCTGCAGCAGGCGGGCATTCCGGATGGTGTTGTCAATATTGTCACCGGCACGGGACCTGAAGTCGGCGCGGTCATGACGTCTCATCCAGACGTCGACATGGTCTCCTTCACCGGCTCGACCGGTGTCGGAAAACTGACGATGTCGAATGCCGCGCAGACGCTGAAGAAGGTGTCGTTGGAACTGGGCGGCAAGAACCCGCAGATCGTCTTTCCGGATGCCGATCTCGACGCCTTCATCGACGCCGCCGTCTTCGGCGCCTATTTCAATGCCGGCGAGTGCTGCAATGCCGGCTCGCGGCTAATCCTGCACAAATCAATCGCCTCCGATGTCGTCAAGCGGATTGCCGAACTGTCGAAGGCAGTGAAGGTCGGCAACCCGCTCGATCCATCGACCCAGGTCGGCGCGATCATCACGCCGCAGCACTTGGAGAAGATCTCGGGATATGTCGCCGGTGCCAGGAACAGCGGCGCCCGGATCGCCCATGGCGGAGAGGCGCTCGACCTCGGCATGGGGCAGTTCATGTCGCCGACGATCCTCGAAGCGGTCACCCCCAATATGGCGGTGGCCCGCGAGGAAGTCTTTGGCCCGGTTCTGTCAGTTCTGACATTCGAGACGGCTGCCGAAGCGGTCAGGATTGCCAATTCCATCGAATACGGCCTGTCGGCCGGTGTCTGGAGCCGCGATTTCGACACCTGCCTGACGATCGGTCGGTCGGTGCGCGCGGGCACGGTCTGGATGAACACCTTCATGGACGGCGCCTCGGAGCTTCCCTTCGGCGGCTACAAGCAGAGCGGCCTCGGCCGCGAGCTCGGCCGCCATGCGGTCGAGGACTACACGGAGACCAAGACGCTGAACATGCATATCGGCAAGCGTACCAATTGGTGGATGCCGAGAGCCTAAAGCCGGCTTAGCCGCCAATGAAACTACGCCTGAGGAGGGCGGGTGATCGGATGCGGGAATGGTTCCGCATCTTCCAAACGGGAACTGGGAGGTTCTTTGATGCGTAAGTTTCTGACAACGACTGCCGTGATCGCACTGGCTGTAGCTGGCCTCGGCGGCGCCCATGCAGCGGACGTAAAAGAAGTGCAGATGCTGCACTGGTGGACGTCTGGCGGCGAGGCGGCTGCTTTGAACGTTTTGAAGGAGGATCTGTCGAAGGAAGGCTTTGCCTGGAAGGACGTTCCGGTGGCCGGCGGCGGCGGTGATGCGGCGATGACGGCGCTGAAGGCGATGGTGGCGGCCGGCACTTATCCGACGGCCTCGCAGATGCTCGGTTATACCGTGCTCGATTATGCCCAGGCGGGTGTGATGGGCGACCTGACCGAGACGGCCAAGAAGGAAGGCTGGGATAAATCGGTGCCGGCGGCCCTGCAGAAGTTCTCCGTCTATGACGGCAAGTGGGTCGCAGCCCCTGTTAACGTCCACTCGGTCAACTGGCTGTGGATCAACAATGCGGTGATGGACAAGATCGGCGGCACTGAGCCGAAGAGCTTCGACGACCTGATCGCGCTGCTCGACAAGGCGAAGGCGGCCGGCGTCATCCCCTTGGCGCTCGGTGGCCAGAACTGGCAGGAAGCGACGATGTTCGATTCCATCGTGCTGTCGACCGGCGGCCCGGAATTCTACAAGAAGGCCTTCAACGACCTCGACGAGGCGTCGCTGAAGTCGGACACGATGAAGACGTCCTTCGACAACCTGGCCAAGATCGTCAAATATGTCGATCCGAACTTCTCCGGCCGCGACTGGAACCTCGCGACCGCCATGGTCATCAAGGGTGATGCGCTGGTGCAGGTGATGGGCGACTGGGCCAAGGGCGAGTTCGTCGCCGCCAAGAAGACCCCGGACAAGGACTTCCTGTGCTACCGCTTCCCCGGCACCGACGGCAGCGTCATCTACAACTCCGACATGTTCGGCATGTTCAACGTCCCCGACGACCGCAAGGCGGCGCAGGTGGCGCTGGCAACGGCAACGCTGTCGAAGAGCTTCCAGTCGGCCTTCAACGTCGTCAAGGGTTCGGTGCCCGCCCGTACCGACGTTCCCGACACCGACTTCGACGCCTGCGGCAAGAAGGGTATCGCCGACCTGAAGGCGGCCAATGAGGGCGGCACGCTGTTCGGTTCGCTCGCCCAGGGTTACGGCGCCCCTCCGGCGATCGCCAATGCCTATAAGGACGTCGTCTCGAAGTTCGTCCACGGCCAGATCAAGAGCTCCGACGAAGCCGTCACCCAGCTGGTCCAGGCGATCGACGACGCCCGCTAAGGGTCGTCGATGACAAATGCTTCCCCGCGTGATCTCGCGGGGAAGCTTCAGGCTCCGCAGCGATAAATGCCGAGCGATCCTGCGGGAAGGGAGATGATATCCATGAGCACAGTTGCGACCACCGATCCGGTTCTGACCCCCG
>NZ_LOKU01000024.1:0-71488 GCF_002211295.1 Rhizobium sp. N122 | reverse complement strand
TTGAGGGCAGGTTGATGTGTATTTGACGGAGAGACCGGCGAACAAAACGTTCCAATCACGACAAACCTGACAAAAGTGGCGGATGCCCGACATTTGCGAGAAATGTCGACGGTTGCGCTGGGGACAAGGGAATTCACGTGGACTTCAAATCGCGCCAAGGATCATGTGCCTGTTCGTGGCTAAGGGGCGTTACCCGGAAAATCAAAACTCGCGGAGCTCTCCGCCATTCCATATCGCGCCGCGATATCTTCGAGCGCTTCCTGAAAGACGGCCGCGTCGAAGTGGACTCCACATGTTGAGCGGGCAATCAAGCCCCAGGCGTTAAGAAAAAATAGCCTGTTTGCTGAAGGTGACGAGGGCGCGACATACTCCTCATCTGATGATGTCTATAAAAGAGGATTTTGAACCGGATCCTGAGATATCGGACGCCGGGATCGCCTGGCATCGGCTTCGCGGCGCACGGTTTCGTGTTGAAGGTCGGAAAGCTGGATGATCCACGGCGCTCCGGTGCATAACTGGCGAGCGGGAAGGACACCGCTGCTGACCATCCGGTAGGCGGTAGCTCGACTCACCTTTAGAATGTCGGCGGCCTCGTCGAGGGTTCTCTCACCGCGTTCGGCCCGTTCACCTTCTCGATAGACGGAGATGCCGTGGATGTTGCGAAGACTGCAGACGTGGCTTCGCGTCCAGCTGGCGCCATGCCCTGTCCGCTTGCCGGATCGATTCAAGATCGCTGCGATCGACAAATCGGGCAACTGCCTCGCCAAGTTGCGAACGAGATCGACAACATCAGCCTTAACTGCCCAGCGGGTCTGGCCGATCTTGTTTTTCTTCACCGTCATCCGGGTGTGATCGCCACCCTGCCAATGAATGACGAGCGCCAATGTGTCGTCAACGGTATCGACAATGATTTCTTTGATCAGCAGCCGAATGATCTTTTGCGTGTCTCGATAGACGCGTCGGGACCTGTGCCATGCCTTACTATAGATCGCTACCGAGCATCATCAATCTTGTACGGTCGTCGGCCGATAAAGCAGGCGTGTTACGGTCGGTCGAGAGCATCTCGAACTGGACCTCGAGATCACGCAATAGGATCAGCTTCTCATTCCAGCGCCGCTCCAGTTCGCCGGCGACCAACCGATTGCCCGGATCGACAGCATCATACTGGCGGCGCGCCCTGGCAGCCTCGTATTGTGCTTGCTTGATTAAGTTCTCGAGTTGCTGTTGATTGTCGCTATGACGCTGCGTGTGCGCCTCCATTGCCCGCAAGGCCGCCTCGATTCCCAGAGGTTGCAATCGCTCGAGCACCTCCTGCGCCACGGCCCGATCGACCCGCATGCCGCCGAACCCGATACAGTTGCCGACCGCCATGGCGCCGAACGTGCCGCGACAAACATATCGCTGCGTATTGCCGCCTTTCCCGGAGTATTGAATGTGCAATCGGCGACCGCAGCGACCGCAACGGAATAGTCAGGCAACAAAGCTTGGCGCGCAGTTCAACGAGTTTGGTTGCCGAAAGGCGCGACGCAGCTACGATCTCGATCGAACTTGCCGCAGGATCAAACATCCATGCCGGAATTCGAAATGAACCACCGTGTGCCAGAATGAGCAGATAGTGAACGCCTTCGTGCTCATGGCTGCCGGTTACCAAGACGGTTTGGTCAACCAGTGGATGGAAGGGATAGGTGACCCTTGCTTCAAACGTCGGAAATCCGGCATTATGAACCCGGCTCGGAAGGCGGCGGCAGGACTTGGGCGACGATCGCGACGCTGCTTCAAACTGCATTTTGCCGCGCGCGGCAAAAGCACGTTTATACTGACCAGCAAACTATGCCGATTAACCGACTTTGCCAACGTTTCCGGCACCATAGCAGCCGCCTAGTCGGCATAGCTTAGGGTCTCTCCGTCGCGAAGGAGAGGACACATGAACGCAACTCAGGATCGCATCGCCCTATGCAGGAAGCTAGTCTACAGTCCACATCGGGACGACGATGCACGTGGCACTCGCTAAGCCTGTTTCGGGATCTGATCGACTGGCATGTCGGCAATGGAATACTCCGCAGGATTTAAGCGAGGTTCAGGTCGACCGCTTCCCTGAGCATCGTTTCAAACACTGGAGACCCGACTCGGGCGATTGATCGGCGCTCCGCCGCTCGCCTTTGGCGTTACGGGAGAATGGCTAATACCGACCGCGCTTCCTATTCAGCGCAGTGAGCACGAGAAGATCGACGATGCTGGCCGGTCCCAAAAAGGGGATGGCAGCTTCTAGAAGTCGATTGAACGGACCGGTCGGGACCGGCGTCCGCACGCGGTGCCCCACGGTCTGTGGGCCTCTGAATTCTGTTCTGCAGGTAAAGTCAGCCGACGCCGTCGCGTATCGCGACTTTGGAGCTCGTTGGGTTCGCTCGCCAGCCCCTTCCTCATGCGATGCGGCTCCGCCCCTTGCAAGAAACGCTCCGGCGTCCCAATACTTTTGGCTTTGCTCGACGGCGCTGTATCCCGCAGCTTCGATAGCCTTGCTCCGAAACGCTTCCTGCGGGGTCGTCAACTCCTGCAGTCAGGCGCCTTCCGCCGCTGCGTTATGATCCGTCGGAGCCAGACTTTCAGCGGCTGTTTCCGCCGCTGACTTTATGGCTGCGGACCCTCACGGTTGAACTCTCCAACCCGGATTAGTGCCGGTCGAGTTCGGCTTCGACCTTCTTGCGACTGTTGCCTACGTTCTTCACGGTCTTCTTCACCGCTTCCTTGGAAATGCCTTCCTTCCGGGCTTCGTACTTCACCTCGTGATCCTGACCACCTGCGACGCGAGCACGATCCTGGCTGCGGGCTTTGGATGTGGTTGCCATGGTGAGATCCTCCTAATGTCGGTCCTTACGAACGGGCGCCGATTCAATAAGTTCCGGCCTCCGTTATGGTGAGGCGCGCTTCGGCGATGTCGCGGACGCGCTGCACATGGCCTCGGGCGAGATGGTTCACTTCGACGATGAGATCGCGCAAGGCATATCTGCGACCGCAGTTAATCAGTAGCGGACAATTCTTCCCAGGCAGTTGGTACGGCTCGTCGTGTGCCTATGAGCAAACCCATGGATTGATTGTCATAGAAAGCAGGACTAGAACAACAGCGCTAATGCAGGAGCGCTCGGCATCCGAACGCAGAACAAGATCGCGGCGGAAGCCACGCAAGAGCGTCGTCTGCGAAGAGAAACCAAGCGGCTCGGCAGGTTGCGGCTAACCTCTGACCGAGTCGGCACCACGAAGGAGCCAACCCATCGGGGACAGATCCCCCTCAGCCGCTACATCAACGTGATTTGGAGTTTGGAATGGATCAATTTGCTACCGCCGACAACACCTCCGCAGCCGCTCGTCGCCGCGAAGCCAGGATTGCGAAGGGCTACAGCCTTGAGGACCTGGCCATCGCCACCGGACTTACGGTCGAGGAAATCGCAGCGGCCGAGGAACCCCTTCAGATCGTGCCTCAGCACCACCTCGAGCGCATTGAGCATGTGATCTCATAGCTTCCGTCGCCACCGGCACGCGGTCCCGGTTTAGGGGCCGCAGTCAACCACGGAGGGCGCGGAACGAAAGATCGATGCTCTATGGGACGTCCTAGGCGCATTGATGCTCCGCTTCACGCCGACAGAATGCGCAAACTACTTCAGGGCTGCTGGATATGAGCCGGATTGAACAGGATTTGCTCTAGTCGATATTGCGTCCAATTGAAGTGTCATCCGCCATTTTAAGATAACTGCAGAATCACTTAAAGAGAACATGGCACCAATGATCGCACAAACAACCGGTCCGCTTCTGCCAACCGACGCAGTTCCGATTGTCGCGATGTTCTTCTACGATATGGCGCAACTATCTGCTCGGTGGCTTAGGTAAGCCACCGCCGTTCGCGGCTTGTGGCTACTCATCCTGCCGGGCTGCGCTGTCCGTCGCGTCACGCGCCGCACCCAATCGATCGCGATGCTGATGCCAATGCGGAAGCGCTTGGACGCCGCCCGGCACCACACCCCTCCTGTATCACCGCTTCTACAACTTCTCGCGGTTATTCGAAACAGGTCTCGCCATCCAGCTCAGCCTCCTGACCGGCCAGAAGGATGAATCTGATTTGCGTCATAGGGAATCCTTCTCACGGGTCTACCTAAAATCATCCCACTCTAAGCTTACGCGCACAACTCGCGGTTCAGCATGAACTCGCAACATCTGTTTTACGGTGCGAGGGTCATACCTCGATGCGATCGTCAAGCAGCCCGATCTGTCAAAGCCGCGACTATCTCTTCCAATGCAAATCTTAGGCTATCACTCAGCTTTCTATCTTTTTGCCAAACGACGACGTAGTGATATATTGCCCCTGGATGAAATCGGCGGAACGCGACGCCGAAGTCAGCATATTCTCTCGCGATGATCTCGTTCGTAATCGAAACGCCGATCCCTGCCATGACATAGCCGATGTCGTGGCCATTGGCGTCATATTCCACAGCGATGTCAGGAGCGGTTCCCATATATCGAAGGGCATTGACGCTCATTTGGTGAGAGGCAAATTGCGGGTCGATATCAATGATCGCCTCACCGGCAAGATCTTCGGCAGTGACAAGCTGCTGTGCCGCAAATCGATGGTTGACCGGAAAAAGACATACGTTGGTGGCCGAGCCGACCGGCACCCAATCAAGAATGCGCTCATCAATAGGCAATCGGGAGATGCCAAGATCCGAGCGGCCGTTTAACACATGATCTGCAATCTGCTCATACGTGCCTGTTTTCACCTGAACGGCGTAAGAGCGGCTTCTCTCCCGAATCCTTTTGACCACTTTCGGCAAGGTCGCGAAGGAAAAAGTGCTTGGCGCCGCGATGCCGATCATTCGCGTATCGTTGTTCCGCAGGAAGTCGATTGACGGTCCGATCCGATCAAGTCCGGCAAACGCCGCGTCGATTGTGCGTAGAAATTCCCATGCCTTGACGGTGGGGATCAACCTGTTGTTTTCCCGGCGGAAGAGCGCGAAGCCGACAGTCTCCTCTAGCTGCTTGATGTTTTGGCTGACCGCCGGCTGGGTTATTCGCAACATCTGCGCTGCGAGCCTTTCCGAGCCGGCGCGCATAACCTCCCGCAATATTTGAAGGTGGCGGATCTTCACTCCGGAGTCGGTGACGTCCATGGCCGGGAATCTCAATCGTGGTCGAGCGACGCGCCTCATAAGCTGCGCTTATCAAAACTTCCTGAATCTTATAAATTGACGGCGGCAAGTCAAAGTATATTTTTGACATACGCCAAACTTAGAGCGCCGGTTAAGCTAATAAATCCAATCTACCCTCGGTTAAATCTCGGCAAGCCCTTTGTATATGTCGGGAGAATACCTTTCCTATTTCGGTGCGCTCGCAAGAATATTGGAGACTTGCATTGTACGCATTTGTAGATCAATTTTTATCTGGATTGAAGAACACACTTTTAGTGTTTGCCTTGAGCTGCGCTTTCGGGACCCTATTAGGTTTGCTTATTGCCGTTCTCCGCAACTCGACCCGCAAGTCGGTTTCATCGTGCATGCGGGCCTACACGGGCATCATCCGGGGTGTTCCGGAACTTCTGATCATCCTCCTAACGTATTTCGGCGGAACCGCCCTTTTGAGCGCGATTGCCGGTGGCTACATCGAGATTAATGCATTTGCGGCCGGTGTCGCGGCACTGACCGTCGTGTTCAGCGGGTACGCCGCGGAAATATTCCGTGGTGCGATCAACGCGGTTGCACCAGGCCAACGAGAGGCTGCAGCGGCGCTCGGGCTTTCGAACGCGCAGATTTGGTTTCTGATCATCATTCCCCAGATGATCCCGATCGCTCTGCCGGCATTCTGTAACCTCTGCATCTCCTTGATAAAGGATACATCGCTGATTTCCGTCGTCGGGCTGACGGATGTCATGCGCGTCGCCTATATAGGCGCAGGCTCACTGCGCGCTCCACTCCCCTTCTATCTCGCAGCGTCTGCAATCTACCTCGCCCTCACAAGCCTGTCGCTTCTTTCGTTCCGGTTATTGGAGCGCCGCTATTCGCTCCCGGCGATGAAAGGTTGAGGCAATGAGCATGACTATCGCGCTTGAAGCGTTTCTCACCCTTCCCCGCGGCCTTCTTCTCACTCTGGTTTTGACATTCGCATCGCTTGCCGCAGGCTTCGCCGTCTCGGTCCCGCTCGCCTTCCTACGGGCATCATCAAATCCGTGGGCTTCCGCGCCCGTGCTGGCATATACCTATGCGTTCCGCGGCACGCCACTTCTGGTTCAGCTTTTCCTGATTTACTACGGGATTGGCCAGCTTCCCCTCGTCCGTCAAAGCTTTCTATGGGCCGTGATGCGAGAGCCGTTCTGGTGCGCCTTCATTGCTTTGACCCTGAACAGCGCCGCTCATACGACAGAAGTTCTGCGCGGCGGGATTCAGGCGGTCCCGCGTGGGCAGATTGAAGCGGCCAAAGCCTTGGGCCTTTCCCGTTTCCACACTGCCCGTCTTATCGTGTTCCCTTTGACCCTCAGGATCGCTCTTCCCGCCTATGCAAATGAGGTGGTTGGAATGCTGAAGGCAAGCTCCCTTGCAAGCACCATCACGCTGCTTGAGGTGACCGGGCTCGCCCGACAGCTGGTGTCGGAGACATTCGCCCCATACGAGGTCTTCATTGCCGCGGGGGCTTTCTATCTGCTGCTTACCCTCTTGATCACGCAAGGTTTCCAGATGCTGGAGACGCATTGGACACCGACGGCAAACCGTCCGCCGCCGGCGCAACCTGTACCTCGAAGAGCGAACGAAAAGCCGCCTCTCGCCTCAGCTGAAACTTGACGCCAACCCACATCCCGGACGCCAACAATCAAACTCAGCAATGAAAGGAACATCGTCGTGAAACGAACACTTCTGCTTGCCCTGTCTCTTGTCGTCTGCGTCAACAACGCGGGAGCAATAGACAGGAAGACACTGACAATCGCCTCTGAAGGTGCTTCGCCGCCCTGGAATGCCATCACCCCCGAAGGGGAGCTCGCCGGCTTTGACATCGACGTCGGCCGCGATCTTTGCCAGAGGATGAAGTTCGAATGCACTTTCGTGCCTCAGGACTGGGACGGAATCATACCGGCGCTCACCGTCGGAAAATTCGATGCCATCATGTCGGGGATGGCGATAACTGAGAAGCGGAAGAAATCGATCGCTTTTTCCAAGCCCTACGCTGGAGGTTTCAACCAACTCGTCATACGCAACGATCTCAATCTTCCGCCCACGGATACGTCGGCCGAGCTCGACCTCACAACTATCGACCCTGAAAAGCAGGCAATGATTGAGACGCTTCGAGCCGCTCTCAACGGCAGAACTCTAGGCGTGTTGCGATCATCGAATTCGGAAGCGGTGCTCAATGAACTGTTCGGAAAAGTCGCGACGATCAGGAGCTACGATTCCCAGGACAACATGCATCTCGATCTCGTAGCTGAGCGCATCGATGGCGGTCTTGCCGACTATTTCACCTGGAAGGCCTTTCTCGACAGCACGGATGGCGGGATTGCGACGCTCTACGGCCCGCGGCTCTCCGGTGGCCTGTGGGGCCCGGGTGTCGGCGTCGGGCTCCGGCAAGATGACGGCGAACTGGTTGCGGCATTCGATAGCGCCATCGAGGCCGCCACGAGCGACGGAACCCTGAAGCGGCTGAGCGAGCAATGGTTCAAGATCGATGTTTCGCCGCAGACATCGAACTAGACACTGGCTTTCCGACACGCATTTCCCCCGAAGCCATAGCGCGTGAGCAATCGGCAGTCCCAAAGATCGAAGGTAGACCATATGTCCGCACCCTTTTCCATTGCTGTCACCGGCCAGTCGCTCATTCGTCATGATCTTCGAGCGATCAGCGATCCACGACTCGCTGAAATCGCAAAAATTCTCAAAGCAAGCGATGTTGCCTTCACCAATCTCGAGACGACTATCTATGGTCGTCATGGTGGATGGCCGCTCAAAGGCAGCTATTTCGGCGCCGCAGCGCCGGATGTCTTGGCTGCGTTGAAGGAGCTCGGTTTCAATAGCCTGGCTCTGGCAAACAACCATGCTTTCGATCTTGGACCGCCGGGGATCCTCTCGACGCTGGAGGAGGTTGCGGCACACAATTTCCTGCATGCCGGCATCGGCCACAACAAGCATCACGCTTCCACGGCACAGAAAATGACGTTCGGATCCCGAAATGTTGCGCTGATTGCCATGGACGCTGGGCCAGGCCCGTCTTTCATGTACGCTGAGGACGCAACTGAGGGCAGGATAGCAAGGCCCGGCATCAATAGTCTGAAAGTCTCCAGGGTATTTGACTTGGAAGCGGGAACATTCAACCTGCTTCGCTCCATCCAGGAGCGTGTTCTAAGTTCGCCCTTGGAGCGCGCGAATTATGCCCAGCCGGAGGATCCGCCTGATCTTCATGGCCAAGACGAAATTGATTTCTATGGAACCGTGTTTCGCAGATCAGATGAGACGGCTCGCCGCATCGTCGTGGACCGGCACAGCGCCTCGGCTCACCTTTCGGCGATCGCGGAAGAAGCGGGCCGCGACACACTCGTCATCGTGTATTTGCATCATCACCATTGGGAACGGAACTGGCAGCAAGTCCCCGTCTGGGTCCGCGAATTTGCGCACGACTGCGTGAACGCGGGCGCCGGCCTCTTTGTCAGCCATGGCGCTCCGGTCCTTCAAGCGGTCGAGATATATCGGAATACGCCAATTTTCTACGGCCTTGGCAACTTCCTCTTCCATACGGAAAAGGACGAACAGGAATGGAGCCCGCCGGAGGTGTGGAGGAGCGTCATCGCGACCTGCAATTTTGAAACTAGCGGACGGCTGGAAAATATCCGCTTGCGCCCGATTGTGATCGGTGGAACCGAGGCATTATCCAATCCTGCACGCGATCGCCTCCCCTTCCCTGTGCTTGCCGATGGCAGAATGGCGGCAGATATCCTTGACGATCTTGCCGACCGCAGTGCCGGTTTTGGCACTGTGCTTGACCGAGAGAAGAACGTCGGCCAGATGGTTTTTTAGATGCGGAATAAACCTGCAGTGCGCGACGAGAACTTTACGAACCGCTGACCAATTTGCGGCCGCGCTCTTGTTGTCTTTTCATCGAGAAACGTCCTTGTGTTCTTCCATCTCTTCATCGACAATCGAGCTGACGAGCGCAACAACGCGGCTGCGCACACGCGGGGAAAGGAGCAAAACGTCGTCTATCAGACGCCGTCCCTCCGCCGTGGATATGTAGGCAATCTTCTCATCGATCTCTGTTATGAATTCCTGGCCCTGAGTGGTTTCGGGATCTGGAAGGCCCTCGAAAAACCTTGAAACAGGGATCTTGAGGCAATTGGCAAGCTCGTAGAGCATCGAAGCGCTGACGCGGTTCTTGCCGCTCTCATATTTTTGCACCTGCTGCAAGCTGACCCCGATGCCGGCGCCGAGATCCCCTAGGGACACATTCGACTGCATTCGGCGGATACGGATTTGCTGTCCGACATGCCGATCAACTGGATGCACCAACTCGCGCGCTACATTCGACTGTTCGGCTTGCGCAGGCCTCGAAGTCCGGACCTGTGCTACTGCATAGCGCTTCATGGTGGACACCCCGATGGAGAGTTTCACGCGGTGCGCCCCCGCGGAATAACTCGCTCAACCCACTGATCGGGGAGTTCGTAACCGTACAAGACGGCCCTGTGGCCTTTAGTTCCGAGGAACCTGGACATACGCCACAGGCTCCTCGACCGAAGGTCAAGGAGTGTGGTGCCGAATCGGCCGACACCAACCGCTTGTAGGGGTTACGAAGCCCCGGGGCAGCGCGTACTGCCCTATCGAAAAAGATAGCGGGAATCCGCCCGCTGCGCAACCGAATTCTTTACAAAATTCAATAGCTTCGCTTTACGCGCGGACACTTGTCTCAAAAGCGAGAGGTCACGCTTCGGGCGGTAAAGTGGTCAGAAAACCAAAGGAGGTGCGATCAGCGGAACGCCCATTGCGAGGATTGTCTGCCCACTCTCCCGGAAGAATAGGCCACCGCAAGCTCCGCCCATAAGGGATCCTGGGTGAAGCTGGAAAAGGGCCCGCAAGCGTCGATAATGCTCATCTTGCCGAACTGTTCGAGAAGCGTTGCGATACCCTCACGACCAACCGCATTCAGCAGCGAAAACGGCTCGCAAGGCCCGGAGATGATGCGATGGCCCCAAACCCCTGGCCGTTCGTCGTTTGACAGTGTGTTGAGAAACTTTGTGTCATAACCGTTGCTCCTCAGCGCCTCGCAGAATGCCCAGCGCATCAACGGATAATAGATCGTATGCCTGCTTCCACCTAGAACACGCACGCCAGGCAAGATCGAAGTTATGATGAACATTAGTAGAAGGTTCGGCACGATCCGGCCAGTTTTCAGGGCCTCCACAAGACTTGGCGGCGAGAATTCAACACGGACATCTTCGGTCGCCTTCGACCGGAGGACTCGGCCATCCAGCCAAAGCGGAACAAGCCGCCCTTCAATGCAGCCCCAGAAAAAATGCGTAGAGTTTTTCAGCCAGCCTCGCCAAGCCGTGTCAGCGAGTTGATCGATGCAATGGATGAGGCGCATCGCGAACGCTCGGTCCTCGATCAGCGAGGCTCGCAGCCAGGACCGGCCATCGGAAAGGTGGTCCGCAACCAGGTCGGCCACGTCGTTATCGTCAAGCTGAAGAAGGTCGACCTGGCTGTCAGAATACCGCTTCCAAAGGCAAAGATTTGCCGCTTTGATCGCCTCTGCCGCCGACTGGAATTCGCCACGAGGCAAAAGGTCTCGCAAGCACGAAATTGCCTCCGAGTCAGGACCAGGCCTGTCGACGTTTTGAAGATGGAACCTGTAGCAGCCGTTTCTGCCAAGAATGCTGTAGGGGATCATTTTGCTGCGCGACAGCCCGAAGACATTGACTGCATCGCCATCGACGTGGAGCCAGGCCGGACCCTTGCGACCGCGTTCTACGAACTTCACTGTCGAGCAAGCGTAGGAGATATAGGATGTCCTGCCATGCGCGCGAAGTCCCATCAGGGAGAACAGATGGGTGTAAAATGCGTCAGGCTCGATCAACAGGTGGAGGTGGGGCCCACACTGCAGCACCGGAGCGACTTCGATTTCGGTTTGAAAGCGCGATGCGGCTTCTGCTGAATAACCCTGACGTTGCGCGACGGCCGCCACGCGTGACCGCAATAAAGACATTGCCTGGCTTCGCGCGACGCACCCCGATCGATCCGATCCAACCGAGAAGGCCGCCTTTGCGTAGTCGTTCAGCGTTGCCTGCTCAAACTGACGCAACCAAGGGAATAATTCAAAAATGAGGGCCAACACCTCACCTTTTGAAACCAGGTCACTATTGGGCGACGTCTCCATCCTCAGACGAACCGCCTTTCCACCGGCGCTCCCCGATCCATGTTAAAGTGAAAGAAGCGCGCGACGGTCACCATCAGCGCCCCGAAGAGGCCGAAAATCCCCGAAGGTGGAATTGCGTCTCCGATCGTCCCGATGATGCCATACGCAAGAAGCCCTATCGAAACACAGATCGTGTGGATTTGGCTTCGCGCCCGCCCCAACATGTCAATTGAAACGGTCGATTGAACCCGTACATCGATCAGGATCCGCGTGACATTGTAGCAGAAGCCAAGCAACACCAGTTGAACGAGCGCGGACAAAAAGCTCTGGAAAACCGGAAAGCCCAACAAAACAATGCCCGCGAGCGCCGACTGGAAGAGTATGCTTTGTCGTCGCGAACGCGCCCTTCTGAGAAGAAGGGTTGAACAGCCCGCAATCGAACCGAGGGCCCAACCTGCCTCGAGATAACCGAACTCTAGCGCCGACGCCTTGAGTTCACGGGTGACATATGCGGCGCCCAATACACTCACAAGCATGCCCATCGCATAGGTCAACGCATACATGACGGCGATGGTCTTCAGTGGGTGAACGACGGAGGTCGTCGGCAACAGATCCATCCGACGAATGCTCTTTGCCTGCAAATCCGATCGAGAACGAGAAGGCGGCTGTCGGCCGATCAGTGCCAGCAGCCCCAACAGTGATAGGCCGAAAAAGGCGCCAGGCAAGATCGACGTCAGATTCATCCCGATGGCGGTTAAGCTGTACCCGGTGACGATAGCGGCGATGAGATTGCCCGCCTGCATCGCAATATAAGACGCCGAATTGAATGAAGTGAGGTTCTTGGGACGCACGATGTCTGGAATGATGGCCTGCAGCGCAGTCGAATAGGTTCTGTCGATGAACGCGAAGATGGTCCACGATAGCCAAAGAACACTAAGTGGGTCACCGAACATGAGACCAATACCCGTTGAAAATATGAGGATCAACCTGGATAAATCGCAAGCGATACAGACGAAGCGACGATCAAATCGATCAACTAGAACGCCGCCAACATTGCTGGTGAGCAACTCGGCGGCACTGCCGAGCGCCAAAAGGATAGCAAGAGCGCTCGCGCTCTTGCTGAAATCTGTCGCAACCCATGCCGCCAGCACGAAGTAGACATTCCGGCCAGTGGCCGACGCCAGAACACAGAAGAGATAGATGCCGCGAGAGGCATAACACCCTATGCCGCTGCTTTCTGTCGCGCCCACTTCATCCACACTCCCTACTGGCAGGTTCATGGGGACATGCTATTCTTCTGAACAGCTGGCGGCTTTCATGAATTTGATATTATCTCTCGTCCAGAACCAGCTATTCTTTCCAGAGCGCCCGGTACTCGGCAGGGGAAAATCCCGTCTCTCGGCGAAATCTGGTCGAGAGGTGGCTCCCGCTGGAGTAGCCACAGGCGATGGCGATCTCGGTCACGCTGATCGCAGTCGTGCGGAGAAGGTCGGTCACGCGTTCAAGACGGCGTTGGTTATAGAAGCCATAGGGCGTCGAGCCTTGCGACTGCTTGAAAGCGCGGGAAAAATGCTCGTAGGTCAATCCCGCCTCTTCAGCCAGAGCGCGCACGCTCGGAGGTCGATCAATGTGAGCTTCAATTCGCCCTATTACGCGCTTGAGAACCGTAGGCGACAATCCTCCTCGAGACAATCTGCCAGATGTGCCGGAGCGGCGCTGCAGAAGTCCGAAGATAGCCGCGAGGTGCCCTTCAACGATCAGACTCCCCACGGAATCGTCGTGTGAAAGTTCTCCGGCAATCTGCCGCGCCAAGCATTGGATTGGCAGATCTCTAAATCCAAGCTCCGGACGTAAGGTGCCTACGCGCGGCAGCCTAGTCGTGAGGTTGGAAAAAAAATCCTGCGTCACGGTTATCATAAGATAACAACCCTCAGCATCCCCTTCATCCCAGCCGCTCCAATGGCAACCGGGCGGAATGTACACAAGCGAGCCGTCTGGACGCGGACTGAACTCGACTCTTCGTCCGTCCAGAAAGTTTTCGCCGGATGCCGCCGTACCCCTTATGTTGAGGAAGATCAGGTGGTCATCCGCGACAACGTCGATAACCTGTCGCCCGAGACTGCGCCGGCGAACGACATCTGCGCGGGCATGGCTCCAATGGCCTTGCTGGTGAAGGATGATCTCCCCTTGTGACTTCTTCATTCTCTCGGGGTGAATTGATGGAATGATCCCCACTCGACAGCTGCTCCCTTGAAAAACCGGCGTGGTAGCGACCCTACCTCACCCCAAGTTGTCAACAAGCCAGGCTTTAACCTGAGGTCGAATTTCATGTCAATTTCATGAAAACCAATCAAAATCGTGGATGCGAAAACATGACGTTCGCGATCATCTTCTGCCGACATCATCGCTGACGGCACAATCTTTTCGGGATGCGCGATTTCCCTCCTGAATCCCAAAAACGCGATGGTGCGAGAGAAAGGCAGGCTTTCGCATGCGTGAATTTGCCGACTTCATTGAGGAGTGCGACCGTGCCCCTCGCCTTAACGAGCTTTCTGAGTTTTTTTCGACCACCGCATCCGGTGAGGCCGGAATGCCTATCCGTCCGCCCGAGCTCGATCGCCGCTTGTTCCCAGTGGACATGACGTTCAGGCGCTTTTCAGCCCTTCATCCGCTGCGCCGAGGTCCATTCGATAAGCACTACTTGAGCAGCATACCCTACCGCCTCGAAGAGGAGTGCCGCATAGGCGGCGCGATCCTCAAATACGCGCGGGCCAGAAAGGGTCAACTGCAACTCTACACGCTAGGTACAGCCGAGGGGACGATGGCTCGTGTGATCGGCGAACTTGGCAAGGGCAGGATAGAAACGCTGTCATGCAGTCCCAACGTCGAAAACCTTAGAAGCTTCTATGCCTATGGCGTTCCTCCTCATGCCATGTTTTTTCACGGACCATTTCATCATTTGACATCGCAAAGGGTCCAAGAAGACGTGGAGCTCCGAAAGTTTGGCAGCGGTTTCGATATCATCCTCGAGGACACGACTTTCCAGATGTATTCGCCAAATCGCTTCGATCAGATCCGTTTCGTCTCGCAGCATCTCAAGACCAACGGGCTCTTCATGTTCGTCGAGAAGTTCAGGCATGAAGACGCCGAGGAATATCGGCGGCGGGAACGCCAGAAGGACCATAGCTTCAAAGCTCGCTTCTTCAGCGCGTCAGATATTCGCGCCAAGGAAGAGACGGTGCTAACGCGAATGGATCGAAACGAAGTTACCCTTTCGGAGATGAGCGAAACACTACGCCGGTTCTTTGGACACTCATTCGTCACCTGGAACAGCGGCAATTTCTACACGCTTGTCTCCAGCAACAGTCGGGAGAATCTCGACCTGTTCCTATCGAAGCTGTCCCCACCCGCGATTCCGGCAGAATATGTCTATGCGGACCTTCCCTACCGCCTTTACCCGGAATCCGAAGCAAGGCGGCTATCGGGGCGATCTTGGACCCTTTAGCGATTCCTCATCTTCACCGTCGCGTAAGCGCAACTGCGTCACGTCTTCACGAGCCTCAACTGGAACAACGTTCGCGTCAGCAGAAAGCGCTCCATCACGTTGAGCAGCCCTCAGCGCTTTGCCACCTCTAAAAGCCTTTTTTCTCCAAATAGGCAGGAACAGCATGAAGAAATCGATTGGCGAAGTCCGTCACTTCGTTGAGCTGAGCCCGCCGTGCAACGCGCATCTGGTCCTGACACGAGCGCCATCATTCGCGGGTGAGGAAGATGTTCCAAAGTGCGTGCACGTCGCCGAAGCGTGTGTCGCAATCACGCGCACGCAGCACGTTGCCGACAAGATCTGCACGCAAATCGAGAACTTCTACCAATCCCTCGTCTCCGTGGGACCTGACAGGTTTCTAGCTTTCGAAGGTGGAGGCGCGATCATAAGGCCGACCAGTGAAAGCCTGTTCTTCACGGTCTCAGCGCGAGACCTCGTCACTTTCTGTGGCATCCGCGCGCTGCTGGAAGCAGGCTTGTTTCTGGCCACGTCCGTGTCCGAGGGGGCTATAGAGTGGCTTCACGCAGACGGCACCCGATCTGGTGAAACCTGCAATCGCCTCTACAACGACCGCTGCGGAACGGACGAACAGTAGCTTCGACCGCTCCGCCACCCAAAGGAAGATCGATCTCGGAACAATCGGGTCGTAGTGCTTTTCCAATCGACCAACCATTTCGTCCCCCCGCTTTTCTTCGAGTCTCAGAGGTTGATGCCGCGAGCGCGGCTAGCAGCCCTTCGGCGCCGCTCCGCTATGATCTGCTCACTGCTCTGCAGACGGACAGTCTGCTGCAGGACCTTCAGCCGCTCCTGCATCGCCGCGAAGGCCGGGCGCTGCGCCGGCGGGACCCGATTGATGAGATCCTTGTCACCCCGGACGAGGGCATTGCGACCGAAGCGCTCGTCGAGCGCTCGGCTGACAGCGGCAAACTCCCGGGCAATGCCCTGCTCGAGGGAAGCGGCGGAAACACTCAGCTTCCTGCTGTCCTTCCTCACCTCGACCGTCAGGTGCGCCAAAGCCTCTTCCGCAGCTTTCGAAAGAGCTGGAATGGCAACCGCCATGCGCCGCCGTTCGTCCGTGATAGCCTGGCGTTCGGCATCGAGGGCATTGAGGCGGGCCGCACCGAGCGCGCGCAGGCGCGCTGCAGCTTCCGGCACGGCCCGCATCGCCTCTTTCCGCTCCCGGCCGGACGCCAGCATCCGGTCCAGCAGGCGATTAGAACCGCGCAAAGCCCCATAGGCGGCCGGATCATTGGTCACCGCGGCGGCGATGCGATCAGCAGCAAAGCCTTTCCGGAGCAGCTCCTCGATCTTGCCGACGGCGCCCGACGGATCGCGCCAGATCATTGTCGCGGCGTTGGCCAATGCGCCACGCTGCTGGCGATAGAAAGGGTTGGAGAGCGCCCGCAATCGAGCCTCATCGTCGACCGACGTCTTGAACGCGATGACGGCAGCAAGCATCGGCGGCACGGCGACATTCTCCTTCCCCGGTCCGTTCTCTGTCTCTTGGCCCCGAACAACACTGGCAGCCATGACGATCTTCGAGCGATCCTGCCGCTCGGCGAGATGCTGCGCCTCGGCAAAACGTTTGACCGCTTCGAACAGCCGGGCCAGCTCCTCGCGCCGGCCGGCCGTCAGATCTTCCGGCAAACGCTCGGTCATATTGCGTTCAGCAACCGCATCCGCCTTCGCGGTGAATGCGCTCCAGCCGAAGCGTGCCGTTAACGCTTCGCTGACCGCCTTGATCTCCTGCACGACCGAGCGGTCCTCGGCGGCAAGCGCAAAGGCGCTCTTATAGGCGTCGTCCCCGTCCCGGTTGCGCACCGCCTCGATCTCCATAAGGCGCGCCATCGCGCGCTCGGAAAGCGCCGGGATCGATAATGACATGTAGGAGCGCCGCGTCTGCTCACGCATTTCGAACCGTTCGGCATTCCGGCGGAACCCGGTCGCATGGGCCCGGGCCAGGGGAAGCAGTTCCTCCAGGGCTGCCTTTGCGACCTTGCGCTCGGAAAGCGCCGCGCCTCCGTCGACGATCAGCTCGGAGCCACGCAGCCGGCCGAGCCGGTCGGGTGCTGCGGCAAGATCAGCAGTGAGCCTGCGGGGTTCGGTGCCGGTGTCCGAGGCGAGCGCATTCAGGGCGACAAGTGCTGCATCCGGATCCCGGTAGATCTTAGTAAGCAGCGGTCGCAGCATCGTTTCCCGCTCCGTCCAGGCCGGTGACGAACGCTGCGCCAGCCGCGCATCCGCCTCGACACTCCTAACGAAGGACGTGCTCGGCGGGATCAGATACTGTGGTTCGCCAGCGCTTGCGCTCGCGATGGTGTGGGATTCAGTTCGCGCCTCGTTGTAGGCGAAGCGCCGTTCCCGCTCGATGGCAAAACCGAGCGCCACGCTTGCCCGCTCCCAGAGCTTTTCCACCTGCTCTCGCTTTGCGGTAATCCACGTCCAGCGCCGGGAAAGGCTTTCCTCCATCTCGGCGGCAGCAAGCGAGAGATGATCGAGCCCGCGGCGCCGGGCGAAGTCTTGCGCCTGGGCGCGATAGCCCGCCTCGCTCTCAAAATCGAGCGTCGTCGTCTTGGCACCGGAGCGCGACAAGCGTTCGACAAGCGGATTGAAGAGTTCCGGCCGATGACTTTCCCGCTCGATGCGCTCCTGTCGTGCGCTAGCGGTCTCGACCTGGCTGGCTGTCCAGACGTTGCGATCGACCTCCCTCTCCTCGTAACGCTTCTGACCCGTCTCCTCGTCGACAATGGCAATCTGGACCTTGACCCGCTCGACACCATCCTTGCGCAGCGTGATGGTGTCGCCGTCGGAGATGCCGGCATCGTCGAGCGCTTTCGGCAGGCTGACGCCCCAGAGCCGATGGGCGGTTCCGTCGTCCGTCCTGACATCGGCATAGGGGCTGTCGTCGGCATCCTCGTCCTCGGGCCGGAATTTGGCTTCGCCGGTTTCGACAAGCTCGCCGGTGACACCGGCGGCATGATCGACACGCGGTTTGCGTCCCCATTCCGGTCTCGGCTCAAAATCCTCTTTCGCCGCATAAAGATCGACGCGGTCGCGATGCCGGGTCATCGACACATAGGTCAGATGCCGGTCCATCATGCCGGTGGCGAGCACGAAGGTGCGATCGACGGTCGACCCTTGAGATTTGTGGATCGTTGCGGCATAGCCGTGGTCGACATTGTCATAACTGTCCTCGCCGAAGACGACTTTATTGCCATTGTCGAGCAGAACCGACAGCAGCGGATCGCCGCGTTTGTCGCCGGTCGCGGTGACCGTGCCGAGCATGCCGTTCTTGACATATTGCGGCCCGGAGTGCTTGGCCCGCGGCTCGAGGAAGCGGGCGTTCTCCAGGAAGATGATGCGGTCGCCGGCGGCAAATTTTCGCGCCCCGCGCTCGGTCCGGAAGCTGCGGCTTTCGCCGAGGGCATTATCGCCGGCCATCACCTCACGCAGCGCCTCGTTGAGCTTGCGGACATCGTCGTTGGTGTGGGCGAGCACCAGCAGTTCATCACCGCGAAGACGGCCATCCCTGCCCTCGGAGATCGAGCGACCGATTGCGTGTTTGCGTGCCTCTGTCCAATCGACCACAATCCTGTCGATCGTTTCCTCGCGTGTGCCCGCCTCGACCAGGTGGCCCTGCTGGGTATAGGCGTCGAGGCCCTTCTCGACCTCGCCGCGGGCAAACAGCCGTGAGGCATTACGTGCCCAGGCCTCACGCTGGCGGCGCACGCCGGCAAGCTCTGCAAAGCCGATGCGTTCGGTAATTGCCCGGAAGGCAGCACCGGCCTGGATCGGCTGCAGCTGCATCGCATCGCCGACCAGCACGACCTTTACCTCAGCCTCCTCGGCAATCTTCAGCACACGGGCCATCTGCTGCGAGGCCACCATGCCGGCCTCGTCGATCACCAGCACATCACCGCGATGGAGCGTATCGCGGCCATTGGCCCAGGCCAGTTCCCAGGAGGCAAGTGTCCGCGACTTGATGCCGGAACTGTCTTGCAGCCCTTCTGCGGCCTTGCCGGCAAGGGCTGCACCGATCACCCTGTGTCCCTCGCCCTCCCAGGCAAGACGTGCGGCAGCAAGCAGCGTCGATTTGCCGGCGCCGGCAAGGCCTACAATAGCGGCAATGCCACCATCACCGGTGACATGACGGACAGCATCGACCTGCTCTGCATCGAGCCGGAACGGAGTTTTGGGATCGCCGCTCTCGATGCTCTCCACGCGTTCGATCGCCACCGTCACATTCCGCTCGGAAACACCGAAGCCGCGACGCTCCGACAAAACCCGCGCCGACTGCGCCATGTCGTATTCGATGCGCAGCATCTCCCGCGTCGTAAACATCGCGGGCTCCGACACCTTTCCTGTCTCTGCCTCGATCTCCTGCGGCTTCAGTATGACCAATTGGTCCGACGCCATCAGCCTGGCGCGGATGTTGGCAAAATCGGTGGGATCGTCGACATAACGGTGCAGCGCCCTGGCGATATCCCTCTCGTCGAAGGTAGAGCGTTCATTGCCGAGCTGCTTCAGCAAAAGCTCCGGCTCTGAAAGCAGCCGATCGGCCATCTCCTGACGGCGGGCGAGATCGGCCGGCGCGAAGTGGAGCTCCCTGCCCTTCCTCGCCAGCGCCGCCTTCTCCGGCCCGAGATGTTTTTGCGCGATGCCGTCGAGGCCCTGTTCGGCATAGGAGCGACCGTCGAGGCGGATGTCATGTCCGGCCAGCGCCAGATGCCGGTTGGCCGTTTCCGCCCAGGCGATCTTCCACGCCTTCATCGTTTCCTTGTCGCCCGCCCAGACTTTGTAGACGATCTTGCCGTTCGGGCGGTCCGGCGTGACGACACGCAGCGGCTTGCCACCCTCACCAAGCACTGGAACCTTCTTTGCCCCGAACCCCTCCTCCGTCAGCGGCCGGAGCGTCGTCATCAGGTGGATGTGCGGGTTGCCGTCCTTGTCGTGATAGACCCAGTCGGCGATCATTCCTTTCGAGGTGAGATTGTCGCGGACGAATTCGCGCACCAGCGTGATATTCTCGGCCCGCGTCAGCTCCTCCGGCAGCGCGATGATCAGTTCGCGGGCGAGCTGTGCATCCGCCCGCGTCTCGAAAGCGTCGACCGCATTCCAAAACACTTCGCTGGCCTTGCTGACGGACTGACCTGATATCGCCGACCGCAGCCAATCCGGGATCTCATCCGGCAGCGCCAGTTCCTCATGCATGAGCTCCGACGCCCCGCCCCTGTAGCTGAACGACGTGCCGGCCTGCTCGTCCATCATCCGGGCGCGATGGCGATAGGCGGCAGCCGAGACGATGCTGCGTCCCGATCCCCTGCTGATCACCTGCGCTCTGACGAACATGATCGCCACTGGCGTCTCCAGACTGGCCCAAGCACGTCGCGACAGCGACGTATATTGCGCCCTCAAACAGATCGGACCGAAGGGCCGATGCCGCTTTTCTGGTTGCACGGTAGCGCATTTTACTGTTTTATTCTAGTTAGTATAATCGCACCTTCGACATCAAAGCAGAAAAGGAACCAGGAATGGCGACAAAATCATCGATTTCCGATCTCGACGCCCAGATCGAAAAGCTGCGCGAACGCAAACGATTGTTGATAGTTAAATCGGCCGAGCGGTTTGCCCGCGCCGCGACCAGAACCGGGCTGGCGGAGATGGAGATCGCCGACGAGGAGGTCGATCGGATCATCGAGGAAACCGCCGCGCGATTTCGGAAGGGGGAAAGGAAAGGCGCCGCTGGCCCCACTCCTCAAACGCGTCGACCAGCAGATAGCGGCGCTGGAGCGCAGGGGCAGGTTCCAAATGACGGCTGAGCGCAAGCGCGACACGCGCGAAAAGATCCTGCTCGGCGGGATCGTCGTCAAAGCCGGGCTATCGAAGGCGGATCGGGCGTTCCTGCTCGGCGGCCTCATAGAAATGGCAAGGCTCGTCCCAGGCTCCATCGAGCATCGGCGGCTGCGCGATATCGGCGAAGAGGCTTTCAAGGCCCCCTCTCTGAGGAACGGTTCATCGCATCTCGAGGAGAAAGTAAGATGGGCCTAAGAGGGAAACCGCATCCGAGCCTGTTACTCGTTTTGGTACCGATCGCCGTCACCACGATCACAATCTACATTGTTGGCTGGCGATGGCCGGGACTCGCCGCCGGCATGTCCGGGAAGATAGAACACTGGTTCCTGCGGGCAGCACCTGTACCGCCTCTACTGTTCGGACCTCTTGCCGGACTTCTGACCGTGTGGGTCTTGCCGCTGCATCGGCGAAGGCCGGTCGCCATGGCAAGTCTTTTGTGTTTTCTCAGCGTTGCCGCCTTCTATGCGCTGCGCGAATTCGGCCGGCTTGCACCTACTGTGCAGGCCCGGGTCGTTCCGTGGGATCGAGCGCTGTCCTATCTTGATATGGCCGCAGTCATTGCTGCCGTCGCCGGCTTCATGGCAGTGGCGGTGTCCGCCCGCATCTCCGTCGTCGTGCCAGATGAAATCAAGCGTGCCCGGCGTGGAATATTTGGAGATGCCGATTGGCTGCCGATGGCGGCAGCAGGAAAGCTGTTCCCGCCGGATGGGGAAATCGTGGTCGGCGAGCGTTATCGGGTCGACAAGGAAATCATCCATGCGCTTCCCTTCGATGTAAACGATCGCAGCACATGGGGACAGGGCGGGAAGGCGCCATTGCTCACCTACAGACAGGACTTCGATTCCACCCATATGCTGTTTTTCGCGGGATCGGGCGGATACAAAACGACCAGCAACGTCGTGCCGACGGCGCTCAGATATACCGGACCCATGATCTGCCTCGATCCTTCCACTGAGGTCGCGCCCATGGTCGTCGAGCACCGCACCAATGCGCTCGGGCGCGAGGTCATGGTGCTCGATCCGACGAACCCGATCATGGGCTTCAACGTGCTCGACGGGATCGAAGCATCCAAGCAAAAGGAAGAGGACATCGTCGGCATTGCCCATATGCTGCTGTCGGAAAGCCTTCGCTTCGAAAGCTCGACGGGATCCTACTTCCAGAACCAGGCGCACAACCTCCTGACCGGTCTGCTCGCCCATGTGATGCTCTCGCCCGAATATGAGGGCCGGCGAAGCTTGCGCAGTCTCCGCCAGATCGTTTCCGAACCGGAGCCCTCGGTGCTCGCTATGCTGCGCGACATTCAGGAGCATTCCGGTTCGGCCTTCATCCGCGAAACGCTCGGCGTCTTCACCAACATGACCGAGCAGACGTTTTCGGGCGTCTATTCCACAGCATCGAAGGATACCCAGTGGCTGTCGCTCGACAGCTATGCCGCGCTCGTCTGCGGCAATGCCTTCAAATCGAGTGATATCGTTTCGGGCAAGAAGGACGTCTTCCTCAACATCTCCGCATCGATCTTGCGCTCCTATCCGGGCATCGCTCGTGTGATCATCGGCTCGCTCATCAACGCCATGGTGCAGGCCGACGGCGCCTTCCAGCGCCGGGCGCTGTTCATGCTCGATGAGGTCGATCTGCTCGGCTACATGAGGGTGCTCGAGGAGGCGCGCGACCGCGGCCGCAAGTACGGCATCTCGATGATGTTGATGTACCAGTCGGTCGGGCAGTTGGAGCGGCATTTCGGGAAGGATGGCGCGACGTCATGGATCGATGGCTGCGCTTTCGCCTCTTACGCAGCGATCAAGGCGCTCGACACGGCGCGCAACCTCTCTGCGCAATGTGGCGAGATGACGGTGGAGGTGAAGGGCAGTTCCCGCAACATCGGCTGGGACACGAAGAACAATGCATCCAGGAGATCCGAGAACGTCAACTTCCAGCGCCGGCCGCTGATCATGCCGCACGAGATCACCCAGTCGATGAGGAAGGACGAGCAGATCATCATCGTCCAGGGGCATAGTCCGATCCGCTGCGGCCGGGCGATCTACTTCCGGCGAAAGGAGATGGATCAGGCAGCGAAGGTCAATCGTTTCGTCAAACCGGTGCTATGATCGTGGTTTTATGAGCGGCCCACCTCGTCCTCGCCGGCATAGGCGTCGACGGCGTTTTCGAGTTCGGCAAAAAGCTCATCGGGCATCGTTTCGATAGTGCCGACGGTGCGTCGGTCTGCCTGCCTGATCAGTTGCTGATAATCTTCGATATTGAGGAGAACCAGCCGGGGTTTGTTCCGCTGGGCGATCGTCACCGGATGACGCAGCGCCTCGGCGATGATGTCGCCGGATTTACATGAGAGGTCACTGGTTGAATACGTCCCGCTTGGCTTCGGCATTGGGCTTCCTTGCTATCGCTGGAATTTACAGCATTTACAACATTACTGCGATTGTTGTGAAACTTCGCAGCCGTCCTTCCTCGGCTCACTTGAGGGCCATCGGCAACTGAGAGGCAACCTCGTCTGTCGCCTCTCAGTATGTGAGATGGTGCTGCTACCACCATGACCAAACGACGCGCCCCGCATAGACCGGGATGCGAGTTGCCAACGTGATATCCTTGATGATCGGCGCCAGCGAGCCGAGTTCGTCCGCAATCAGCGCAACGAGCTCAGGATAGTTGATATCGACGCCAGTGTCGTCGGCAGCCCAAGCGCTCATCCAATCGCCGCCGTTGACGCGGAATTCATGCGTGTCGTAATCAATTTCGAGTTCGTCCAGCAGATTGATAGTGAAGCGCCCGAAAATCTCGATCTCGCCCTCCAGCTGATATTCGGCGAATTCATCCTCCCCGATGAGAACACTTCGTTCCAATTCCATGATGACGCTGATCCGATCGATTGCCGCGTCGAGCCCCTCAACCAGGCGATCGTGAAGCTCTCGCGAAAAATCGCTGTCGCAGCCGAAGCGGTTTGCCAGGACGACGAGCCGGAAGCCGGCAAACTTGGTGTAGAGTATGAGGTTCTGATCGGTTGTCATAATGTGATCTCCTTCGTTGATGACGGAGATCGGCCACTCTCTTGCAAAGAGGGGTCAAGGACCGCGGAACGCGGCTCGCAAGCGGGGGAACCGATTTTTCCAGAGCGCAGTGAAACGCAGCAGCGGAAAAATTGGGGGAGACGCGCCGTCCTTGACGCCGGATTTGCTGGAGTAAAATTGGACGTCAGAGAGAGAAGAGACCCGCGGACCCGAAGGGGACGCGACCGTTTCCGGCGTGAGCCGGCAGGAGGTGTCGAGGATAGAACCGCCGCCCTGCGGCTGGGCAATTCGCTCACGTCATTCCGCGAGAGGGGGCGTGACCGGAGGCGGAGACGGTGTTCGGGCTCCGTGAGCGGAGCGAATAGCACCCGGCCGCCGATTGGCCGGCTCGCCCAAATCCATGATCTTCGGCTTCAACGATCATCACAAAAATGAATCGGTGTGGGCCGACCGATTCATAAGTGTCGTTAGACGCAAAAGCTGGAAGAGGCGACTCTCCGTCATGCTCACTCAACCCTATCAGCTCTACATCGAACGCAGGGACGCGACGAAAAACATGGCGCGCTTCTACGCGCTCGCAATCGAACCGACGTTGTTCGGCACACCATGCCTGACGCGGCGATGGGGACGCATCGGAACGATCGGACAAGCCATGGTGCATCACTTCGACAGAGAGGAGGATGCAGTCCGTATGTTCCTCGAACTTCTCCGATCAAAACGGGCGCGCGGCTATAGGCCGAACACAAATGTCGGACGGGAACCCATGGTCCGGGCTGTCCGCGGAAGTCTTCCTGGTCCTTGCCGGTAATTATCGGCGTGAAGCGCAGCTTCGGGTCGACGCGCCGGTCGATCCGGCGTGCCGGCCCAGGCGAGGAGGCAAACGCCGCCTCAGAAGGGTGGCGCGGCGTCGATGGCGCCCTCCTGCTCGGCGATCGCTACCCTCAGTTCGGCCCGAGCGATCTCCAGCTCCGCTTCGATCTGGCGGCGCTCAGCCGGATCGGCGTTCCTGAGCTCGGCCCGCAGTTCCTCAACCTGAATTTCGAGTGCAATCGTCATCGTCGTCGTCTCCTGAAATGTGAAAGATGACGCCCGGGGTCGTGAGGATCGGGCCGGGTCAAGGATCGCGTCAGCGACCGGCGGAGCCGGCGAGCGGAGGAACCGATTTTCTGACGGTGCCCTTCAGGGCGCCGGCTGAAAATTGGAGGGGCCGCGAAGTCCTTGAGGCGGCACGAGCCTCACGGCAGACTTCAAGTATCTGAGCAGACAGGGTCCTTGGTCTCGTGTGGCACGACAGGAGGATTGAAGGCGGGCTCGATGCCCGCTTTCAATCCCGCTATTGCGCGCAAAACCTGAGATACGGCGAAGCCGGCCCCGATTGCTCGGGGCCGCTCGCTTTGTTCTTCAGTTCGGGCTGTTCCAGAGGATCACCTTCTTGCTAGGATCGCCGCCGGGTGCCGGTGCGAGATTGCCGAAGATCACACCGATCTCGGGAGCCTCAAGCTTCACTGAGAGGTATTCCTCGCCGGTCTGCCGCGCGATGCGGTTCCAGGCGGCGCCGATCTCGAAGCCCGTCTTGCGGTGAATGACGCGGTAGTCGGGCGCTTCTTCGCTTGCCTTGCTGGCATTTGGGACGATGGCGATCGGGGCGTTGACCCGGATCGTGGCGAAGACGCCTTCGAGGATGCCGTCGGTCTTCTGCGTGAGCGTTGCGATCGTGGTGGCCATGGTTGTTGTCTCCTTCGGTTGCTCGGGACCATTCCCGATGGCGCACGAAGAGACGGCCGACCTGCTGCGGTCAGCTCGCCTGAAAATTTTGCAAAATTCTATTTTCCACCAGGATAAACGAACCGAAATCGAATTTTGCAAAAATTTCGGGCGAGTCTTACCCCTTCAGGGGTTGGCCGCCAAAGCAGGCGGTCGTCTATACGAGCGATATAAAACGGGAATGGTTCGGGGCAATCGAAGGAGACAACAAACCATGGCCTCCCGGTCCAAGCACTGGGGGATATTGGCCGCACACTCCACGGACGCTTCGCCCGCATGTCGATCAACATAATACCCTCGCCCGCTCCCGGCTGCGGCAGGCTGTGAGCACCTCGATAACATTTCTGCTGATCGGCGAGGTCGCCGCGGCACCGCATTGCCGTCTGCAGACCGTGCTCCAATCCCGGGTGAAGCTGTTCACGCGGGCGTCGAATGAGTGATCTTCCCCAAACGTGCCCGCTCCCAAGCACCTGAGCCGCCGATGGGTCGCCAGGTACATCGCCATTGGCAAACACGCAACCGGAACGATCTGAGCCGGCTTCATCCGCGGAGCCAAGCTCGGTGAGATCACAAGGCAACAGGATCGGAGCAAGTCACAAACGGAATGCCATAAAGCGCGACATTTTGATCGTCCGAAACCAAATACGCTCCCTCCGCCACGGCTTGCGCCATGAGCAGATGATCGAAAGGATCGCGGTGATGAAGTGGAAGAGCAGCGAGAGCGATAAGATGCGCGTCCGAGATATCCAGCCGGTCGAAACCTTGATCCGGCAAAATCGCAACAATCTCTTCGATATCGGCATCAAGTTTGCCGATGCGCAGCTTCACAGTGATTTCCCAAAGGGAGACAGCACTGACGACAGGCATCATTCTCGGGATCGCCAATAAGGCGACGCGCATGGTTCCCTAGCTTCTCGTCGTCGTTCAGCCACCACAGCAAGGCATGTGTATCGAGCAGCAGCCTCACGTCCCGTCTTCCATGGACTTCAGAACATCCGCCGGCAGACCATCGAAGTCATCGGCAACTATGATCTTTCCGCGCAACGCGCCTGGTTTCCGCATGACGACGCCGGCTGACGGCGGGCCGATTTCGGCGACAACCTTGTGATGCGACGTCAGGACGAACCGCTGGCCGTCTTCGACCTGCTTGAGGAAAGACGTCAGGTTGCCGCGAAATTCCCGCACGCCGACACGGCGGGGAGATGGTATCTGCTGCCGAGATTGGGTCATGGCGAAGCTCCGTTTCAGCGGCAAATGTGTACACAATTTTTGCGAAATGCAAGCATCTCCTTCAGCCGTATGGACAGATGGCGCTTACGCGCCATCTCCCGCCGCTTGCCAAAACGGAGATGCCAAGTCGGCGGGCCTTGTCGGCAAGATTGCCGGTAATGCCGGAGCCGGGGAAGATGACGACGCCAGCCGGCATGACCGAGAGCATGTCGTCATTGCGGCGGAACGGTGCGGCCTTGGCGTGCTTCGTCCATTCGGCTTGAAGGCGATCTGTATCACCTTGCGCGCTTCTGCCCAGCAGGCAGCGATACGTTCGGCGCCCTTCGGCGAGCCGCCGTGCAGCAGCACCATGTCGGGATATTTGGCGAGGGCTTGATCGAGTTTCGCCCAGATTCGTTCGTGATCATTGTAGTCGATGCCGCCGCCGAAGGCGATCTTGGTGCCTGCCGGGATCAGCACTTCGGTCTCGGCGCGCCGGCGGGCGGATGGAAAGTCTCTGGAGTCGATCATCGCCGCGGTCATGTTGGCGTGGCTGACCTTGGAGCCCGTCCGCGGCCGCCATGCCGAGCCGCATTGGCTTCGAAGTGGTCGCCCGCATAGGCGCGCATGAACTCGAAGGCATTGCGGCGCTCAAGCAGCGTGATGCCTTCGGCAACGAGGCGCTCCAACTCGACACTCTTGACCTCCGAGCCGTCCTGCTCGCGCTGACCGTTGCGTTGGCTATCCTCATTACGCTGAAGCTCCCGCTGGATGCGCTCGCCGGCGCGGTGGAAGAGATTGACCGTCGACCACAGGAGGTCTTCGAGATCGGGCTCCAGGCGGGTATTGCCGAGCATTTCGAATAGAGCATCGAACATGGCGGTCAGCGCCGACTGGACGACCGGCTCCTCCGGCAGCGGACGCGGGTCCGGTTCATCCTGGAAGGGGCGATGGCCGTAGATCTGCATCTCGTAGATGAAACGGTCGGTTGGGGACGAGGCGGGGCGGGGCTCGAAGGCGTCGTCGATGGGAAGACTTAGGTTCAGATGGTCTCCGTCGGATTTGGGCCGCGCCTCTCGCGGCCTGACGGCGATCCCTGTCCACGCGGCAGACGGGCCGGAACCGCGGCGCCTGACGCCGCGGCGAAGCGCCGGGCGGCGGAAGGGAGGTTTCTTGCTGTGCCAGGAATGGCGGGCCGCACGCGGCCCAAGCCAGGGGAAGAAACCTGAGCGACCCGCTGAAGGCCCGCCCGCCGCATGGTAAGGGTCGCCTCTCGGCAGGCCCGCGGGCGGGCGCCTACCCGTGCTGCGACCGGCAGAGACCTGCCATCCTGTAGGCCCTCACGCCCTCACCTTCCCCGTCCGGCTCGATCATGCGGGCAGAAAGGCCAGAGCGTTTCAGAACGAGCTGCGCCCTGAGATTAGCGATGAGCCGTTCCGGACTGAGCCGGCGCAGATCCTCGTTGAAGTCGCCGAACTCCGGGGCAAGCACTAGCGGCAGGATCCCCAGCGCCTGGGCGCGGTAGCTCAATCCCTCGATACGTGCCGGCCGGCCGCATCGGCGTCAGCTGCGATGTAGAGACGCCGGCAGCCATCGGGCAGTCGGAAGGCGGCAAGGTGATCGGCGGTTCAGTGCCGGCCGGCTCGAAGGGCTGGGTAGCACGCGATTAGAACTCACTTCATGCTGGCGCAGCCTCTACATTTTGACCGGCTGACTTCTAATCAACGCACCGTTGACTTCTAATTATCATGATCGTTAATTTTAATTTTTGGAGGCTGGAATGCACGTATCTTCTTTCCTGCCTTGGCGTTGAAATCGGCCCCAGCGGCCGTAACATTTACATACTAACTATTTTGCGCTAGTAAAGTGCGCGAAGCTCATGCTACGCCTTCCTTTTACGGCTCGATCAGCCTTTGGCCAGGCAAGGGAGGAACGACGTGCGACAGTTTTTGATCGGCAACCAGGCGTTCGACGACAGTTCTCCAGAGTTTCTGCCGCAGCTCGAACGCGCTTACGAACAGAAGCTCAGGCCACTTTGCCCGTGTCGGCAACCGCCGGTGCCGATGTATATCGCCCGGATGGATGGCCAATTCCTGATCAAACGGATGCCGCTTTCAGGACGAGATCACGATCCCGGCTGCCCATCCTATGAACCGCCATATGAGCTGTCGGGTCTTGGTCCATTGATCGGCAATGCCATCCAGATCGACGCAGCGACGGGCGCGGCTGTGCTGAAACTCGATTTCTCGCTGTCGAAACGAGGGAACCGATCGGCTTCGGCCTCATCTTCGGAGCCGTCGGAAACGGTGCGAAACGATCCGAAAAAGCTGTCGCTCAAGGCCATGCTCCATTATCTCTGGGAGACAGGGGAACTGACTGAATGGACGGCGCTGTGGGCTGGGAGACGCGGCTGGGGTCGCGTCCGCAGCAGCCTGCTGAACGCAGCGCGACAGATGATTGTCCGCGGCGGTCCGCTTAGCGACATCCTGTTCGTGCCGGAAGTGTTTCATCAGGAGGACAAGGAAGGGATCTCCGCCAGGCGCGCAGCGATGTTGGCCGGAGCCCAGTTAACCGGTCCCGGTCCGCGGAAACTGATGATGACCGTCGGAGAGGTAAAGGAATTTTCCTCAGCGCGCGATGGCCAGAAGATGCTGGTGCGCCACCTGCCTTTCCCCTTCATGCTCGATGAGGGTGCGTGGAAACGGTTGAATGCCCGATATGAAACCGAACTGGAACTGTGGCGATCCAACGAGGGGTTTCATCTCATCGTCATCGCCACGTTCGGCATTTCGGGAGCGGGGATAGCTTCGGTCGAGGAAGTGGCGCTGATGGTGGTCAATGAGAACTGGATCCCGTTCGAAACCATCCATGAACAGCGTCTCCTGGAGCGGCTCTCAAGCCTGAAGCGAAGAAGCGTGAAAGGACTCCGGTTCGATCTTTCGCGCGACCAGCCGATTGCCTCCGTGACCTTACCGGAGGCAAAGCCAGCGCCGATCGCCATGTTCATCGTTCCGACGAAGGCCGACGAAGACTATGACGTTGCACTGAATGAGATGATCGCCGCGAGAGCCGAGATGACGCCGTGGATCTGGCGTGTGGCCGACGGCGAAATGCCGCGGCTGCCATGATCCACACCAGCCTCCTTGGTCAGCGACGTAGGCGCCCTAAAAGGAAGCCATCGCCCGGGCGATCTCGAATGCGTGAAGCTATATCCCGGTCAAATCGGCCCAGAGAACTCTCTGCCATTTCTGCATAGCTGCACTGCACAAAAAATGTTTTACCAAGCGGTCAAAATATGAGCATATTGCCTCCAGTTGATGCAGTCGATGGTTTTCCTCCCAGTGCCATCGTATCAGCTGTTCCCCTCTGGAGGTTATTGACCTTCACACCTTAAAGGGCCCTGGTTTTCCAGCGGCCCTATTTTTCTGCATAGTTGGTGAGGCGGCCCCTTTGCATTGCACGATCACATCGGAAGCGGAGCGCTTGCCGTTGGCGGTAACCCACGCTTCAAGTTGGCGGGTCGAGCTCGTTCGCCGCGCGCTCCTATGGCACCCGGAAATCGGAGATGGAAAGCGGAGGATATTTCAGTTATTGCAGTTATGAGCGACTTGCCCTATATACATGGTCAGAGGTGTTCGCCATGACCAGCCATGTTCTTCAATTTACCAAATTGTCGGATCGCGACCGCAAGGCCGTCGCGCCTATGCCAAATCTGGCGGAGGGCGACCAACTGGAACTACGGATTCGCCGTCAAAGTGGACAACTTCAAACCCTTTCTCTCCCAGCCTCGGCTCTCGCGCCTGTCGAAGCACTCCTCGATCACCTGTTGCGCGGCAAGCGTGTTGCCGTGCTCACGGAAGATCAGGAATTGAGCCCGACCGACGCCTCCACCATCCTCGGCATCTCACGTCCTCTCGTGGTGCTGCGCATGGATCGCGGCGATCTGCCCTTCCGCTATGTCGGCAAGCACCGCCGAGCCAAGTTGAAGGATGTTCTCTCGCTCAAGGCCAAGCTCGATGCTCGCCAGAAAAGCCTCGACGCGCTGGCCGAGGACACAGAGGATCTGATCGTCAATCATGGCCTCTAAGCCGCCTGTCGCGGTCTATGATGCCTGCGTCCTCTACCCTTTCCATTTGCGTAATGTCTTGGTCCAGTGTGCTTTCGACGGTCTCGTCGACGCACGCTGGACCGACGACATCCACGCCGAGTGGATTCGCAATCTGGCCATCGGCTCACCCGAGATACCCTTCCCCCGTCTGGAAGCGACCCGTGATCGGATCAAAAAAGTCTTGCCCGATGCCGATGTCGGCAACCGCCGAATTCTCATCCCCGACCTCTCGCTACCGGATCCGGATGATCGTCATGTTTTAGCTGCAGCCATCGCCGGAAAGGCTTCTGTGATTGTCACGTGGAATCTCAAGGATTTCCCAGCCGCGGACCTTCGGCCTCATGGGGTGACCTGCGTATCGCCAGACAATTTCCTCGTGGGCCTCCATTCCACCTTTTCGAGCGCATTGATCGACAGCATCAGGCACGCCCGGTTGAATTTACGCAAGACGGTGCCGGCGGTTCACGAATTCATTGATGCACTGGACCATCAGGGGCTCCGCGCGTTTTCAGTGGTCCTGCGTGAGAAGGCAGCACAATTGGACTGACGGTCGAGACCGACAGAATTGTTAGAGGCCCGGAAGCAACCCGTTAAGCTCGATCCGACGAAGAGCGGCCGAGGTCAGTCGTGGCGTCTCGATAGTAGATCTCGCTCACCCGAAACCGGCCGTCGATACGCTTGCATTGGATGATGATGTCGACCGCGATCGTCAACATCTCGCGGATGTCGTGCCGTTCGAGGTCCCCACCACCCTCCGACTCCTTGACCAGCAAAGTCAGCTGCTCAAAGGCGAGGCGGGCGGAGTCGGCATGGACGGTGGTGATTGAGCCAGGATGGCCGGAGTTGACATTGCGGATGTAGTAGAATGCCGTGCCGTCTCGGAGCTCCTGAAGTAGGATGCGGTCGGGCCGCATGCGCAAGCAGGATTCCAGCAGATCCTTCGCATCGACTTTAGACAATCCCTGGCCGCCTTTGGAATAGAACAGTCGAACGTGGTTGGGCTGCGGGACCACCAGTTCCGGAGTGTCTTCGATCGAAATAATCCGCTCGCTTTGCGGAATGTGGCGGATCAGCGCTTTCGATAGAGTTGTTTTTCCCGACCCGGTTGCGCCGGAGATGATGATGTTCTTTCTTGCAAACACCGCCTCCCGGAGAAACGCTTTGTAGGCGCCAATGCGATAGTATTCCAACAGCCTTTGGTCCGATCGGCTCCCGTCGCCGTCGACCCGCAAAACATCGGCGAACAATCCCCCATGATCGAGATCCTCAAGGGTCAGCGACACGGAGGACGGCTTGCGGATGGTGATGCTGACGGTTCCCCTCGTCGTTGCCGGCGGGATGACGATCTGGATCCGCTCATCATCCGGCAACGTCGCCGACAGGATCGGTCGCGTCTGGTCGATCGCCTGATTGGAAAAGCTCGCGACCGAGCGGGCGAGACGCATCAACCTGTCGAAAGAGAGTTCGGGCATCTCATAGGTCTGCCATCCCTGTCTCCCCTCCGTGACAACCTGCCCTGGCCGGTTGACGATGACCTCATAGAGGGTCTTGTCACGCAGGAAGCGTGATAGCGGCGAAAGCAGTTCGCGCACGACGCCGGCGTCGGCAGCTTCAGTCATTGCCGAACCTATTTTGTCACGAGCTTCGAGGAGGGGCTGAAATCCCCAAGGACAGCACGGTCGTAGACGCGATTGCGGGGCTCGGTCACGCGAAGCCGATAAACGCTCGAGAAGTCGAGGTCGCGTGCGACGAAGATCGAAACCAGCTCGCCCTGATGTTTCATGAGCGTCGGCGGAATGTTGATCGATTGCTCGACGGCGATCGCCGCCGCCTGCTGACCGGCGCTGGTGGTGTTTTGCGCGTCGACATCGCTGTCCTGCAGCCGGCTGCTGGCATAAGAGCTGGCATCACCGACGATCGACAGGAGCATTGCGCTGCCGAACCGCTCCCACCAATGGGTGTCCACATAACCATCGATGCCGGCCCGGCCAAGCGCATCGGTTGCCGGCGATGCCAGCGTGATGATCACGCCTTTCGGCGTCTTCGCCCGGTTCCAGAGAACGAACAGGCGCTTTTGCCCGCGGCGAATGCCGCCGCGATATTCGCCGACGACCTGCGTGCCTTTTTCCATCAGCACCACGCGGCCGTTATCTGAAAGAACGTCCCGGTTGATGACGCAGCTCGTGAACCCCGGCTGATCGGAGGAGAGCGCGGTCTCGAGAACGCAAGGAATGGATGTCCCCATTGCGACGATGAAATCGCGATTGCCCAACGTCCCTGCACGCGATCCCTGCAATTGCGTCGGCGTCAGCAAGCGGTTGAAGCGCTGATCTTCGTTTTCGCCCTGCGAGCCGAGGTCTGCTTGATTGTTGCCGAGCGGCACGTAATTCGAGGCCTGATCCGACGCCTCGCCCTGATCCTGCCGCCGCGTCGCCGGCGATTTCTCGCCACCATAGGCGATGACCGGCGCACGGCGGGCAGCGTCGAGCAGCTTGTCATCGTCGGTCGGCGCCTGCTCGGCGGCGACAGGCGTCGGGAGCTGAACCTGCGGCGGTGTCGCCACCGGCTGTGGCTCCTTCGCCGGTTCGAAATCCGATGTCTGCCGGATGACAACGCGCTCCGGCTGGGCACCGTCTGACGGCTTGTCCTGCCCTCGCATCGACCAGAGAGCGAAGGCGACAAAGGCGACGATCGCCAAGGCGACAGCGCCGCGTTTGAGGATCGGGTTATTGTCGAGCCGGCCACCGGCCGACGTCTCGGCGCGCTCGCCCGGAATCTGGGTAATCTCTTCCTCGGCCATGTCACCTCCTATTGCGCCGCGCCGGGCGGCACTTTGACGACGCGTTCGACCGATGGTGACGTCGTGTTGGTCTCGGGATTGGTGCCGACGCGATCGTAGGCTTCGTTGAAGACGCAAAGCACGTCGCCGCCACGGCGCAGTATGAACTTGCGGCTGATCGCGTGAACGAGGACGAGATTGCCGTCGACCGACTTCGGAACCAGGCTTTCGCTGCCGTCGGAATTTTCCATATAGATCGCCGGCATTTCCTGGTTGCCGGCAAAGGCGAAGGTGGTGACCTTGCCGTTGTCATAGACCGCTTGCGGTTCGAGCGCCTGGGACCCTTGCGCCGAATAACGCCAGTTGCGCGGTCCATAAGCTTCGTGAAGGGCAAGCACGCGATCGGCCTCGCCGGCCTGTGCCGCCTGCGCGCGCGCAGCTGCTTCCTGGCGGCGCCGCTCCGCCTCATCAGCGGGATAGCGGTATTTCACATAGAAATAGGTGTTCTGACCGGCTTCGACGCTGCCGTCGCGGACGGTGAGTTCCATCTGATAGCTGCGGGTCGAGCCGTCCCGCCGTGTCGCCACGACCGAGATATTCGTCACCGGCTGATTTTCCCTGGGCTTCAGGAACAGGATGTTGCCGGCCGGCGCCACTTCCCAAGCAACGTTGTTGCCAAGCGCCACATGAGCAATTTCCTCGTCGGCGGCGAATTCGATTTGCACCGAAGACCGCAGTGTGCCGACGACTTTGGTGATGTTATAGGGCTGGTAGTCGACGAAACGGATGCGGCTGTCCTGCGCGGCGCCGCGCGGCGTCTCGAGGGCGAGCGCTGCAGACGAAAACCCGGTGGCCAGGATGAGCGGAAGGAGAAAGTGCGGTCTCAATTGATGGCCTCCGGATCGGCGCGATATTCGCTGACGACGAAGCCGAGCGGATTGGTCAGCCGGTCGGTCGAGGACATCGGAGCGCTGGCATAGGAGAAGGTCAGGGTCGCAACCCAGTGCGTGGTGCGCACCTCGTCACCGCGGGTCACGGTCCTCATATAGCGGACGGATGCCACATTGGCGTTGATCAGCGAGATGGAAACAATGTTGATCCGCGACGTGGCGCTGCGGCCATAAATGTTCTGCGGGGAATCGGGATTGCTGCCGCGGTAGACTGTGGCAAATCGAGTCTGTTCCGGCTGCGTCGATAGCAACGCGACGGTGCGGAAATTCTCCTCGCCCTCGCTCCAGACGTAGCCCTCGCGGGCGCGGACATATTTGGCCGCGAAATATTTGGTGACGGCCTCGTCGTAGGTGCCGGCGGTGGATGTCAGCGCCGAGACCACATCGACGATACCGGTGGAATTATCGACCCGCACGACGAAGGGCTCGACGGTTTTCAAAGGCGTGAGGCCGGCAACGGCAAAGACGGAAACGGCAGCAAGCGTACCGGCGCAAGCAGCGATGAACCAAGCGATGCGGGCGGAGCGCTCGACCTGGATCACCCGGTCCTGATCGAATCGGCGGGCCTTGTCGAAGTAACTTTTGAGGTTATCCGTGGTCACCATGTCACTCGCCCTCGCATGGACGGTAGGAGCTCGCGACATCGAAATGCGCGAAAGCGGCCGGTGTGCCTGAGGATGGTTCCGGCACATAGGCGGCGGCGTGACTGGTCGGCTCAGCGGGAACGGCCCGGGTCGCCGGCTGCTCGCCTCCACTGTCCTGCCATTGCCACATGGCGCGGTTCAGCGGCCGGCGGGAATAACCATCACATTTCGGTAGCGGGTGGGAAATCGAACCGCAGCCTACGAGACCGGCGGTCAGCAAAAACGACAAAACGATACGAAGCATCGAAAAAACCTGTTCAATTGTCTGAAGCGTTGGTGACCGTCATTCGGTCCGGCCTGGCGTCAGGCGGCGGCCGACGGAACGCGCGCCGCGGCCGACCGCTCTGACTGTGTGGGATGTCGCCCAGGCGAGCGTGCTTTCGTGCGCATCGCGGGCGGCGCCGTAGCCGTAGGTGAGCGACGCCCCGCCCGCCGCAAGAGCCGAAGCAATGCCGGGCAGTTGGTAGAAGACGTAGAGTGCGGCGACGCAAATGGCGCAGAGCGCGATCGGCCGCATCAGCACGTCGCTATAACCTTCGATCGCCGTAAACGTCGTATCGATGCAGGTGATCAGCAGCGAGCCGATGGCAACGACCAGGACCTGAAGGATGACGAAATTGACGAGCTGGCCGATCCAGGATTCGGTGAACCGGCGGGTCGACTGGAACATGGCGAGCGCGATGAAGATCGGACCTATTGCCAGCACGATGGCAAGCGCCAGCCGGGCATAGAGCGAAACTATATAACCGATCGCCGCGACAAGAAAGCTTCCGCCGATAACCAGTAGGCCGCCCACGCCGGTGACGATATCGATAGGCCAGGAGCCCCGCGACCATATCTCTTTGGCGCATTTCTGGCCCTTATCGAGCAGGCTGTCGAAGGTCGACGCGCTCGGCGCCGTGCCCGAATTCAGCGCCTGCGAGATTTCGCGCGGCAGCGCATCGAAGAAGATATTGGTGACGTAGGTCTGATAGTCGCCGGCGTTCCTCACCAGCATGACGATGATGGCGAGCTTCATCGCCCGGAAGGCGAATTCGAGGATCGGCTCCTGCACGGAGCCGCGCAGGACGAGATAGCCGTAGAGCACGACATAGAGGGTGAGTGCCGCCGTCAGCGGGCCGCTGACCCAGTTGGCGATATTCGAGGTGCCGGAGGAAATGAAGTTTTCCAGCGGTGTCTTGAACTGTCCGTCGACGAAGCTGAAGACCTGATACATCGTCAGCCTCCCAACGATTTGCCCATCCGCTCCAGCCGCAGATTGCCGTCGGCTGCCTCGGCGTTGCGGCAATTGGGCGTATCGCGGAGTTCTCCGGGATTGTTACGGCATTCGCCGATAATCCTAGCGAGCAGACCATCGTCCGCCATGAGCTCATCGACGGTGTAAATGTTATCCGCCTGTGGGGAGCAGGCCGCCAGTAAAAGCATGGCCGCGCTAGAAAGAAGCCACTTCATTTCAGCGCCGCTCCCATCGTGTCCATTCGCTTGCGCCAGTCCTCAGCCTTGCGTTGGTCATCGACCTGCACCTGAGCCTGCTGGACCATCTGCAGGCCCTGCATGCGCAGGACGTCGGCTTGCAAGAAGGCGGTCTCGGCCTGGAGGCGGGCCTGCAGATCGGCGATGTCCTTGGCGTCGGCAGCACCGGAGATTTTCTGGCGAAGCTCATCGATGCCGCCGATGCGCTTGGTCGCCGCATCGTAGATCTGCCGGCCGAGGCTCATCTGCCCGGCGTTCTGGTTCTGGATGCGC
Source organism: Rhizobium sp. N122 (assembly GCF_002211295.1). Taxonomy (NCBI): domain Bacteria; kingdom Pseudomonadati; phylum Pseudomonadota; class Alphaproteobacteria; order Hyphomicrobiales; family Rhizobiaceae; genus Rhizobium; species Rhizobium sp. N122. Next base: position 34,507 of record NZ_LOKU01000024.1, on the reverse strand, counting down.
GACAGTTCCTGCGCATAGAAATCGTCGGCATCGGTGCGGTAGGTGGAATTGTCTTGAAGGAATTTGGAAGCGGAACTACCGAAGACGCCGCTGCCGGAACCTTTGAACAGCCCCTCGATCGCGTTGAAGTCCTGCGGAAGCGCCTTGCGGATCGACGGATCGTTCAGCAGGTTGGCGACGTCGGCCATGTTGGTGATCTTGTTCAGCGAGCCGTAGAGCTGCTGGGCTTGTTGGAGCTGCTGGTTCAAGGCGTCGAGCTGGGACTTCAGCTGCGCGATGCTCTCGATTTGCTTGGCGATCGATGTCTGATCGATGACGGGGATGCCCTGCGCCGATGCTAGCATCGCCGACGCCAAAAGAGCGGCCGATACAAACAATGGCCGCATCGTTCCTGTTCGGATCATGCTGTCTTCCTCCTCTGATGAAACACGGCAAGCCAGTCCTCCCGTCCCTCGCCGATCTCCAAACGGATAGCATCGGCAAGCTCGACATTGGCGGTCCGGCCGGAGAGGATGGCAAGTTCGTCGTCGAAGCCGTTGAGGTTCAGCTCGGCGACAACGCTGTTGTGCCCCTGCTTGACGATGAACCGGCGGCTCTCGACGGAGAGTTCGCGCGAGACGAGCTCGAATTCGCGCTCCGTCAGCTTGAAGCCGTCGACATAGTCGGCGCGGTCGCCGCGCGGGTTCGGAAGAAAGATCTGTGTCGGGCACTGCTCGATGATCGTGTGGGCGATCGGCGAGACGATGGCATCGCGCGGGCTCTGGGTCGCAAACAGCATGAGACCGTTCTGCTTGCGGATCGTCTTGAGTTTGTTCTGGGCGAGATCACGAAAGCCTTCGTCCTGCAGCGCCTTCCAGAACTCGTCGATGACAATGATGATGCGACGCCCGTCGATCAGCTGCTCGATCCGATAGAACAGGTAGGCCATCAACGGCGTGCGGATCTCCTCATTGTCGAGGAAATCGGTCATGTCGTAGCCGATGAACCTGGCGCCGATGCCGATATCGTCAGCCTCGTTGTCGAATACCCAGCCGAGCGGGCCGCCCTTTTCCCATCGTCGGAGACGTGCGGCAATGCCCTCGGGATCGGTGTTGTTGAGGAAGGTGCGCAGGGCGCCGATGGAGCGACGCTCCACCGGCAGGTCCGCCACCCCGTCGACCGCCGAGGTGATGTCGCGCAACTCGGTGATCGACAATTCGCCAGATCCGGATCGGACCAGCTTGGCGATCCAACCGGTGAGGAATACTTTGTTTTCCGCAGTGAATTCCAGTGCTTTCACCGGCGCGCAGCCGGTGGCGACACCATTCTTCAGCGGCAGATAGGTGCCGCCGGCCGCCCGCACGAAGAGATCGGCGCCACGGTCCTTGTCGAAGAAGACCATATGCGGGTCATGCTTTTCGAGCTGGGACAGCATGAAATTCAAGAGCACCGTCTTGCCGGCGCCCGACGGACCGCAGACGAAACTGTTGCCGAGATCGCCGTGATGAAAGTTGAAATAGAAGGGCGAGCCGGACGCGGTCTTGAGCATGGCGACCGCCGGTCCCCACTCGTTGCCGTCCTTCTTGCCCGCCGGATAGGAATGATAGGGAGCAAGGGCTGCGAAGTTGCGCGACGTGATCGCTCCCGAGCGCGCCCGGTAGCGGAAATTGCCCGGCACTTGCGCCCACCAGGCAGCCTCGAGCCCAAGATCCTCGCGGGCGACGACCGCGCCGCCGCTGGTGAGATAGGCCCGCGCTTTCGCCATGTGATCAGTCAGTTCCTTGACCGAGGGCGCGAAGACGGCAAGCGCAAGATGATGTTCCCCGAGAACGAAGCGATTGGATTCGAGATCGTCCATCGCCTCGCCGAGTTCCTCGATCTGTGAGGCCGCCTTGTCGCCGGCGCTGACCATCTGGTTCTGCTTGCGGCCCATGATCGTGCGGGCATCGGCCTTTGAGGTGAAAGCGAAGGACTGCGTCAGGATAAGCTCGAAAGGTGCGGTCAAGATAGCGTCGAGCATGCCGCTGCGCGTCGTCGCCGGATATTCCTTGAAGCCGAACATGCCGGCATAGCGGCTGTCGGCCTCGTGACGGATCTCGACGGTCTCGCGCCCGAAAATGACCCGGTCGGAATAGATTGCCGAGGAAATTCGTCCCTCCGTCAATGGGATCGGCTCCCGCCGGCCGCCGACGATCTGGTGGAGCACTTCGCTCGGCTCGGAGAACAGGATCCCGTCCTGTTCGTGGAGGGTGAGCAGCCGCGGCTCGAAGCGCTTCAGGCCGGCGACGACATCCGCCACGCGGTCACGCAGATGCTTCAGGGCCTGCCCGTCGAGCTCGGTATCGGATCGGCGGGCCTTGCGCAGCCGGGAGAGAAGCTTGGCCGCCTTTTCGGCAGGATCCCGGCCGGGATGCCAGACAAGGGTGAGGTAAAGATCGTTGCGAAACAGATCTTCCCTCACCATGCGCTCGCGGTATCGCGCGTTCAGACCGTCGGAGAAGGGATTGGCGAAGCGTCCCTCGGGATAAGCATTGTCGCGGCGGCGCACCAGATGCGTCCAGAGCGCCAGCCGCTCGTCAGCGATATTGCGATAGAGCGTGTTCAGGCTGCGGTGCAGGTCGTTGAGGTCCCTGACGTCCGAAGTTTCGAAGGAAACGCCGTCGAGAGCGATCATCGTCATCAACGCTCGGGATTCGAGCGCAATGGTCGTCTCGTCGACATGCCTGACATAGGGGATGAAGGTTTCCGGCCCGAGCTCGCGCGACCGGAGCGTTGCAATGTTAGACAAAGCTGAGATCCCTTTCGTCATAACGTCGGGTGAGCGTCAGAGGCGAGAGCGTGGCGCCGCCCCAATAGGCGGCATTGCGGGAGCGGCCACGGGTTTCGATCCACGCAATCAGGATCCGAAACATGTTGTGGTCGTGCTTGACGAGCGCCCGGAACACGACGTGGAAGACGACGCCGATCAGCGCATAGGCGATCGACCCCGCTGTGATGTAGAGAATGGTCGTCAGCATGATGTTGACGCCCATCGCCTCCATCGTCACGCCTGCGATCGTCGCCGGGCGGGTGCAGGCGAGGAACAGGATGTCTTCTTCGAGGCTGGGAGCGTTTGCCATGCCCGTCAGCCTCCGACGATGGTGTTGACCAGCTCGGTGGCGCCAAAAATGCCGCCGATCCCGATAATCCAGAAGCCGGCCCGCCTCAAATCCATGTAGCCAAACATCCAGGCAATGCAGATGATGATGACGGCGATGACCGCCAGCAGACGGGCGATATTGCCGGTCAGCATGTCGACGATGTTCTGCAGCACGGTTTCGATGCCGGCGGCCTGGGCGAAGGCCGGCTCGACCAGGCAGATGACAATGGCGGCCGCCATCAGCGTGGATGCGGCAAAGGGGCGAAGGCTGGCTTTGGAGATCATTCACTTTGCTCCGATCAATCATTCTGGAAAACGAGAACCGTGGATCGCCGCCCTGAGCTGAAAACATCCCAGGATGCGGCCTCAGCGGTTTGGGAGGATTGTTTCGCAAGCGCCGGCGGCGCCTCATCTTGCGTCGGCACGCCAGACCCGGCCTGGTCACCTCGTTCGCCGATGGTGAGCGAGGCAAGCGTCGGCGATAACTGCTTTACTTCCTGGCGTACCTGCTCGTCATATTTGACCATGGCGCCGAGGGATCGATCATCGCGGCCATAATAGGACTGGAGCATCACCCTTTCGGCCTGAGCCGGATCCCCCGCGCGTAATGCGGCGCGGTAGTATCCGTCGAGAAGCGTAGCCGTGGCCTTGAGGTTCATGCAGGGATCGAAGGCGTCGGCGACGGATAGCTTCAATTTTTGAAGCGCCTCTATCGCGATACCGCCGAGCCCGATCTGAATATCCTGGTGATCGGCAATCAGAGACGTCGTGACCTCGATCGCCTCCGCCTTCGATGCGGGTTGAGCAGCGAGTGGTGGGCCGCTGTTGATGCGGATGGCGAAGGGCTGAAACCGGCTCTCAAGGCTGACAATGCCGGCCAGCGTCTCCACCTGAACCATCGGCGCGCAGGTTTGCGCGATTTCGACGAATGCAGCACCCATCGGTCAATACCAAACGCGCTGTTTACCGGCGCCGTCGATGGTGACATCGACATAGTGCGGCTGCGATCGCACATTCGGGCGCGTTGTCGGATAGCCGATGCACTGGCGGTGCCCGTCCACGCGCTGCCAATGTGGCGACAGGACCGAATTGTCGCGGGAAGTATAGTCGTTCCCATCCCAGCAGAGGCTGTTGCTCACCGGCTGCGGCGATGTCGATACGCAGGTTGCTTGCCGACCGCCGCGACCGCTATCAGTCGTGAGCTTGTACCCCGCATCGCAATAATAGGGTTCATAGCCAGGCCGCGAACTCTGAAAACCGACGCCGCTACAGGTCGGGAATGAGTGCCCCTCGGCAAGCTCCCGCCACAGCTTCTGGATCGGCGGCCGGCATTCTGCATATTGCGTCGGCGCGCCGGGATTGGAAAGGCATAGAATAACCTGGCATCCCCAATCCTCGGCCCGCGCTTTACTGCCGAAAATAAGATAGGGTGGCGCAACGAAGCAGACCGTAAGCAGTGAATTCAGGAGAAGGCTTTTCATGAACAGGATCCTTCGAGACGATGGCGCCCTATTGCGTTTCGGGAGACCCAATCCGCCTGCCCGCATTTATACTGTCGTATATAACATAGTTAAATGACATGACAAGCGCGATTAAAACGCAATTGCACAACCTTGCCTTCTCGGGACTTATTCTCCATGAGATCCTCGACCATCCGCTGGAGGACGAGACTCCGCAGGCGAGACTGAAGCAGATCGGCATGATGACGATCCTCTATACGATGACCCAGGCCCATCAGAAGCTAACACTCTCTAATATCATTGAGATTACCGAGCTAACACGCAGCGGTGTGAAGGAGACGGTCGACCTTTTGGTAAAGCGGGGAATGCTGGTGGAGACGATGGGGAAGAACGCCATGGGCCGGGGGACGGCGCGGCAATTCGAGATCTCTCAGCACCTCCTGAGCAAGCTGAGCTCTTTCCGCGCCAGCCAGGAGGCGGGGTTAAACTGACTGATTTTCGGCCTTTAGTGAGGCGAGATACCGAATCATCCGCCAGCCCGATCGCATGGCTGCCGGTAGTCATCAGGGACGATCAGGCAACCCGTCCGCAGGCGGGTTGCAATCAAACAATGAAGAGTATCGGAGAAATTAGCATAGCGGCGCCGTGAGGCGGATTTCGGGAATTCTCGCCCCGCTAAGGGCGGAACAAGGGCAGCCGCAGGAGCCTCAGCATAGCGGCCGTCAAGGGAGGCGGGACCGACTGCCCCCGCCCGTGCGTTCCCTATCTCCGTCGCCGCTCAGCATATGGAGCGCGTTGCGCACCGGCGAACTCGGCTGGAACATGACCTACCGGTGAGGGCGCCAAAGCAATATTTTTTGCTAGTTCCAAATAAATCATCCGACGACCCGCTGTCATCAACGCTTCTCTCGATGCTACGCACGACGACTCCTTCGCGCGGGACATCGTTCTCGTTCGCCCTCGGCGGACGATGGCTTCCGCCATCGCGATGCTAAGGGAGGATCTGCCGGAGGAGGTTGCAAGCCTGGACAGTAGCGTGATTTTCAGCATCGACGGTCGAGGGGATGCGCTGGTTCTCACCACGGGGCCGCATGACGACGCCGTCGGAATACTTCGCGCGTCACTTCAATATGCCGGTGAATACGCCCCACTAGCTGCGCGAGGTCAATGCGTGACGATTTTAGACGCCGGTTCGCGGGATAGGAGCTTGCGGCCGTCGGGTCGCGGCAGTGGGCGGCGTCCGGGTGGCTGATAAGGAGGCGGCTCAAGCCGCCTCCTCCTTGTTGAGATCCGGCTGCAGGTCATGCAGGTAGTCGACGGCCCGTTGCGCATGAGCTGCCGCTGAAAAGATGGCGCGCTTGTCGTTGCCGAGAACCTTGAGCCAGCTGTCGAGATAGCTTGCGTGGTCGGGGCGCGGTTCGAGCTCTGGAACGACACCAAGATCGGCGCAGAGAAAGCAGCTACCAAGTTCGGCAATATATCCTGACAGTCAACCGAAAAATACGATGTTCAGGACGTGGCGCAGTACCGGCGAAAAGGGGTGTCAATGAAATCTGGAGCCTTGGCGACATATTCGAGCGTCGCGCGGCGCCCATCTTCTGAAATCGATCGAATGTGCTCCGCAGCAGCGGATATTGAAAACGGCTTGCCGGTCTTCTGCGTGAAATTGCTCTGCAAATTGGTCCAGACGACGGCATCGAACGCTCTCGTGACCGCCCAAGCGTTAATTATGGAGCCCGACCCATCATCTCGCGATCGTGTGCGGCCATCCCGATGGATATAACCAATATTGGCAAGGCTTGTGCCTTCTCGGATGCGGAGATCCTCCACAGCCTCCGACAGGTCACTTCTCAAGCTTTGACAATAGGCAACCTGGTTATCGGAGCCATTCATCGGATCCAGCACAAGCGTCAATGCTCCGAGGCGAGACGACGAAATACGTGAGAACTCGATCTTCAAGACCGGCCCGTCGAATTGCCACGGCCCATGCCAATTATCGAAATCTGGGCGCCCGTCCCATAGCAAAGAGCCCCATCCGAGGATTGCAATTCGTTCACTCATGGCGGCCTCTTGGCGATGTGTTCGGTGGCCAGCATGCAGCAACTAGGAAGAAGCCCGCTAGGAGCAGCACGACAAGACCGCTGACCCCTGCTATCGGTTTGGCACATCCGCCGGGCTGAACGATTGATAGCAGACCCAGCCAAATGCTAAGTAATCCCGCCCAGATTCCTATAGCACCGAGACGAACCCCTAACCTCACGACGATATCTGGATGATGTGACGCAGCACGCATCTGGTACCAGGGTTTCCAGCACCCGAGCGGGCATAAATTGAGTGTTACCTTGCCAGTTTCGTTATCCTTGTCGGTAGTGCCAAAGCCTCCCAAGGCATCTCGATACCACCCAGACATCACGATGGTGTTTTGCTTCAGCTCGTTGATCTCTATACGGCCAGCACCCTCGGCATTGTAGCGATCCAAGAAGTTCTTATCGAACTTTCTGGTCTGACAAACGACGCTCCGATCATTTGTCTGATGGATTATTTTTATCAAACTTCGGGACGGGAAATCTTCGACCCAGACCCACCCCTCATTCGCCTCGTCGTGTAATGACGCACGGATAATATAATCTGTCATTGCCCCCCTCCCTCCAGAACTGCCTGTATGCGCCCAAGCTCACTTCTTAGTACTTCCCGTTGCAATTTTGACAGCCTTTTCTCTTTCAACAAGCTTCGAGTATCGTCAGCCATACGTTTCCATGCTGGCAGGTGCCGAGCGGTGATGCAGGCGTTTGGACAGCGCGTTGGCTGGCAAAGTGCTGTTAGCGGCGATTTGTTGTCGTTGTTGGTGGCCTGCTTCAGGCACATGGCCATGCCGGGATCGAAGAAGCAATCGGCCAGCACGCCGACATGAAGGGTCCGCGCGAGGCTCGCGAGCATGGTGCGCAGTCGGGCGCGATCAGCGATCATGGCCGGAAGCGGCCCGAGATCATCCGATACGCTGTCGAGCGTCTTCGCGATCCGCACCGCCGCAGGCCCCGACAGCCTGGCTCCGGCCTGCCGCTCGTCGAAATAGATCAACAGGTCGTCGAGCTGGCCGAGGCTACGCTGGTTCTCGACTTCCGCCCTGAAACCGGAACGGCTGGAGCCGGCATATCCTTCGAAAGCGGCGACGGAGGCATGCTTGTACTGGATCATTCCGGCGATGGTGCCGAAGGGACGATTGGCGATGTGCCATGCGATCGTTCGTCTGAACTGCCGCGTCGTAATACGCCAGGGTTGTCCACCTGGTCCGCTCGGGACCGCTGGCTCGTCGGGTGTTCCGAACAGGTCGTTGAGGTGATCTCGGAATCGGTTGAGCTGGCGGACGATCTCAGCCGAGAGGTGGTCCTTGCAAACAGGCCTTGCGATCAGAACGGGCCAGAGCGTCATCAGGCCGCGGGCGGAAGCGACCCGAAAAGACAAGCGTTCCAGAACCTCGACAGCTCTGGCAACGGGCTCGATGGTGACCCACCCGGCAGGTTCACCCTGGGCAGACTTGCCCTTATAGGCGACGGATTGCACGCGATGGCGCATGATCACGCCGTCGTCGCTGCGCGTCAGAGAAACGCATCCACGCTGCATCGCCTGGACTTCGCAATCTCGCATGCCGGTCAGATAAGCACAGAGAATATAGGCCGCTGATTGCAGCATGCGCTCTTCCGCCGCCAGGGTCTTGGCATCGAAGCGAGACCGCCAGGGCTTGCCGGTCTCTGGAAGAATGGAGATGGGTGTATCCATGCCGCCAGTCTCGACACCGAGCTCGAGCACCGCAGCTCTGATCTGGCGTGGAGCGCCGTTCGTGAGTTGAATGTGCATCTTCGGCTCGGCCAGCGTGTCGATACCGATGTGCAGGTGAAGCAGGTGGGCGTTGACGGGTGGCGACAGCTCTCCTGTCTCGGGATGCCGGAGAAACATGCCGTTATGGGCAGTGCCCCAGACCGGCACCCCGCGACCTTCACTGCGCAGCCGCCCGAAATAATCCTCAAGCCGCTTACGCTGCTGGCGCCGCCGGTCTTTACGTTCGAGAACGCTGTCCTGCTCGATGAGTGAGGTGCAGTGAGCTTCGAGGTGGTCCATCTCCTCGCGGGCTGCGAAGATATCGGCGGCGAACTCGGTGACATACCGGATCGACCAAGCCAGCAACGGTGAGATGATTGTCTCGGGAATGCGCGGCGTTCGGTTCTCGCAGATGTGACGATAGCCCGCGACACGCGCAGGTGATCTTCCGGGCCAAGGTTGAAACCGCAGTCCTCCGGAGGGCAGATGGTCGCGATAGAGGAAGAGATCGGCAGGTACTTCCAGTAATTGCGCGACAATGACGGGCCGACGGGCCCGATCGGCACTGAGATGGCGGGCATATCGGTCCAGGAGTGGCTGATCGACCAGGTGAAGATCGACAGCACCGAGTTCATCACGCACGAAATCGAAGAAGCGCCGCGCTCGGTTGAACGCCTGCCGGACACTGCCGGGAGGAAGTATCTTGCGGTGACCCGGCAGATCGACGTTCAGCCGGGCATAGAGGAGTTCGCGCAACGCCTCGCGGACGCTCGTATCCCCGACAGACCCGAGATGCACGGTGACATGACAGCGACGGGCGCTCTCCCGAAACACGGCCGGGCCGAGATCCCAGCTCGGATCACTGTAGCGCGACAGAGCGTCCCGATCGAAACCAGGCTTCAACGGAGCGGTCGCGAGAACCGGGCGCAGATCGTATTGCCGGGCTGCTGACGATAGTCCCCTCATTGGCGGGCCTCCGGAGGGAGATAGAGGGGATGCACTTCTGCCTCGCGACGGGCTGCGGCAACCACACTGTCGGGGAATGCCGGCAGAACCTGCCCGGCAATGCGAGCATGGGCACGCCCAAACTTCATGGCGCAATCCGCCGCGGAGAGACCCGCCCGCTGCTCTTCGATAAACCGCAGGAACGCGACGATAGCCGGCAGCTTGCGCGCGGTGATGACAGCGTTACGGCATTCGAGACAGCCCCAGAACGGTTGCGGGCAGGGCTCGCCTGAGTCTCCGAACGGGCTGCGGTCAAACCCGGAGCATGCCGCCAGCCAAACGTCCTGCTCGCCACTGAGGATACCGTCTCGGTTCTCGCGCGCTTCCGGCGTCGCATCGCATTGCCGCCAGGAATCTTCCCGGGCGGGCGCCACAACGATCGGACCTGCAGCGGCCGCGACTTCTGAGAATGCCTCGGCAATGGTGGCTTCGTGCAGCGGTCGCAGCGAGGGGATATCCGCGTAGTGGCGAGCGGCGATCTCCGGCGTATGTCCGACTGCGAAACGGGTCATATGACCCTCGGTCTTCAGATACCAGAGCGCCTTGTGGGTCTTGCGCAGCCTGGAAAGAACGAGACGAAGAGGTTCACCATTGTCATCGACGATCCCATGGCCTGCGGTCCATCGGTCGACGAGCTCATGTGGATGCTCGATACCCGCCCGGAGCTGCGTAGGCCCGGTATAATAATAGAGCCAAAGATTCTCGCTCGGCACGAACTGCCGTGTGAATGCCGTTGCCTCGATCAGCTTGCGGATCAGACCGCCCGGTGTTCCGATCCCACCGTCACGGACGCGGATGTGCTTGTGCTCAGCGCCGCGGGCCCGCCGCTTCACATAGGCGATCTCGATCGTGCCGGGTCCGGAATTCTGAAGGCAGTCGACCGTCAATGCCTTGCAGCACTCGATCTCAAGGCCGGTCTCCAGTGACAGGAAGGTCAGCAGAGGAGGAATATCCATTGCACGCAGATGGAAACCTGCATGTAGATCCTCGGCCAGGGTCGAGACCGGAAGACCACGCCGCAGCCTCATGAAATAGAGGCTTTTGAAGGCGGGGTCTGCGCTGCTGAGCCTGCCGGACGCGACGATCCGGGCATTGGCCTCGTCGGTCACTCTGCGAAGATTGGGATAGTTGTCGTCTTCATCCAGCGGCTTCCCGATCCGCCGGAATATCCTGGCGATATCGCCACGGGCAGCGTCGCGAAGCTGCCTTGCAACGAACGGGCTATAGGCATCACGCGGTCGGGATCGGCCGGCGGATTGTGAGCTAGTGTAGCTGAGGCGACGACGAACACCTTCATCCAGAAGCCTTGGCTGGTCGGCGTCTATCGAGCGCAGGGCGAGGATGGCTTTGGCGAGAACAGTGTGTCGGTGGATCGGGGTCATCCCGACGAATGCGAGGAAATCCTCATACCCATCGATATCATCTGCGCGCAGATCGGCGGGCGTCTTTACCGTGGAATGCTCGCGCAGATATGCGAAAAAGCGGAGATAGGCCTGGAGGTGTTGCTTGATCGTGCTCCGCGCGCCGAGCGGACCACCAAGCTCGGACTGCCGGCGCAGAGCCCCTGCAAACGCGAGGGCGAAGGGTCTCGGATGCTCGCCGACAAGATCAACTTCGACGGACCCGCCATACCGCGCCTCGATGTTGAAGCGCAGACCCAGCACCGGATCGCTGGCGTGTGGAAGAACAACGCCATCGGCTGGCGCAAAACGAACCGCAGTTCCCTTGCGTGGGCGCCCCCTCATAGCGTGGCCTCCGAGGGGAGCAGTCCCAGGAGTTCTTCGACAGCCGCATCGACGGTATCGGAGCGCGTCGCGATGTGGTCCAGGTAAATATATGTTGTCGTCAGGCTGGCATGGCCCAGAAGCCGTTGCACCTGCTGGAGAGGATCGCCAAGAACTTGCCGATATCCCTCCATCAGCCCGGCAGGCAAGGCAGCATCGCGGAGGCGATGCTGAATGAGCATCGCCAGCATGTGAACGGCGAAGGTGTGACGGAGTTGGTGCGGGCTGATGCTGATATCGAAACCGAAGGATCTGCACCGGCTGGAGGCACGGGCGAAAGCGACTTCCCAGGAGTTCGGCTGCACCGGTAAGCCGATCTCCGAAAGCCATAATATCGCCGGTTCGCTCGGCGTGCCGTCGCTGTCGCAGACAATGATCCGACCGCGTTCCTCCGGATCGAGCAGGTCGAGTGCGATATCGCCGCCATCAAGCAACCGCAGCCGGGCAGCATGCCGATCCCGATGAACGAAGATCGGTCGGTCGATCGACCGCCACGCAGAGCGTTGCTGGAACTTCGTGACGGCATGAGCACGTTCGACACCGACATAGGCGCGCACCTGCTGGAGCAGTCGAGCGGGAACGAGGATCTGTCGACCGCGATCACCCTTGGTCTGGGCATCCGCCAAATCCAGCCAGACCTGACGGCCCGGACGCTGATCGCCGAAACCGAGATCGGAGGTGAAGAGGGATGATGCTTCTTCCAGCCGAAGACCTGTCGTCACCAGGAGATCGGCGAACAGCGCATTGCGGATACCGTTGCGATCTCGGGCGCCAGGGCGTACGTGGCCGTCAGGCAAAAGCGTTTTGAGGCCGACGTCCCGAAACCGTCGGTAGTCATCGAGCGTGACGAAACTGACGTCGGTTCGACGCGCGGCGGGCTCATAGGCATCGTTCCGCGCTGCCACCTGCGACCGCCGCCCAGCGTACCCCTGCCTCCAGACCGAGCGATGCGTGAAGGGTGCTTCCGCGATCAGTCCTTCCTGCACACCCCAGCGATATAGCCGGTCGAGGCAGGCGACGGCGCGGTTCCACGAGGCAGCGGAGATGCGTTGTCCAGCGTCGGCGCGGCGCCGGACGCGGTGATAGGCAAGAACATCATGCCGGTCGGCTTGCCATATCGTCTTCGCGCAGGCTTCCGAAAGAAAACGAACCCAGACGAGAACGTCGTAGCCATAGGCACGAAGAGAATGGCGGGAGCGAACGCCGTTGAGAGGGAGGTCGCGGAAAAAGCGGTCCAGATCAGGATCGTATAGCGCCCCATCGCAGAGGATCATCGGGACATAGGCATCAAGCCCCGCCGATGATCTGCGCTCCTGAATGGTGATACTCAAAGCTGCGATTACATTGTCCACAAGTTGCTCAACCTTCCCCCGGACCCCCATCCGGGGAGCCCAGAATCAACGAAGGAGTTCAACTTGCCCGGCACTCTCCAGGCCGGCCTCCGCCAGCTATTTGGGAGCGCTGCGTCCGGCCTGGAAAGCGCCTCCGTCAGCGAGTGAATCAACCTGAGCATGAAGCCAAGAGTTAGTGCAGACTGTCAAGATAAGGCAATGAGCTCTTCGCGGGCGCGTTCGCTCCTGTCTTTCGCGTAGCGGCTCAGATCCCGATCGAGCCTTCGCGGTGCAGCGGTCCAGTGCGTCATCTCGTGACTGAGGACGGCGACGTAGGAGGCATCGTGCCGGAAGGCGTCGACGCATGGCATCTGGATGTAGTCCGGAGCAGCAGCATAATAGGCCGCCGATCCACCGTGGCGGATCAGGGCGCCGGTATTGGCAAAGAAGCGGCCGGCAGCACCGATTCGGCTCATCCAATCCTGATCACGGGCGATGGAATGGGCAAGGCCATTGAGCCCGGTGATCTGATCGGTGTTGAACACGGTGTAGGTTTTGAGAAAGGGGATATCCCGCTCGATTTCGGCGCCTGTCTCCGTCGTCTCGGCGCGGATGAAAGAGCTGGCAAAGACGACGGTTGTGCCGGTTTCGCCCCTGCGGACGGCGCCGCCAAGCTCGATTGCCTGACGAAACGTCATCCACCTTGGCGATGCAAAGCCGCGGGCGATGGCTTCAGACCAGAGGAGCAGAACATTGATGCCGGTGTATGGTTGGCCGTTGTGGCGCAGTGGCCGGCTGACCTCGGCCGTCCCGCCTCCCGCCGTCCACGGCTTGGTCCATGGACGGACGCCCTGTTTGAGATCGGCGATGATCTTGGTGGTGATGCGGCTGTAGATATCGGATCGTTGATTGGATTGCTGCCTGTTCATGTCTGAACCTCCGTTCGAGGTCGCGGCCATCGCGACCTGCTACGGCGGTCCAAAAGCCGGGCTGCAAGCGCGGCCCGCACCCGCAGGGCCGCAACGAAGTGGAGGACGGCAAAGCCGTTGTGGGCGGCGCGAGCCTGGCAGGACCAAAAGCCGGGGCAGGACGGGATGCAGCAACACCACGGCGAGACTGGTTTGAAACCCAGGCAGAAATGAAAAATCCAGTCTATTACGCAAGGCGGGAGCGTCCGGGATGAATCGATGGACCCGAAGCGTGGCATCGACCTTGCGCGGCCGTTCCTCGTCGACGCAATGGAGAAGGTTAGCAACGAGAGTGCCATTTCGTCGAGGAAGCCAAGACCGCCGAGACCAAACTCGTGGTCTTCGCGCGCATGCAATTCGACCGCGTACCTCAGCCCCTACTTCGTCGCCAACCAGGACAAGATGCGGGTAGAGTTCGAGGATCCGTATATCCTCATCCACGAAAAGAAGCTATCGAACCTGCAGTCCTTGCTGCCGGTAAGTTGAGGTCTGATGGAGCATTCCAATCGGCCGACCGCCTTCAGCAAATAGGCAGAACCATTACGAAATCACGGCGCAATCGCTGGCGTTTTTTTCCGCCACCCGTTCAAATGGCCGAAAGTTTCGAGTTGATCGAATTGAAGCTCCCGTCTTCGGGAAGTGGTACGATCCGGGAACGTTCGGCAAGATTCAACGAACCACTGGCCGCCACGCCCAGAGAGGGTCATAGGGAATACGATGACAAGCGCGGACGCTCAGTCGTTCAGTCAGGTTGCGAGCACGTATCAACTTGGGATCGGTATGACTCACATAGCGCCTCCAACTGATTTACGGCACTAGCCAAATCGTGAAGTTCCGATTTCAGCGATTGGATGATGTCGAAATGTCCGGAGCCATTCGAATTCGCAGTTGAACTTTTCAAATCCGCAGAATTTCTATTCGGATGGGGAAATGGGATGAGCTTTTGCACGGTTATGCTTTTGACGATATCGACTCAGAATAGTAGATTGTACTGGGCAAGTCTTTGCAATGGCAATCGAAAGCGAAAACACGTCAACGTATGTTTCGTCGCGCAATTCGGTACAGGGCCTGCATATTTCGGAACATCAAAGCACCTGAAGTTTTCAGTAGTTCCTGTTGGTCCGCGTTTTATCCAATCGCCCAGAGTAGTTTGGGCTTCCGTTGGATGAGTGCGGTATAAACAGCGCCGCAGGTGGCGTGGATCCTGCGCGCTGTTAGCCGTAGGCTTCACGCGGTTCGGGTCCCAACAGATGCGGGAGGCAAGCGCATGAGTGCCACCCCTTCCTCTGCGGGCATCGGCGTAAGATGGGAATCACCGCGAGAGAACTCGGGCACTGCGTTTGCAGCGAGAAGTTCGGACTTCGGGATGGGCTTGCTATAGTAGAACCCCTGTGCCACAGCGCAGCCGCTTTCAGCCAAGAATTTTTCTTGATCGACCGTCTCCACGCCCTCAGCGACTACATTTTGCCCTAGGCAGCGCGCAATTGAGAGAATTGCCTTGACCAGTTCTCTACTTCGCTTGTCGGATCGATTGATGAATGACCGGTCAATTTTGAGGGTATCAATGGGAAAGTTAGCCAAATAGCTCAGAGATGAGTAGCCGGTGCCGAAATCATCGATCGCTATGGAAATTCCGCTCGCATGCAATTGAGAGAGTGTCGTCGAAACGACCTCGCAGTTATGGAGCAGGAGACTCTCAGTTATTTCAACCTCGATCCACTCCGCACGACAACCGGTTTCCTGCAATACGTCCGCCACCGTTTGCGACAAACGCGGGCATTGAAACTGCTTAGGAGACAAATTTATCGCAATCTTGTGCGGGGGCAGTCCATCTGCATTCATGACGGCAGCCGTGCAACACGCCTCATGCAGCACCCATCGTCCAAGATCGATGATCAATCCCGTTTCCTCGGCGACACCTATGAATTCTCCCGGAGGGATCAATCCCATCTTCGGATGATGCCATCGTAGCAGTGCTTCTGAACCGATCACCTTTCCGTTGTCCAATAGGACCTTTGGCTGATAATGGAGTTCAAGTTGCTCATGTTTCAAAGCTAGGCGTAGGTCTGATTCTAGCGCTAGGCGCTTTTCAGCCCCAATCGTGAGATCCTTTGAGTAGAAGCGGAAGTTGCTACGCCCCGAGCGCTTCGCCAAATACATCGCAGAATCCGCATATTTCACCAAATCGTCGGGAGCGTCGCCGTCATTTGGAAATACCGATATCCCGATGCTGCAGGATACAAAGATCTCCCTGTCGGAAAGCATGAAGCGTTCGCCGAATGCGGCAAGCATTCTGCTGGCAATTTGAGCCAAATCGTCATTGTCCTGAACATTGGGCAGCAAGACTGCAAATTCATCTCCACCGAGTCTCGCCACGGTGTCGCTGGCACGGACGCCTTTTTTCATGCGTGTCGCCACCTGCCGCAGCAACTCGTCACCGACGGGATGTCCCATAGTGTCATTGATCGCTTTGAAATGGTCCATGTCGATCAGCATCACCCCGGCTCGCTGGCCCGCCGAAGCCGCGTCCCCGATCATCTCGCGTAGCCGTTCATTGAAAAGTGTCCGGTTAGGCAGGCCGGTCAGAGAATCGTAGAATGCCATCTGATGGATTTTCTTACGGGACGTGTCCAGTTCGGTGATATCGCGGGCGACGCCGAGGATCCCCATCAGCTTTCCCCCCGTGAATACCGGAACCTTACGAGTCTCCAAAAGCGTTGATCGACCGTCCTCGTGAGCGGTAAACCGTTCCTCATTGATGAGAATACGGCCGGCTTGCATGGCCTCCTCATCCTTGTCACGAAAAAACTGGGCGAGTTCGGGAGTAAACAGGTCATAATCCGTTTTCCCGACGATTTCCGCTTCTGCCTTGCCGACCAATTCTTCGAAGGCATGATTGCACAACAGATATTTGCCTGTTACGTCTTTCAGCCATACCATATCCGGAATGGTCTGCAGGACACTTAGGAGGCGAGCTCGAGCTTCAGTAGTCGTGCCCTCGGCGTGCTTTCGTTCGGTAATATCGCGAGATAACACCAGAAAAGTGACGGTTGAGTGATTGCTGCTTGGTCGCCTTGCGACCGACAGTTCAAACCAACGGGATTCGCCGTTTGGTAGGGCTATACGGACACAACGACCGTAGGAGGCGCCGGTTTCATCGGCTTCTTCAAGAGCCAGCATAGCGATGTCGGCCTGATCTGGAGGGAGCACATCGCGGACAAGCTTGCCGAGCAGCACTTCTTTTCGCTGCGCCAGGATCTCCTGATTCCTTGCCCAGACCTGCAGGTAGCGACCGTCGGCATTTACCTCGAACAGAACGTCAGGAATGGCGGCAATAATTCCCTCTGCGAATTCAAGAGCCTCTTTAAGATCATGCTCCGCACGTTTTCGCTCTGTGATGTCCAACATCGCGCCAACCAAGCCGATCCTGTTACCAGCGATATCAGTGATTGCGGTCTTGCTGAGCAAAAGATCAACGACACCACCATTCTCGGTGGTGGCCTTTGCTTCATATTGCTGAACACCGCCATTTGCAAAAAGCGCCTCGTCCAACGCGGCATACGTCTCGGCTATGGGTGCGGGCACCAAATCGAAAACGGTTTTTCCGATAATATCTCCCTTTGAGCGGCCGGAGAAGCTTTCGAAGGCCCTGTTGCAACCAAGGTGTATCCCATCTCTGTTTTTGAAGAAGACGGGTAACGGGATCGCGTCGAGTACGACGGCACTGGACATCTCTTCGGCGTTGAATGGCAAGTCGACGTTTGTCGCAGGATGCCGGGGATTCGCCCGGAAAGCCTTCTCAAACGGTTGCTTCAGACTTGCGACATCTGCGTCGTGACCGTGCGATGGCCGGACAACGGAGGCTTCCGAAAATGGCGGGGCCGTGCCCGTGGCAAGCGGAGGGCTGGCATTGACCGCGTTGCGGAAGGCTCCACGCCCCTGGTCGATTTGAGCATCAGTCGCCATCTGCACTTCCACAGGCTGTTCGGGGCGGGATGTGCGTTCCGATTGACGTACGTGTTTCATGTGCCTGTCCTGCTTTGTCACGTGGCTGAGCAATCATGCGTCAAGCCAGCATTTTGTTAGGACCGCACAATTCATTTGGCGGAGTACCATGCCGCTACCCCACCGGGATATCGCTCTCATTCAGAATCATCAAAGACGTGTATTTGCATGTGGTCGGCGACGCCGCCCATATCATTTAGAACGCTTGCCAATCATCATTCGAAGGCGCGAGCACCAGGTTACCACGGCGCATCGGATAGTCTCCGCGGTCAACCATTGTCTGACCGGGCGGGAAGCTCTTCCCAAGTTCGCCCGTGACCTTCTGTGGCTTCCCGCTCTCGTCTTTGAAGTGGAAATGTTTCAACAGTGCGGCTAGGCTTTGGCTCTCTTGAGCGAGGTGCGATCCTGCAGTATTCATCTCCGCGACCATGCTCGCATTTTCTTGAGTAGCATGGTCCATATGGTTAACCGCGCCGTTAATCTCGCGCAGGCCCGACGATTGTTCCTGGGAGGCCGTTGCGATTGCGTCCATATGAAGATTTACATCCTGCACAAGCCCTTCAATCGTTCTCAGGCCCGATCCGGTTTCACTCACGAGCCTTACGCCTTCGTCGACGGCAAGAGCTGAATTGCCGATGAGATCCTTGATTTCTTTTGCCGCTGTCGCTGAGCGCTGTGCAAGCTCCCTGACCTCCTGGGCAACAACCGCAAAGCCTTTTCCCGCGTCGCCAGCACGCGCTGCTTCGACGCCGGCGTTGAGCGCCAGGAGGTTCGTTTGGAAGGCGATCGCGTCGATGACGCTGATGATCTGGGAAATCTGCTTGGAGGAGTTTTCAATGCGATTCATGGCGCCGATAGCATCGCGTACAACCCGACCGGACATTTCCGCATGATCTCGCATCTGTTGGACGGCTCCGCGCGCCTCAGCCGTCCTCTTCGTGGTCGATGCAACGTTGACGGTTATCTCCTCCAACGCCGCTGCAGTTTCCTCGAGCGAAGCCGCCTGCTGCTCCGTGCGTCTTGAAAGATTTTCAGATGCGGCCGAGACGCCCGAGCTGCCATTCGTGACCGTTTCGACTGAATGGCCGACGGTAACAAGCACGTCCCGGAGCTGACGAATGGAAGCGTTGAAATCCCTGCGCAAACTTTCAAACTGTGGCGCTAACGGCTCCTCAATCTCATAAATCAAGTCTCCATCCGCCATCCGCTTCAACCCGGTTGCCAATGCCGTCGTCGCTCGGATGAGGCGCTCTTCTGCTTCTTTTTCCGCCCTTACCTGAATATCCAGCTTCTCTTGGTCAGAACGAATGCGCTCAGCTTCCGCGGATGTCTCCAGGTTACTTTTCTGTATGGCCGCGCCGCGGAAAAACTCAAGGCAACGCGCCATGTCCCCGATCTCGTCGCGTCGGATCGTCAAGGGCACCGGCGCCGACGTATCGCCTTCTGCGAGTGCCTTCATTCGGCTTGTCAGAGTCCGAATGGAGCTTGAAATTCTCCGAACGACCGAAATGCACAAAATGAGTACCGTAGACATGATCAGAAGCGTGGCGCCGGAGTAGCCGATAAAGGCATTGCGAAGATCGGCGTAACGCTGAAATGCCATCTCGTCCAACTCGTCGCCGGTGCGCATAATGAGTGCGGTCAACAAAGCAGCCCGCTGTTGGGTGATTTCATTCCATCGATCCAACGTCTCGGGGGGGAAGGAAACGCCCGGCTGGTTTGCATACATCTGATCGCGAACGCCCGCGATGAACTTGCCTGCGGCGCTGGCCTCGAAGTCGTCATAAGATTTGACGAGATCGGCGGGGAGAAATTCCTGCATCGCAGGCACATAAAGCTGCTTTAGATTTTTTGACTGTAAGAGGGACGAAAATAGATCGACGGACATAGCTGAATTTTTGACGTAGGCTCGGCCGGGCCTGATCTCCAGCAAACTAGCTTCCGTGATCTGCATGAGCGCGTGAAAACCGGTAATTTGGCGTGCTAAATCCAAATCATTGACAGTCGCCCCAGTGCGACGGACGAGCTCCAAGCCCGCAAGGGCAGCTGGGCGCAAAGCAACAGCTCCCTCCGCCTCGCTAGCCGTTCCGTCATCGACGCGCCGGCGGAAGCTATCGATATTGTCCCGCCTTTCACGAATGATCTGTACCGCCCGTTCTATGGCCGGATCGTCGAATGCCTTTTTCCAAGAGTCGTAAGCGGAAAAGACCGCTGTAAAAGCCCTGTCCGATGCAGCTTGCTTTGCCCGACGCACGTCGGCGCCTGCAAACGCTTCCGCCGCTATAGCTTGGGCGAGGAATCCGCCTTCCCGCCCAAGTCGCTGCGTTGTTTGTGCGCTGCGGAAGGTAGAGTATTCTCGGTAATATCCCAGTGATGTTGATACTCCGATGATTACGAACGCCGTCAACGGGATAATTGCCAAAATCATTAAAAGTAGAGATAGCGGCAGTCTCGACATATGTTCCTCATAGACGACTATAAATTACACCGGCTTCCATTAGCGACGCGGTCCAGAACATTGCGACATTGACCGCTATGTGTGAGATGACCTCGGCATAATTACTATAAGATTAACCCCTGTAGTGGTCTTGAACTGCGTTGCGCAGATCGGAACATCGTCGCGTTCAGGGGATCATCTGCAAGACAGATCTTGGGCCGAGGCAGTCGGATTTTCTGGAGAGTGCTGTTGCTGCAAGCCTTGAGGACGGTCGAGCGTGCCGGCTGATCGTAGCTCGGTCGGCGCAATCTGCTTATGATATACGCAATGTTTCCGAGGGAAGTACCCCATAGCGCTTGCGATAGTCCGCAGAAAATCTGCCTCTATGCACGAAGCCCCATTTCAGAGCGACCTGCGTGACCGAGAGGCCAGGTTCGCCTGTCATCAGTTCCTGATGCACTAATTCCAACCGTAGGTGCTGCAGGAATGCCAGAGGGGTCGTATTCCGAAAGTTGCGAAAACCGCTTTGAAGAGTGCGTCGGCTTACGCCACAAGCCGTTGCGATTTCCTCAAGAGATAGCGGCCGAGTAATATTGGCACGCATATAGTCGACCGCCCGCTTAACGGCCTTGGGTAAGGGTGATTCAGCAACGCGGCATAACTCAGATGAGTAGCGATGCTGCGCAGCTTCGATCAAAAGCTCCATCGTCGTTTCAGTGAGGTGATGAAGTGCTATCGGTGATTGAAGGAGGGTTCCGTCTCGTAATCCAGCATACAGCACTGGTACCAGTTGAACCAAAAGGGAGCCGAACCCGACCGATAGGTCGATTTCTGGCGAAAAATCGAGGCTGCCTCTTATTGGCGTATTGAGCCGACATCCCAAACGGCGCGTCAGCTCATCATGGGCGATCCTAAGCCCCAAATGTTTCCTGGGCCCAATGAATTGGGTCGTACTCGCCGACATACTGTTCACGAAAACGCCCCGCGTTCCCTCTGACGGGATTTGTCTGCCGTCAACGGTAACGACCGATCGCCCATGTAGTGGAAGCATGATGATGTTTGCCTCCGCCGGTCCCCGGTGCTGGACCGTTAGGTCGCCCTCGTAGTGCGCGGCAATAACTGCAATCGGACCATTGGTAATCGCATGTACATCGTAGGCGATCGTCTTATCGCCATGTACATGCGCTTCAGATTGCGGGGAAAGCCTCGAAAGCGCTGCCGCGAGTTCCTCGCTGCAGGTACCTTTGAGCGAGAAATGGTCAATCTTAGAGGGGGACACTCTCAACTCTCCACATCATCACTTCTTCCCGAAACGGTATTCAAGCATGAGGCCCGCCTATCGCTAACGACAGGCGGACAGGGCAATTGACTTGTCGCGGCCAGTCCTCGCCGTGAATTCGACGCAGTCGAAGTCGCCTAAGTTGATAGTGCGAAGATCAATCATTGTTTTATATGGAACTCCGACAGAATTGTTACCTGCTGCCAACCATCGCTTCGCAACCGATTCCCAAATGTCTGGCCTTTGATGGTCTCCATTCACCGCCCAGCAGACTCGGGCGTGCTCGCGCTAGCGACTAAACCTCATCCTTTAAGGTTTCTTTTTGCGTGATCAAACGTGCGGAGTGATGGCCGGAAACAAAGATCCATAGCCAGCTTAGTCCCACTGCCAATCTGCTCCTCGTACCTATCAGGAAGTAGATATGGGCAAGCCCCCAAATCCACCATGCAATTCCGCCCTTGAGCCGGATTTTCCCGAAGTCGATAACAGCCGAATTCGGCCCGATGGTAGCCAGGTTTCCCAGATGCCTATATCTGAACGCACTTGGAGTGGGTGTACCCAGACGTCGTGCTTCAATTACCGAAGCGACATATTTGCCTTGCTGTTTGGCGGCGGGAGCCACTCCGGGGACGGGTGTTCCATCAGCGGCCTTCACGGAGGCAGTATCTCCAATAATAAAAATCTCGGGCTTACCGCCAACAGTCAGATCTGGCTGCACGACCGCCCTACCCGCCCTGTCCTTTTCAGCACCGACCCAGGCGGCGGCGTTCGACGCTTGCACCCCCGCAGCCCAGATGACGGTCCGGCTTGAAACGAACTCATCGCCGATCGCGATGCCGTTCTCGTTGCATGCCGTCACGGGAATGCCTGTTCTCACTTCGACGCCCATCTTGATTAGCGACTGCTCGGCATATCTCGAAAGTGCTTCCGGGAACACGGGTAGGACACGTGGACCTGCCTCGATGAGAAGGATGCGCGCCGATCTGGTGTCGATGCTACGGAACTCCTCAACAAGGGTTCGTTGGGCCAGTTGCGCTATAATCCCAGCCATCTCCACGCCTGTCGGGCCTGCTCCGATTATGCTGAACGTGAGCATTGCCTTCCGCCGTTCGGGATCAGCCTCCAATTCGGCCTTCTCAAACGCGAGAAGAAGCCGCCGCCGGATGGTCGTCGCGTCTTCGAGTGCCTTTAGCCCGGGCGCAAACGGCTCCCACTCGTCCCGGCCAAAATAGGCGTGCCTTGCACCTGTCGCGAGAACGAGCGTGTCATAGGGAATAGCATTCCCATCCTTGAGCGATACTACGCGTGCCTCGGTATCAACGCCAACAACCTCGCCCAGCAGCGTCGATACATCCTTTCGTCCTCTGAACAATGCTCTGATGGGCCAGGCTATCTCCGAGGTTGCCAATACAGTCGTGGCAACTTGGTAGAGGAGCGGTTGAAAGAGGTGATGGTTGCGCCTGTCGACGATCGTTATGGAAGTGTCGGGACACTTGAGGTCCTTCGCTAACTGGAGTCCGGCAAAGCCACCGCCGACTACGACAACTCGATGCGTATCCATTTCGTCTCCCTCAAACCTGCGCGCTCGGGGCGCGCGCCTCGTAGAAATGGCCATTGCGCCCGATCAGTCGCTGATACGGGTATTTACATTAATCGACGGTGGACTCACCAACAGTGGAAGAAGAGGCTCCAGCACCCGCTTGACATTAGGATGTTCGCCATGGCCAACGACAGCCGCCTCATTCTGCCAGCCGTCTAAGATGATGAAAGTGTTCGGATCGTCCGACCGCTGGTAGAGGTCGTAGTAGAGACAACCAGACTCTTCGCGGGCGGGTCCAATGAATTCCTGAAGGAGTTCTTTTACGCGATTTCGATTTTGGGACGTGGTTTTGAATTCCACGACAAGGTGCTGTTCCTCTGACTTCGTCGATGTCATTTGCGCTGGCTCCTAATTGAAAACGACGACCGGCTTGATCACTCGCCCGGCTTCGGCGTCCGCGATCGCTTCGTTGATCTTCTCGAAGGGATACTTGGTGATCAATTTTTGGAAGGGGAAAAGCCCAGCCTGATTAAGATCCATCATCTGCGGAATGAACAGCTGTGGAATCTGATCACCAAGGATCGCACCCTGGATCTTGCGATTGAACACCATTAGATCGAGGGGGATGGGAATGTCGTTCCCGAGCGCGTCGAGGCCGAGCAAGACAACGTGCCCGCCGGCACGGGTGCACTTGATCGAGTTCAGAATAACCGGAATGATGCCAACTGCGTCGATCGCGAAGTCGGCACCGCCGCCCGTCAGCGCATGGATCTGGTTGACTACGTCGGGATCTTTGCCGTTGATCGCATGTGTGGCACCAAGCCCCATGGCCATGTCTAGCCTCTGCTGATTCAGATCTATGATGATAATCTTGCTGCACCGACGAACTTTGGCGGCCATCACGGCGGCCATGCCGACAGCACCTGCGCCGAAAACGGCTATCGTCGACCCTATTTCCGGCTTCATCGCGTTTATCACTGTTCCTGCACCCGTTGCCATGCCGCACCCGAGTGGCGCAGCGTCGGTAAGGTCGAGGTCTGTTTTCGGCAAAAGCGCTGCATTGTTTTCAGTCGCAAGGATATGCGTCGCAAAGGACGACTGGCCCACGAAATTGCTGCCAATGCCAACTTCATCGCAGAGCAATGCCTTCTTACCATTCGGACGAAGCCCCGTAAGATTGTACTGGGTATAGTTTTGGCAGTTCATTGGGTGAGAACGGCGGCAGTCGGCGCAGAATCCGCATGAGCTCTGGCTCAGTGCGACGTGATCACCCACTTTGAGGCTCTGAACTTCTGGTCCGACCGCCTCGACGACGCCGACGCCTTCGTGCCCCGGGATCACCGGTGCCGGCGGGCCAAAAATACCGTCGCGAAGCAGCAAGTCCGTGTGGCAGATCCCGCTCGCAACCGTGCGAACCAGGATCTCGTTGCCTTCGGGGTCAGCCAGTTCGAGTTCACGGAATTCCAGCGGGCTCTTTGGCTTCACGGCGACAGCCGCAGTGATTTTCACCATTATATTCTCCTGCGTTCTCCCGCAATTGCTACGGGAATGACTTGATCGGCCCCACGGACTAGACGCGACCCGCGCGCGCACCGTAGATGATTGCGGCAAATGCAATGATCACGCCCTGGACGATAAGCTTGCCCGGCTCCTGGATGCCGAAGACGGTCAGCATCGCGAACAGGAAGCTGAAGGCAACGACGGCAACGAACGGCCCAGCGACGCCGCCCCGGTCGACGCCGAACGTCACACCGCCGAGGATCGTGGCGGCGAGCGCATTCATGAAGGTGTCGAAGCCTGGCTTGATGGTGCCGACCGCCAACGCGGATACCTGGACCAGGGCCGCGATGCCTGTCAGGGCGCCCGCGAGCGTGTGCGAGACAAAAATCGTACGTGCCAACGGAATTCCTGTAGTTTCCGCCGCCCTCGGATTGTCGCCGACGGCCCTGAAGTAACGCCCGACGATGAGAAAGCGGAATGCGATAGAAATCAGGGCGGCGATGACGATCCACAGGACCACGGAATAGGAAAGGCCGTGGATATTGCCGCTCGTAAGTATTCGAAGCCAGCTTGGCGTTGAACCGGGCGCGCGGCCGGCGCTCATGTATTGAACGATCCCAATCAGA
Organism: Rhizobium sp. N122; assembly: GCF_002211295.1. Classification (NCBI taxonomy): domain Bacteria; kingdom Pseudomonadati; phylum Pseudomonadota; class Alphaproteobacteria; order Hyphomicrobiales; family Rhizobiaceae; genus Rhizobium; species Rhizobium sp. N122. Next base: position 9,638 of record NZ_LOKU01000024.1, on the reverse strand, counting down.
ATGGCCGAAACACTTAGTGTGGAGATAACGGCAGAAGCGCGCACGTATGCTACGAGTATTCCGTTTACACCCCCCACAGCTAGCCCAATCACAACAGGCATGAGGACGGTCATTAGCGGTGGATAGTTGTTGAGCTGGCCCGAGCTGGCCAGATAAATCGCGAACGCGAAAATACCGCTGACAGAGAGATCGATGGATCGCACCCGCATGACAAGCGACTGGGCGAGCACCGCGATCCCGAGCGGCGCTGACTGCTTGAGGATTACAAACCAGTAGTTGGGATTTATGAGCGTGGCGCTCACTGCTGGAGCAACCGCAACCAGGATTGCGAGCACATAGTATGCGGGCGGTAGCCCGAGTATCCACGAAATGGCGCTCTTACCCCTCAATAAGCGAGATGGTGCTTCAGTTTTCGAGTCTGATGTGGTCATCGAGAAGTCCATCTCTTTCAAAGTCCGATTGTTTTGCGTCGCTGCGAAACGACGAGTACGAGAAGCAACACACCCTTGACGACCGACTGAAGAAATGCAGAGACGTTGGCCAGATTCATCACATTATTCACTGTCCCGAGGATCGCCGCGCCAACGACGGTTCCCACAATGCTTCCGATGCCCCCGGCGAGGTGGACCCCACCCAATGCTGCAGCCGTTACAGACTCAATCCCGAATGAAGCGCCGCCCTTAGGATCACCCGATGCAAGGCGACCTGCAAGAAACATCCCCGCAGCGCATGCGAATAGAGCGGAAAGAACATACGCTTTGATGATGGTGCGCTCGACGGGAACACCGTTCATCCGTGCGTTGAAGTCATTGCCGCCGGAAGCGAAGAGGTAGAGGCCGAAGGGACGACGATAGAGAATCCAGGATGCGAAGAGCGATGCCGTGATCAACCAAAACAATGAGTTAGGTACGGGGCCGATGGATCCGGCTACCGAGCCGGAAAGCCACTCCGGAACGCGCCCACCTGGGATTGGCAAAATGATCAACGCGATACCTTGGCCGATGCCCATTGTTGTCAGCGTCATGATGATTGGATGTACATTGAGGCGCGCGACACCGTAACCGTTCGCTACTCCGAACCCCATCGCCACCGCGATGCAGATAAGCACGCGGGTTATCTCAGGAAGATCAAGCGTCATGATCGTCGTCGTTAGACTGATGACGGACCCAACCGACACGTCGAGGCCGCCAGTGAGAATGACGAACGTCTGACCGAGAGCCGAGATGACGAGCACCGTCGATTGCGCCAGGAGATTAGACAAATTCTCCGGATCCATGAAGTCCGGCAATAATATTACCGAGGCGACAACCATCACCAGGAGCGTTCCAATGGAAAGCCCGATCGCTCCCGCGCGATAAGGGAGCTTCAGGCGACTGGCAAATGAATTCATAAGTTATCCTCCTCAATGCACCGCAGCCGGGGATCCGGTGACGCACTCGCCCCCAGCGCAGTCTCGAGGATTCTTTCCTCGGTCGCCCCCTCTGCGGACATCTGCCCGACGATCTTCCTGTCATGAACGACCAAAATGCTGTCGCAGAGCCCTATAAGCTCAGCGTGCTCGCGCGACGAAACCACGACCGCACCGCCACGATCACTGAAGTCCCGCAGCAATCTGTAAATCTCTGCCTTTGCACCGACGTCGACGCCGCGCGTGGGCTCCTCAATAACGAGGATGTCCACTCCGGAGAGCAACCAGCGGCCCAGCAGCACCTTCTGCTGATTCCCGCCCGAGAGTTTACCTACGGGCGCATTGGGATCGGCGGCCGCAACTCGTAACGACTTGATCACCTCGCGGACCTTCGACACCGATCGCCACGCAACGCTTGCCATATTCCGATTGAGCTGTTTTCCCAGCGCGATGTTGTCGTAGATAGGCAGGCGCAGGAACAGCCCTTCCTGCTTCCTGTCCTCAGGGATAAAACCGATTCCTGATGCGACCGCGCGAGCGAACCCTGACCCTACATTCACCACATGCATGCTGTTGTCGGGGCCGGCACGCCACACGGCGATGGCCTTTGGCGATTCAACGCCCACAATGGCACGCATTATCTCTCGCTGGCCCTGTCCTTCGAGCCCTGCCAGCCCGATGATTTCACCTTTTCTGACAACGAAAGTGACTGTCGAGCTGCTGTCGTCGAGGCGCAAGTCCGAAACCTCCAGCATTGCCGCTCCGGTGGCCTGCGAGCGCGGCGGAAAGAAGTTCTGAAGTTCGCGACCAACCATTGTCGCTACCAGCGTTTGCAAGTTGAAGTCCTGCGCTCTTGCAGTCCTTACCCAAGCGCCATCTTTCATGACGGTGATGGTGTCGCATAGTTCGAAGACTTCATTCATGCGATGAGAGATGTAGACGACAGCCTTATGTTGAGCCTTAAGGTCGCGGATAACCTTGAAAAGATGCGCGACATCGGTCGAGTTCAACGCCGCCGTTGGCTCGTCGAAGATGAATACGTCCGCGTTCGACGTAAGTCCCTTCGCGATCTCTACTGCCTGCTGCTGCGCGACAGTCAGTGTCTCGACGATCGCGGTTGCGTCGAGCTGTGGAAATACGTCAGCCAGCAAAGCGCGAGCGCGTTTCACTACCTCGACGCTATCGATCGAACCGTCAATGCGACGAGGTTCGTGGCCCAGGAACATGTTCTCAGCAACGGTGAGATTGGGGATCAGGGTAAACTCCTGAAACACCGTCGACACTCCCGCCAACCGTGCCTCCTTAGGGGAACGGAAATTGACTTCCTCCCCGCGGAGCCGAACACTTCCTGCGCCCGGCTGATATACCCCCGCCAGAATACGCATCAGGGTGGACTTCCCCGCGCCGTTTTCCCCCATCAGAGCGTGCACGGAGCCACGTTCCAGGGAAAAGCGAACGTCCGAAAGGACTTTCGTGAAACCAAACGATTTGTTGATGCCGACCATCTCGACAAGCGTGCTCATGGGAATTTCCATCTTCGACAGGGATACGGGCACGAGTGATCGTGCCCGTAGTTCATCAAGCCTTGAAATAATCAAGGAGCTTTTCGTTCGGCATTTCGGTCGGCGCCCAGTACGCATCAGTGAGATCTGCGCGATAGAACTGGGAGAGCGTCTCGTCGGTGATCGGCTTGGGGCGGTTCGTCCAGTTACGCTGAATCGGCTTCCCATCCAGCAAGGCGAAGGCGGCCCGTAGCGCGGCAGTAGACAGAGCGGGTGGGCAAATCGGACCGATCGAGGAAAGTTTTTCGTCATTCCAACGACGCATCCAGCCGTTAAGTGCTTCGCCCGTGATTGGCGGGATCGTTGAGGCGCCAGCCTCCTGCAAGGCATCCAAAACGCCAAGAGACATGTTGGCTCCATCGGTCCAGATGCCCGCGACATCGGGGTCGGAGAGATACAAGCTTTCGGCGATCTTCTTTGAGTCCTCATAAGACCAGCTTCCGTGCTGGGTCGACGTGATCTGAAGTCCAGACTTGCTGAAGACTTCCATGGCGCCTGCATAACGATCTGCATCGATGGGATGCCCGGCGACGCCACGCAGAACCCATACCTTGCCCTTGTTGCCAAGCTTGTCGACGAGGAACTGAGCCATCACGCGCCCGAAATAGAAGTCGTCGCCCTGGACCTGAACCGTAAACTCCTCGGTGTCGACGCGTCCGAGATAGACTACGGTTGGAATGCCAGCAGCCTTTGCCTTCTTGATGCCCTCGACGGCGGAACCGGTGGTTAGCGGTGCGATGATGATCGCATCGACCTTCTGGGCGATCAGATCCTCGATATCGGCAACTTGTTTGGAGGCATTGAGATCAGCGCTCCGGAACTGGTAATCAGCGATCCGATCCTTGTTCTTTTTTATTTCATATTCGGCTTCAAACGCCGTCTGGTAGGTATGCGTTGAACCAGCGAGGCCGTAGTGGCTGTGTCCGATCTTCCACGGGCCTGACTTCTTGAACTTACCCGCGTCGACAATTGGGTTGGCGCCTTCGGAGGGCCAAGTGTCAGGTAGGAGACTGATCGCGTCGTCGGCGCGAAGAATCCCCGGCATTCCGAACGTGCCGGCTACAGCAATTGCCCCGCTCGCTTGTAGAAATGTACGTCTCTTCATGAAAATTCCTCCTCCGGCCGCTCTGGGCGGCATTGTCTGTTAAGGCGAGAGCCTTGCCTTCCCAAGCCGTGCCGGACTCTCCTCAATACGGCGGAGTGCATTGGTATGAGCTATCAGACAATCTGTCAATAAATATAAACTTCGACGTTTGTTTTTTCGACATCGTTTTGTTTTCACTTGCACATAGTCGCACTTGACGGATTGTCCGATAGTGCGACAATATTCGTGTTCGCTAAATCGATGGGAGGGTTATGAATGTCCACTCTGGTGATTGTCCGGCATGGCCAAAGCGAAGGGAACGCGCGCGGGGAGTTCACGGGTGCGAGCGACGTTCCGCTCACACAGGAGGGCTGGTCTGAGAGCAGGCGAGCCGGCTCACTGCTCGCGAACCTCGGCATCTCGTTCGATATTGCGTTTAGCTCTGCCCTCTTGCGCACAGTCGACACTTGCAGAGCGATTTTGAACGAAACCAACGGCGATCTGCTGGAGCCAATCAGGAGAACCGAGTTGAACGAACGCGACTACGGACAGCTCACCGGCATCAACAAGAACGTGGCACGTGAGCGGTGGGGCCAGGATGTTGTCCAGGTTTGGCGCCGCTCGTACAGCACTCCACCACCTGGGGGAGAAAGCATACGGGACATAAGCGCGAGGGTTCTGCCCTTTTTGATAAGCGAAGTGTTCCCCCCCTTGTTGAGAGGGAAGTCGGTTCTTGTGGTGGCCCACGGGAATACGATCAGGTCACTAAAGCAGGGCATCGAACGCCTCACGATCCAGGATACGCTCGCTATTGAGTCACCGACCGCCGCGCCAACTGTATACCGGATTGCGTCGGACCTCTCGATCATCGAGAAGACTAACGTCCTGGTTGGTACTGTCTGTTAAGCCTGGCTGGCAGTAGCATCGTTTGTAGTCGGTTGAACTTGGCAATACCGGTGTCTCGAAGCTGTCGATAGCCTTCAGAACCGGCTCGACGTCGGCAAGCGACGCCATCCGGCTCGCCTCACACGTTGCTACTAAATTTTCGTCTGCCGATCTTTCAGCCCAAAGCGGGACAAGACGCATGCTCCCTTTCGAACATGCATCGGAACCCTTTGATCACTTCAAATCAGCGTTGCAGCCCTGCTCCGGTTGAACTGATCTAATTTAATAGAGTAATTATTGACTGATTGTCTGACGATGAGTACGTTCGCGCGAATTGCGTTGTGAGCCTTGGAGGAACAGTTACATGAAGCAGGCATATGCGGCGGTCTCGCGCGAAAAGGCGAAGCCCTTGATCTTGGAGTGCATAGGGATTGAGGAACCTCGTGCAGACGAGATTTTGGTCCGCATCGTCGCATCGGGGGTATGTCATACCGACCTGGTGGTCAGGGACCAGGGATATGACGTACCTCAACCTGTTGTGTTGGGACACGAAGGCTCTGGCGTCGTCGAGGCCGTCGGGAGCGCAGTTAAAGATCTTGTGCCCGGTGATCACGTTGCTTTGAGCTACGCCTATTGCGGCAAGTGCGAAAAGTGCCTTTCCGGTACACCTTTCTACTGCGAGGACTTCTTCGGTCGCAATTTCCGCGGCACTCGTCCGGATGGCACCTGCCCGATCCATGATTCTCACGGGAAACAGATTAGTGGCTGCTTCTTCGAGCAGTCCTCATTTGCAACCTACGCCATCGCCAGCGAACGAAACGCCGTGAAGGTTGCAAAGGATGTTCCACTCGAGTTGATCGGACCGCTCGGGTGCGGGCTTCAGACCGGTGCTGGCGCGGTACTGAATTGCCTCAAGCCGAAGCCCGGCTCGTCAATAGCAGTGTTCGGTGCTGGTGCGGTTGGCATGGCGGCTACGATGGCCGCGAAAATCGCCGGATGCGCGACCATCATCGTGATCGACTTGAACGATGAACGGCTGGAACTTTCGCGCGAACTCGGGGCGACGCACACGATAAATGCCCGCAAATTGGACAGCGTTGCCGCGATCAGGAAGATCGTCCCCGCAGGCGTTGATTTCAGCTTGGAATGCACGAGTTCGCCGCGAGTTTTCCGTCAGGCAGTCGACTGCCTTGGTACGCCGGGAACATGCGGTCTCGTTGGCTCGTCCGCTCTCGGCACTGAAGGCACGATCGATATCGGGAACTTCCTTTTCGGCCGCACATTGATCGGCGTTGTCGAAGGACAAAGCGTTCCGTCCGAGTTCGTCCCGCAGTTGATCGAGTATTGGCAGCAGGGACTTTTCCCGTTCGACAAACTGGTTCAGTTCTATGAACTCGACCAGATCAACGAGGCGATGGCTGATTCCGAGAGCGGCAAAGTCATTAAGCCGATCCTTCGCATGAAGCATTAGTTTTGCGAGACTTTTCGAAAGACAAGACGGACCGCGATTAAATGCGATCCGTCGGAACAGCCGTGCTCAAGACGAGATATGGTCGAACGCTGCTTTCGATGCAATCGCGGGCCACATCACTCCGATACGCCTGCACGAATGATGTGCTGGCAGGGCCCACGCAAAAGCTCTAGGACTCTGCCGGTCAAAGGCGGCCCCCTACAATCACCGGCAGGTAAGTGGCGAGGGCGGCTCCGTTATCCAAGGGGTCCAGAGAACACCTGCGCGCCAAACACTGAAAAGACGTTGTTCCGGCCGACGTGTTCAGCTGACGTGTCCTGGTCCAACAGGTGGCCAAACCGATCGCGCTTTGTCTTAAGATAAGTGATGTTGGACGCGCTAGATGCGGCGATCAGACTCTGGCGAGACGACACGATGACGCCTGACGTTCGCAGCGCCTCTATTTTTGTAGGATTGTTGGTCAGAAGCCGAACGCTGCCGATACCGAGGTCGCGGATGATATCCGCCGCTGCGTTATATTCGCGGGAATCAGATGCGAAGCCGAGTTCCCGATTTGCCTCAAGAGTATCACGACCATGATCCTGCAGGCTGTAAGCCGCAATTTTGTTTCCTAAGCCAATGCCACGCCCCTCTTGCCCACGCATGTAGATCACGCAACCAGCGCCCGCTAACTGGACCGCCCGAAGAGCCATTTCGAGCTGTTGACCGCAGTCGCATCGCATGGACCGGAACGCCTCACCTGTCAGACATTCAGAATGCACCCGTACCAGAACGTCTTCCTTCTCGCACAACTCGCCAAGTGTCAAAGCTAAGTGTTCCGTTCCCGTCAAACTATCGCGATAAGCAATGGCCTTGAAATCCCCAAACCGCGTTGGCATAAAGGACTGCGCGTAACGCTTTACCCTCGTATCACGACTCCTGCAGTACTCAATCAAAGCGTCGATCGTTACTATGTGCAGGCCATGTTCGATTGCGAACTTCTCGAGATCTGGCAGTCGAGACATGGTTCCGTCGTCATTGGCGATCTCGCAGATTACGCCAGCCGGCGCCAGGCCGGCAAGTCGTGCAAGATCCACGGCAGCTTCGGTGTGGCCAGGACGGCCCAGGACACCGAGACGATTTGCACGCAAAGGAAAAATGTGACCCGGTCGCGATAGGTCTTCCGGCCGCGTCTGCGGATCGATGAGCGACTTGACGGTTGCTGCTCGATCTTCGGCTGAAATCCCTGTCGTTGTGCCGTGTTTGCAATCGACGGAAACGGTAAATGCCGTCTGCAGTGAGTCCGAATTACGTGTGACCATCAGGGGGATCTCGAGTTTGTCGAGACGTTCGGCTGGAAGTGGCACGCAGATAAGGCCTCTCGCATATTTCATCATGAAAGCGATGTGCTCAGCTGTTATTTTTTCGGCAGCAACGACTAGGTCGCCTTCATTCTCCCGGTTTTCGTCGTCGACCACGATAACCATCTCGCCCGCTTCGATCGCCTCGATCGCCTCATCTATGCTCGAAAAAGACATGGAATCCTCCTCCTTATTATGGGCTGACGGCGCGACGCGCGGCATCGAGCTCTCTGTCGACAAGCGCGCGCAGGTTCTCAGAAAGAGCATCGTTCTGAAAATCTTCATCGAGAGCGAAAATGAAACGGCTATGTATTTGCGCTTCGAAAAAGTCGAATAAGGCTTCCATCGAGGCTTCGACGAGCGGCTTGTGACTCGATGCTTTACCGGTTGCAAAAGGGATCACATAGCGGCCCTTAAGCGCTTTCATGTCGACAAGGTCGAATAAATGCTTCAGCAACCCAGTGTAAGATGCTTTGTAGACCGGACTACCAACAACTAGCACGTCACTAGCCAAAATATCGTTGAGTGCCGCTTTAACAATCTCAGCGGCGCTGGAGGGCAACACTGTTGCCCCAAGGTGCGGATGAAGGTCGACAAGGTCCCAGCAGCTTGCTTCGTTGCCGGACGCGCGCACCCGATCCACCATGAAGTCTGCTACGGCCCGGGTTTTCGAGGGGCGCGATAAATTCCCCGTTATTACAACAACTTTCATGTCACAGGACTCCCAACATTCTCGCATAAGACAATCTTACAATTTTCACTCACACCGCAATGGAGGTTGTTGAGGACCCGTGGGGGCAAAAATAGTCCTGCGGTGTCCTGAGCCCTCACAACCCGTAATTTCCCAACCTCGAAGGCTGGATTGCTTCGCAGAAGTCTTCTGTCTCGTACGACTTTATTCTCTCAATGGGTGGCTCGCCGTGCAAGCGCACCTACTGTCTGCAATCCCTGCCGCTTTTACCGACCCAGCACGTTTGCGTTAGAACCTCCTGGACACGGAATGAGGCGTTGCCGCTTGATATACGGTCGCCGTGGCTCCACCTCAGTTACGACAGGTAGTATCCCGGTCACTTACGGGAACTCTGGTGAGCTTGCCTTCGATGGATCATGGGCGAGCCAAGGTTTCGCATGCGATACCCATACGTTTGACATCGGCACACTTCCAGGATCGGTATCGAACGTGCCGGCTCTAACGACTTTGAGCTCCGGGCTGGCCGGCCGCTCCGCATAAACGTGCGAGCCACATACCGAACAAAACCACCGCAGCTTTCCAGGCGTCGATTCGAAGCTATGAAGCGTATCATGGCCTGTAAGGATCTTGAAGTGCTCGCTTTTCACCTTCGCAGCGGTATTGTGATCAGCGGCGTGTGACTTCCGGCATGTTTGACAGAAGCAATTCCACATGGGTCCATCAATTTCCTGAACCTGGTACGTAACCGCTTTGCATTGGCATGATCCGAAGATTGGCATCGGGTATCCTTTCACTGATTCATTACGTTGATTTCAAATTTCTCGTCGCCGCTAAGCCAGCGTTTGATGTTGCGCGCGGCCTGGCGGATGCGGTGTTCGTTCTCGACGAGCGCCAGACGGACATAGTCGTCGCCCATTTCGCCGAAGCCGATACCCGGTGCAACGGCGACGTCGGCCTTCTCGACCAGCAGCTTGGAAAACTCCAGCGAACCGAGATGACGGAACTTTTCCGGGATCTTTGCCCAGGCGAACATGGTGGCAGCCGGCGGCGGCACGTCGAAGCCGGCCTTTCCGAAGCTTTCGACCATGACGTCGCGGCGACGCTTGTAGACGTTGCGAACCTCCGCAATGTCGGAACCGTCGCCGTTCAGCGCATGGGTCGCGGCCACCTGGATCGGCGTGAAGGCGCCGTAGTCGA